>NZ_UHIP01000002.1:1016022-1354696 GCF_900460245.1 Vibrio fluvialis
CGGTAAAAATGACAAATGTGGCTCCGCGGACTTTTAGTAGCCGAAAAATCGTGCCCACTGGCACCACACATCTTGCAAGCCTTCCAAATCGCCTCTGACAAAACGAACGCTCTGGCCGGGTTTGGCTTGTGCTAAACGTGGTAAGTCGATCTTCGCCACGCAACCTATTTTTGGGTAGCCGCCGATTGTCTGGCGATCATTGAGCAGCACAATCGGTTGCCCATCCGGTGGAATCTGAATAGCGCCGAGAGCGATCCCTTCCGACAGAATGGGCTCTGAGGGAGGCGTGACCTCTGGCCCGGTCAGGCGATAGCCCATGCGGTCGGCATGCTGGCTGACGGTGTAGGTACGGTTAAAGAAGGTGTGCAGACTCTCTTTGTCAAAGCTGGCGTTCTGGTAACTCTCAATCACCCGCAGTCGCAGTGGCAGGTTGTAATCTGGCTTGAGTCGAAACGTCATTTGTAGCGGTTTTGCGTCTAGCGAGTGGGGCAGGAATTGCAGCACGTCACCTTTTTGTAGTGGTTTGCCATTCTGATGCAATCCGCCCAGACCTTCTTTTTTTACGGTAGAGACGCTACCTAAGTGGGCGTTAACCACAAAACCGCCGCGTACCGCGAGATAAGAGCGAAGTCCGTTGCGCGGCAGGGAAAACTTAAGCCGTTGTCCCTTTTGCGCGCTGAACGTACACCAGTTAGTCAGTGGTTTGCCATCAAGTGTGGCATTGAGGTCGCCGCCCGTGATGGCCATCTGACAAGGATGCTGAAGCTCAAATTCGGCCTGGCCTAAGGTAATTTCCAGAGTGGCAGCATTGACCAAGTTACCCAGCAGGTGGTTAGCCCAACTGTAAGCATAATCATCCACCGGGCCCGATTGGGTAATGCCGACATGGCTAAGTCCAAAGCGGCCGAAATCCTGAATCAGACTGAGTTGACCTGGCTTGATTACTGTCATGCAAGTTTTCATCGTGCGCTTTCCCATTGAAATTGCTCAGGTGCGATTATTCCGCCTAGCTCAAGGAATTCATCCCGGCTGATGGCACGAAACGTCACTTGGCTGCCAATCCCCCAAGGTATCATCGGCGATGTATCTGGCGTAAAGAGTGGCAGAGGGCAGTTCCCGATGATATTCCACCCACCAGGCGAGGCGTTTGGATAGACCGCGGTTTGCTGCTCGGCAACCGCAACGCTGCCTGCTGGAAGAGAGAGTCTCGGCGTGGCATGTCGCGGCCGGCGCAGTGGCTCGGCCACTTCCGTCATAAACGCAAACCCTGGTGCGAATCCGATGGCGCACACAGTGTAGGTTTGCTTGCTATGCAGTGCAATCACGTCATCCAGAGAGAGACCCTGTTGCTGATACAGTCTTAAATCCGGCCCGACATCTGGGTGGTAATAAACTGGCAATTCAACGGCCGCCGCAGGTTGAGCGTCCTTCTCGGTGGCTTTCTCAACACACTGTATGACGCGTTTTGCGAAGGTCTGAGGTGCAATGCGATACGGTAAGTAGTCAATCAGAATGGTGGTGTAAGATGGAGTCACGTTCATCACGTAGTCTCCCAGAGTGAGGCGGATTCGTTTGGCTATCTCTCCGATGATGAGAGACAGTGAAGCATGGGCTTGATGATCAAAACGAATCAGCAGGCTACTTTCTGCAACCTGCTCGATAGAGTAATTGAGGCGCAATTAAAATCCTTTTCATATGTCCAGTTGGTCGCGAATTTTGGCGATTAAGGCAATGGCTTCGTCGTTGTCGCCGTGTACACACAATGTGTCGGCCTCGATGGGAATCACGAAACCATCGGCACTGGTTACCTTGCCATATTTTGCAATTTGTTGCACTTGGCTCAGAATCGCATCTTCGGTTTTGAGCACCGCGTTGGGCATGGAGCGTGGTGTCAGGCTACCGTTCGCCAGATAGGTGCGATCAGCAAACGCTTCAAACAGCAGCGGGACGTCATAGCTGTCGGCGATATCCAGATAATCCTGATTGTTGGATGAAGCTAAAATCATCAGCGGAACGTTGAACACTGACACGGCATCGACCACGGCTCGGAAGATCTCTTTATCGCGCATCATGTCGTTATAGAGCGCTCCGTGTGGTTTGACGTAACTCAACTCGGCATTTTTGCTTTCACACAGCGCTTTCAAAGCGCCAATCTGATAGATCAGGATTTCGCAAATTTCCTCATCACTGAACGCCATGGAGCGGCGACCAAACCCTTGTAAATCGGGGTAACCCGGGTGAGCGCCAATCATGACATCGTGTTGCAGCGCCATATCAATGGTTTTGCTCATGACGTGAGGGTCGGAGGCGTGAAAGCCGCAGGCGATGTTCGCCATATCCACATACGGCATCACCAGATCGTCGGCGCCCATTTTCCAGGCGCCAAAACTTTCGCCCATGTCGCAGTTGAGTTTGATTGTACGTGTAGTCACCGGATTCGCTATCCTTGTTGTGTAAGTCACGGTTAAGTTGCAGGAAATGCGCGCTGCAAACAGTGATCCTATTCATTGTTCCTGTATTGCAGTCTCCGGTTTCTCAGCGGTTTGTCCAGATTTTTACGCGTCCCTTGAAAAGAATAGTGAACCAGAAAAGATTCAGGAAATTCGCTCGGTCTTATCCTGAGCCAAGATGCTCCCAGTTCGTGCGAGTGAGTGCGGGATTTTTGCGGTAAAATAGGTGAAAAACTGAGCGGGTACAACGCGGAGGACGTGTCGCAGACATAGCCGTTTAGAATTCGCAATTACTCAAAATCAATAATTTGCGCCTATCTTTATCGAAGGCAGTGGCAGAAATCGAGACAAATGATACCTAACAACAGGCCCACATTGGCCATAATGAATCTGCGATATTTGACATTACAAGGTCGGCGGTATGGCTGATCTGTCATTGCGCACCAAACTGCTGTTTCCTATTTTTCTGCTGATGACGCTGATTTTCTTCATCGCGCAGGGGTTCGGGCTGTATACCGCCACAGAATTACGCCAGACCAACCTCATCGAGCGGGTCAATGTGTTGTCGAAAGGCGTGGCATACAACCTTCAGGCGGCGGTGCTGTTTGATGATCAACTGGCGGCGCAAGAAGTGTTGTCGGCATTTTCCGCCGACAGCGATGTGGTACGGGTCAAGCTGTACAACGAATATGAGCAGCTGTTTGCGATGTATGAGCGGCCAGACAGCAGCGCGCCGATACCAAACGAAGCGCAGCGAGAGCAGATTCGCCTGCATCAGTATTCGATTGGCGATGATTATATTTACCTGCGCGTGCCCGTTGCAATCGACACCGATCACATGGCGTCTTTGCGGGTCATTATTTCCAAGCAATCGATCGACCAGCTCTACGAATCGGCGCTGTATAACGCCAGCTTCTTTTTCTCGCTGCTATTGGTTGGCGGTCTCATTCTTTACTGGATGGCGCAGCGCATGATTCTTTCTCCCGTGCTGGCACTCAATCAGGCGATGCAAGCGTTCATCGAAAAGCGTGAGCGCAGCCAAACACTGGTGAGCCGTTCGGACGATGAGATCGGCCATCTGGTCAATGCATTTAATACCATGCTGGATAAGTTAGAACAGCGTGAACGTCAGGTGTTGTTTACTCTCGACAAGCTGGAGCAGGAAAAATCGTTCGCGAACGAAGTGGTCGACACCGTGCAGCACGCACTGGTGGTTGTCGATGCGATGGGGATGATCATTCACTCCAATGATGCTGCCAATCATGTGTTCAAATGCACCAGTGCCTATCTGCGCGGGGCGAATCTGTTTCATGTGCTGAAAACCGAGGATATCGATCTGATTGAATCGGCACTGCGCAATGAAATTCAGCTCGATGAGCAGCTATTGGTTGCTACTGATGTGTTCAGCCATCAGCTGTTGTTGCGGGTGGGAAGCCGGGCATTGTCTCGTCCGGGGCAGACGCTGTTCGCCATTCAGGATGTCACTGAGGTTGAAATTGCTATGCGCCGTCAACGTCTGGCGGCCGGGGTGTTTGAGAACAGTCAGGATGGCTTGATGGTGCTCAACGCTCAGGGTGAAATTACATTAATTAATCCGGCGGTAACCCGGTTACTCGGTTATAGCCGCGACTTAATGTTGGATAGACAACCCCAGAACAGCGTGGCGTGGCAGCAGCTTTCTGATCTGTTACCCGCCATTTCGGAAGCGGTGGCCGTGCAGGGCCGTTGGCAGGGCGAAGTGTGGGAGCAACATCAGGACGGTCATCTGGTGCCATTGCTGATCAAGGTGAATCGAATCTCTTTGCCGGAAGCGCCACACGATTACGACATGGTGTTTATGATTTCCGATTTGTCGAACATCAAAGAGATGGAGCGGTTGGAGTATCTGGCTCATCATGATTCGCTCACCGGGCTGGCCAATCGCAGTGAACTTTACCGTGTACTGGAAGATATTCTGGCCACCAATCGTAACAAACTGGTGCCGTTTGCGCTGATCTATCTGGATCTGGATGGCTTTAAACAAGTCAACGACTCGTATGGTCACGATGCGGGTGATGAAGTGCTCAGGCAGGTGTCAGAACGTTTGCTTTCTCAGGTGCGCAGCCACGATCTGGTGGTGCGTCTCTCTGGCGATGAGTTTGTGTTGGTGATTCATCCCAGTGAGCGTGACAGTGTCGCGTCGTTGGCAAATCGGCTGCTCACTTTAATAGCGCAGGATATTGTCTATCGCGGCCTGTTGCTGAACGTCGGCGCGAGTCTGGGGATCTATTTTGTCGACTCTGTCGATGAAGACATCGATACCATCATGAAATCAGCGGACAGTGCCATGTATCAGGCCAAGTGTTCCGGAAAAGGGCGTTTTGTTCTCATTGATAAGGCACAGCGAGATCAAGCCGATTCCTGAGTGATTTCAGGGGCTAATGCCGCTACAATGACCGCAAATTCTAAGGAGGCTAGGCATGAACGTTTTAGTAACAGGTGGCATGGGCTACATTGGCAGCCATACCTGCATTCAAATGATTGCAGCGGGAATGACGCCTGTCATTCTGGACAACCTGTACAACAGCAAATCCACCGTATTAGCGCGCATTGAAAAAGTGTCAGGTGTGCGCCCTCAATTTATCGAAGGCGATATTCGTGACAAAGCACTGCTGATCGACGTGATGCAACGTCATCAGATCCAATCGGTGATCCATTTTGCTGGCTTGAAAGCCGTGGGCGAATCGGTACAGAAGCCACTGGAATACTACGACAATAACGTTAATGGCACTCTGGTGCTGGTGGATGCGATGCGTGAAGCGGGCGTGAAGTCGTTGGTATTCAGCTCATCGGCGACAGTGTATGGCGATCCGGCATCCGTGCCAATCACTGAAGATTTTCCGACCAGTGCAACGAACCCTTATGGCCGCAGCAAACTGATGGTCGAAGAGTGTCTGACCGATTTTCAAAAAGCGAACCCGGACTGGAGCATTACCTTGTTGCGTTACTTCAATCCGGTTGGTTCACATCCATCGGGCGAACTGGGTGAAGACCCACAAGGTATTCCTAATAATCTGATGCCGTTTATCTCACAAGTGGCTGTCGGCCGCCGTGAATTCTTGTCGGTATTCGGCAGCGATTATCCGACCAAAGATGGCACTGGTGTGCGCGATTACATTCATGTGATGGATCTGGCGGATGGTCATATTGCAGCACTGCAAAAAGTGGGCGAGAAAGCGGGTCTGCACGTCTATAACCTGGGGACAGGCAATGGCTACAGTGTACTGGAGATGGTGAAAGCGTTTGAAGCGGCTTCAGATAAAGCCGTGCCTTACCAGCTGGTGGAACGCCGTCCGGGCGACATCGCAGAGTGCTGGGCTGACCCGGCGAAAGCGCAGCAAGAACTGGGTTGGAAAGCGACGCGCACGCTGGAAGAGATGACTCAGGACACCTGGCGCTGGCAATCCAATAACCCGCAAGGTTATCCGCAAGCCTAGTGGCAAAGATAAAAAAGCCAGTCTGATGACTGGCTTTTTGTTTGTCTGCGAACAGTTAAGCTTAGTTGGTGCGGTAACGTTCCAGAATCTGACCAAGGTTGCGCGTGGCTTGCGCAATGTTGGCAATACCTGCCGAGGATTGCTGCGCTACTGTGCGGATGGTGTTGGACTGCGCGCGAATATCACTCAGTTCTGTCGCAATATCATTTGCCACTGAGCTCTGCTCTTCCGCAGAGGTAGAGATCTGCACGCTCATGTCGTTAATCATTTGCGCAGAGTCGGCGATCTGGTTGATGTCCTGGCCGATTTCAGACACCAGCGAACTGCTGCTCTGAGCTTGTGTCACCGTCTGCTGGGTCATCTTAGCGATGTTCTGGCTTTCGGTTTGCAGTTTTTCAATCATTGACTGAATCTCAACGGTCGCTGCCTGCGTGCGGCTGGCCAGGGTACGCACTTCATCCGCAACCACAGCAAAACCGCGTCCCTGTTCACCAGCGCGAGCGGCTTCGATCGCGGCGTTCAGTGCCAGCAGGTTAGTCTGTTCGGAAATTGCGTTGATGGTGGTGATCACTTCGTTAATCTGAATCGCGTTCTCGTTCAGGGTCGAGACCGAAGAAGAGGTTTGCGCAATGAATCGCGATAGCTGCTCAATCTCATTGATCGCTTGTTGTACGCGGCGACGGCTGCTATCGACCTGCTTTGAATCCTGCTCGGCCTGATGAGTCGCTTGCTGAGAAATGCTCGACACTTCCTGAGCAGAGGCGGTCATCTCTTCCATCGCAGTGGCAACAGAATCCAGTGACGCATACTGGTTTTGAATCTGGGTTTCGCTCTCTTTCATCTCTTTGGCAAACGAGTTTGAGCTGTCACTCAGAGTCGATGAGTTGTCTTTCACCGATACCACTAAGTCAGTCAGCGTATCCATGGCGTTGTCCAGTGCGCAGCCGATAGTACCAAACTCATCGCGGCCCGGGTGAAAACCAAGACGTGACGTCAAATCGCCTTCCGCAATTTTCAATGTGGTGGTGTAGAGCACCCACAATGCGCCGCCGATGAAGGTGGCTACCCAGTAAACGAAAATGGCAAACGGAATCGCCCACAAGTAGGCCATAAAGAAAGAGGTCAGGGCATCTGAGCGAGTTTGCTGTGCCTGACGAGTGAAATCTTCGCTCAGTGCATAGACTTTACCGTCGCTCGCGCTTGATGTTGCGGTCACGCGGCCGTTGTTATAAGTGGTATCGGCAATGCTTGAGCGAGTTTGTAGCCCCGGAATGGTCGTCACGTCACCATGACTTAACATCCCTTGTAATTTGTATTCTACGGCCAGTTTTGACTGATCTTCAAAACGCGTCAGCGTGTCGAAGTAGCGAGCGCCAGCAATGGCAGTTAACGCGGTCAGAAAGAGGGCAAAAATCACCCACATTTTGTCGTTGATCGACATCTTAATGAACACGCGGTCAATCGTCCTGAATTGAACTTCTTTCATGGTTACTCCGGTGCAACAGAAATAGATTGGAATAGACGGGTATATCGTACCGCTGAATGTGTTTAACCCTGCATAAATTTATGAAATATATGTTGGGTTAATTAATGAAAGTGAGATGTTTGTCAAATTAGGTGTGCGAATAATAAAAAGGGTGAATACCGTGATATTCACCCTGTTGCGTTTACTTTACCGAAAGTAAGATTAGCCCAAAGATGGCAGAACCCCGACGGTAATGAGCAGCTGCGCGCCGACGATTAGGATGCCTACGACACCGGTGATCGCGAGAGCCGGAGTGCCACCCATTACTTGGTAGTAGTCGTTGTTATTCGCCTGACGACGTACGCGGGCAACCATCACCAACGGCAGGAAGATAGCCAGCACAGCCAGTGCGATAGCGGCGTAGCCCAGTGCCATGATAAAACCTTGTGGGTAGAACAGCGCAAACATCAACGGTGGAGTGAAAGTGACCAGCGACGCGACGATGCGGTTCATGTTGCCATCTTTCTTACGGATGGTGTCACCCATGAATTCAAACAAGCCGAGGCTGACACCCAAAAATGAGGTCAGCAGTGCCAAATCGGCAAAGATACCAATCACATGGCCTAAGTTCGACTGATGAACGGTTTGCGATAGTGTGCCGATAAGCGCACTCAAACCCGCGTTATTAACCAGATCCGGTTGGCTTACGACACCCAGTGTCACCACTTGCCAGAATACGTAGATGACCAGCGGTATCGCAGAGCCGACGACGATCGCTTTACGCAGAGAAGGCGTGTGACCGTCCAGGTAGTTGACGATCGCCGGAATACTGCCGTGGAAACCAAAGGAGGTGAAAATGACCGGAATAGAGGCGACGATAAGGCCTTGGCCCAGCGGCATACTCAGCAGGTAAGACTGACTGACATTTGGTGCAAGGAAGGTTAACACCATCACCATGGCCACCATCTTACCCGCAAACAGCAGGCGGTTGACGCGATCCACAGTACCCGTACCGATGGTAACGACCGCCGCGACAATCAGGGTGAAAATCAGTGTGCCAGTCGGCCCGCTCACTTCAAGGCCGGTAAATTCGCTGATGCGGTTGGTAAACTGCGCGCCGCCACCGGCAATGTATGCTGCGCAAAGTGCGTAGAAAAGGAACAGCATAGCAAAGGTCGCGATCCATTTACCTTTATTGCCAAGGATCTGTTTAGCAAGCGTGTGTAGCGTTGCGTCTTTGTCTGCGTATTGGTGAATTTCCACCATCAGCAGCGCGGTAAACGCCATGAGTGCCCACAGTGCGAGCATAATCATCAGGGAAGTGGAGAAGCCGATTCCGGCTGAGGCTAGCGGCAGAGCCAGCATACCAGCACCAATGGTGGTGCCAGCGATAATCAAAGTACTGCCTAAAAGCTTTGATTGCATCATAATGTAAACTTATATGTACGATTGTTGTGGTTGCATAAGTGCATTGTGCGAATAATAACCAGTTAATAACGTCATAATCGCTGGTTTTGAGCTATTTTGTAGCACCAAGGGGTTTTGGTCAACGTGTTTGTAAAAATAAAAATCCATAACTGTAATTAAAAGTATACATCTTGGGCTGTGCTGATTGATGGGGTAGCAAAAGCGGCACAACCTATGATAAACATCATACTTTGTTGCAAGATGACTTTCGGTTTTCACAAGAGTGTCATATAAGCAATATAGAAAGGAAACGGGATGGTGAATCCCGCGTTTTATTAAGGAGGTCGACAATGAGTGACCAAACAACATACCAAGAAGACAGTCTTGAGCTGCTTGATGCGCTTGAAATTGGTTTTGATCTGTCTGAATACGAGTCAGCTCGTGAAGAAATCAACGACGATTTCTGTCTTCAATAATCCCGTCAGATAAGCCAACCCTTGGTGTTGGCTTTCCGCTTATGAACTATCTAGCCCATCTCCACATCGCGGATCATTGTCAGAGTAGTCTGCTCGGCAACCTGTTAGGTGATTTTGTCAAAGGTGACCCCAGCGCACAATTTTCTCCCGAGATTGCGCGTGGTATTCGTTTGCATCGTTTGGTTGATGCATACACAGACAGTCATCCGGTTATGCAGCAAGCCAAAGCTTGCTTTTCCTCGCAAACCCGCCGTTTTGCGCCGATTGCGCTGGATATGTTCTGGGATCACTGCCTGGCAAAAGAGTGGCGCCTGTACCATGATCTTTCACTAAGAGCGTTCGTAAACGGCGCGCAGCGACAGGTTCAGCAGGCGTATCCAGCGCAGTTACCCGAGCGCTTTACCCGCGTTTCTGAACATATGTGGCAGGGACGTTGGCTGGAGTCTTATGCTGACTTCGATAACATCGAGTTTGCGCTGCAACGCATGTCGCAGCGCAGTGCACGTATGGCGACTCTGGCTTACTGTTTTGACAGTATGAACAAGCACTACCAACCTTTGCGCCAACTGTTTTCCTCTCTCTATCCGGACGTATTAGAGAAAGCCAAACGCGCAGAGGTCTGATACAATCCGCGGCCCATTGTTTTTCGAGTAAGTAACATGTCCGCAGAATCTTCAACTTTTCTTTCATTAGGCATTGCTCCGGCGCTGGTTGAGCGTCTGCAGCAGCTTAGAATCCAAACGCCAACGGATATTCAGGCTCAAGCAATTCCGCATGTGCTGGAAGGGAAAGATGTGTTAGCGGGCGCGCAGACTGGCACTGGGAAAACCGCCGCGTTTGGTCTGCCACTGATTCAGCGCTTTCTCGATAACCCGGCGCCTCGTGAAGCCAACAGTAAGGATATTCGCGCGCTGGTTCTGGTTCCGACCCGTGAATTGGCGCAGCAAGTGTTCGATAACCTGCAAGCGTATGCTCAGGGCAGCGAGCTGAAAATCGTTACTGCCTATGGTGGCACCAGTATGAACGTTCAAAAGCAAAATTTGCGTGGCGGGGCGGACATTCTGATCGCAACCCCAGGCCGGTTGCTTGACCATGCCCACGTGAAAACGCTCTATCTCGGCAACGCAGAAGCTTTAGTGCTGGATGAAGCCGACCGCATGCTCGACATGGGCTTTATGCCGGACATTCAGCGCGTACTGCGTAAAATGCAGCATGATCGCCAAACCCTATTCTTTTCCGCGACGTTTGATAGCAAAATCAAAGCGTTTGCTCATCGCATGATGCAAACACCCGTTGAAGTGCAGGTGGCGCCGAGTAACTCTACAGCTGATACGGTTGAGCAAATGGTGTACCCGGTGGATAAGAAGCGCAAACGTGAACTGCTGGCGTATCTGATTGGTTCACGTAACTGGCAGCAGGTGCTGGTGTTTACGCGCACCAAGCAAGGCAGTGATGCTCTGGCACAAGAGCTGAAACTGGATGGCATCAAGGCCGCATCGATCAACGGTGATAAAAGTCAGGGCGCACGCCAGAAAGCATTGGATGATTTCAAAGCAGGTAAAGTTCGCGCGTTGATCGCGACTGATGTCGCCGCGCGCGGGATTGATATCGCCGAGCTGGAACAAGTGGTGAATTTCGATATGCCGTTTAAGGCCGAAGATTACGTTCATCGTATTGGCCGAACGGGCCGAGCTGGCAAATCCGGCTTTGCGGTATCCTTGATGAGCCACGATGAACAGCCTCTGTTGGAAGCGATCGAGCGTCTGCTGGATAAGCGTCTGCCGCAAGAGTGGCTGAAAGGGTATGAGCCGTCACCGGTAGTGATGAGTGATGAGAGCAATACGCCTCGCCGTAACAGCCGCTCGTCGGAAAAGCGTAAAATGAAAGCCAAACTGAAGATTCATGCCAACCGTGGCAAAAAGCAGTAACCGCTATTGAGTGGTGATTTACTCGATGTCACACGATTAAAAAAGGCTGCCCTCGGGCAGCCTTTTTTCTATTCTTCCGCTATCTCACACATTTGCGCGCACTGTTTTTCCCAGTTGTAGTCCAGATTGTAAACCAGATCCGTTACCGCCTTTGGTTGTAATACACTCTCTGAAGGTACATTAAATTTGTGCACCATAATGTCGTTAAACAGTTGCCAGTGGCGCAGCAGACAGACATCTAGATCGTCGGTTTCTTCGATAAAGGTCTCTCGCAAAAACGGCGTAAGGCTTGCAGCACCATGGGTGTACATAATCATCTGCCACTTCAGCTCCCAGATTTTAATTGGGGAATCCGGGTATTCAGTGTTGTATTGGTTGGATAAGTCTTCAATCAGACACTCCAGCTCACCGGCTGTATCAATGAAGTAGTCGAACAAGGCATCTTCCTGACGCACGGCATCGGCGATCAGTTGGATAGGTTGTTTGACGATCAGACCATGAGCGAGCAGGCGCATGATAAAGGTATACAGTTTGACGTTCACCGGAGTGGTGTCGGGAATGTTGTCCAGCACCTTGCGAATGTAATGTTGCATGTAAAGGTGCAGACCATCACTGATGCTGTGCCAAATCTTCTCTTTGCTGCCAAAGTGATGACGAATGAGACTGTGCGATACGCCGGCCTTTTCACTGATATGACGCAGAGAAACCCGGGCATAGCCGAGCTCGCAGAACATTTCTGCTGCCACTTTTAAAATGTGATATCGGGTTTTCTGTGCATCTTGAGCGCTGCGGCGCCCTTGTCTCTTTTCTGTCATTGCTTCTTTTAGTCCACCTTGTCGGCCGTTGTTTTACCAGATCTGATCCGGAGTTTCACGGAAAAAAGCACAGTGATAGCGACTGTTTGCTCATTTAATCGCCCTGTGAAGCATAAAATGCAGCAATGTCACGCAAGTCTTCATCATTGAGCTTTTGCAACTGCGCTTGCATCATCTGCGCTAATGGCCCGGAACGTTCACCATTTTGGTAAGCCTTCATCGACGAAAACAGGTAGTTTTCGCTCTGGCCTTTGAGATTAGGGTAGCTTGAGTTAACGGCTTTTCCATCAGAGCCATGACAAAATATTCAACTTGGCGCCTTTTGCTGGCCAAGAACGGGATCGCCTTCAACGGCCTGAGCGTTGAGTGACACAAAGAGGACTGGGAAAAGTAGCCATAGGCGCATAATGGAATCTCCATGAAAAACTGCGCCTATTGTAAAGCTTCCCCTTAGGGGAAGCGCAAGAGGTTCTAGAGCAGAGCGGCTAACTCTGCGAGCAATTGGTCGATGTCGCTACGCGTCACGTCTTTATGCGTGACGAAGCGCACCGGATTGCCGGCAGACACCAGAATGCCTTTGTGTTTTAGCTGTTGGCAAATGGCGCTGATATCGACCTGACTGTCGAGTTTGGCAAAGACGATGTTGGTTTGTACGTGCTCTGGATTAACGTGAAAGCCCGGTAAAGCAGCCAAACCTTGTGCCAGATGTTGCGCGTTTTCATGGTCGGTCGCGAGCTGAGCAACCTGCTCGGTGAGTGCCAGTTTGCCAGCCGCTGCAAGAATCCCCGCCTGACGCATACCTCCGCCCAACATTTTGCGAATGCGACGTGCTTTTTGAATGAATTCGGCATTACCAAGCAACAACGAGCCAATCGGCGCGCCAAGTCCTTTAGACAAACAGATCGTCATTGAATCAAAGTGCTGCGAGATTTCGCGAATATCGACATCCAGCGCCACGGCTGCATTGTAGACGCGTGCCCCGTCAAGATGCAGCTTAAGGTTGTGCTGATCGACAAATTCGCGCGCTTGTTTCAGATATTCCAATGGCAGCACTTTTCCGTTAATGGTGTTTTCCAGGCTCAGCAGGCGAGTACGGGCAAAGTGGAAATCATCCGGTTTGATGGCGGCTTTGAGCTTGGCAAAATCCAGAGTGCCGTCCGGATTGTTTTCAATCGGTTGCGGCTGAATAGAACCCAGGACGGCCGCGCCGCCGGCTTCATATTTGTAGTTGTGGGCTTGCTGGCCGCACAGATACTCGTCGCCGCGTTCACAGTGAGACATCAAACCAAGCAGGTTGGCCTGCGTACCGGATGTGGTAAACAGCGCCGCTTCAAAACCATGACGCTCAGCGGCCCAGCATTCGAGCTCATTAACCGTCGGGTCATCCCCATAGACATCATCTCCCACTTCCGCGTTGGCCATGGCATCCCGCATCGCCTGAGTTGGTCGGGTCACAGTATCAGAACGAAAATCCATCTCTACTCCTTGTCTCGATTTTTTACAGATAGCCACAAAGCTTGGCTTTACTTAAACACGCGATGGTTTTGGAATCGCTGATTTCACCTTCAATGATCTTTTGTTCCAGCTCGTGAATCGACAATTCCAGTACTTCGATTACTTCATCGTCGTCGCATTCAAAACGGGCGGTTTTGCTGAGCTGTTTCGCGACATAAAGGTACTGAATTTCGTCGCAGAACCCGGCCAGTGGTGTGACTTGGCCAAGTTCGATAAATTGGCTGGCGCTGTAGCCCGTCTCTTCTTCCAGTTCGCGTTGAGCGCAGGCCAGTGGCTGCTCACCTTTCTCGATGGTACCGGCTGGCAGTTCCAGTAACCATTTTTTCAAAGAGGGACGGAACTGACGGATCACGACCACTTTGTTGTCTGTTGTGACAGGCAGGATCACCGCAGCGCCCGGGTGTTCAATCGTGGTGTGCGTTACGGTTCGCCCGTTCGGCAGTTGCACCTCTTCTTCAATCAGAGAAATGGTTTTCCAGGTGTGTATGGTTTTGCTCATGCAAATAATCTTCAGGTTGGGTGAGAGCCGCGTTTGGTTATTAATAGCATTGTTTATTAATATCAAAGAGTTGCTATTCGCGACTGTCATGAATCAGTGTAGGAATCTGTCTGTTTCCACCTTAACTCAATTTGTTTTCATAACCCAAACACTATCTGATGGGATTGTGTTATACGTGCGGTGATTGGTCGTTCTGCGTCCGATGTGAAGCAGTGAGGTTAAAGTGGCACTTAGTCCTTGTTTGTATTAGGGTTAATTAGTGAGCTAACTCTCAAATCTGCAAACATTGATTCCGTGATATTTCAGGGAAAGGAGATCTGATATAAGGATGCGTTCAGATAAAAATACACTTGTAACAAAGTGATAACAAATGTATAAGTCTTTCTACTATTATTCTAATGTCCAAGCCTGCCGTGGAGCGATTCTATGATCAATCCGTCTTCTGCCTCTCACGCACAAAAGGCGCTTCTCTCAGAACGTATCAATAAATTAGCCAAAGCCCTGTCTGATGGCGTGTACGAACGTGAAAGTACCATCAAATTGTGTCTTCTTGCCGCTTTGTCCGGTGAGAGTGTATTTCTGCTCGGTCCTCCGGGCATTGCCAAAAGTTTAATCGCCAAACGACTGATCCAAGCGTTCGATAACAGCAGCTATTTCGAATATCTGATGACTCGCTTTTCCACGCCGGAAGAGGTGTTTGGTCCACTCAGTATCCAAGAGCTTAAAGACAACGGTCGTTACGTGCGTCTGACGCAAGGTTACTTGCCTACCGCGCAAGTGGTGTTTCTGGATGAAATCTGGAAAGCCGGCCCGGCAATCCTCAATACGCTATTGACCGTCGTTAACGAAAAAACGTTCAAAAACGGTAGCGATATCGAACGCGTGCCGATGCGCCTTTTGGTTTCTGCATCCAACGAATTGCCGGATGAAGACAGTGGCCTTGAAGCCTTGTATGACCGCATGCTGGTACGTGTGTTCGTTAACCGCATTCAAAACAAGCAGAACTTTAAATCCATGCTGACCGTCGGTACGCCGCAGGAAGCGCGTATTCCTGACGGGCTGGCGATCACTGACGAAGAGTATCATCAATGGCAGTCTCAACTGGATAAGCTGGAGCTGAGTGATGATGTGTTTGAGAAGCTGTATCAGCTGAAAAATATGCTGGAGAAGGCGGTTGAGGATAGCCATCTGCCACAAGCCGATGTGTATGTGTCTGACCGCCGTTGGAAAAAAGCAGTGAAGCTGCTCAAAGCCAGCGCGTTCTTTAATGGTCGCGATGCGATCAATCCGCTCGATTTGCTGCTGTTACAAGACTGTCTGTGGAACAGCCCGGAATCGCGTGAAGTGGTGCGCGAAGTGATTCGCGAGTTTGCGCTGCGCTATGCATTTGACCAACTTGAGGTCGAGCAGCAAATCGAACTGTGCCGCGAAGAGCTCACCGCGATTCAGGATGAGCTGGAATCTGAATTCGGCATGATGTTGTCGATGGAAACCTCAACCGGTCTTATCAAAAAGCAATTCCACCAATATGACATCAGCAACGCTAAAAGCTACAAAGTCGGTTCGGCGTATGACTTGGTGAAACTGGTCTTGCTGCAAAGCAACATGTCGGTTTCAGAGTCGGAGAAAGGTGACAGTCGCTGGGTATACGTGCCGAAGAACGAACTGGAGCGCGTGATCAAAGAAGGCCGTGGCGATGTGTATGGTTACGTCAATCAGAACACCAACCTGTGCCGTCTGCGTTTTGATGTGGATGCAAGCAACAATCTGGTGATCAAAGACATTGCCAACCGTTCGGTGCTGGTGTCACTGGTCACAGCGCAAGGTCTGGACGCTTCTTTGTATCAGGATTGGTTGGTCAAGGCCGAGCAGGCAGTGACGCAACTGCAGCATGCTGAGCACCACTTGCGTAAAGTTCGTTCTAAATTCCACGGCGCGCTGCCACACAACTTTATCGATCCGGAACTGCCGACCGCAATGGAAGCGACATTGCAGCAGCTTCAGCAGCAGCTCGATGGCACTCAGACCGAGTGCGAGAAAAGCGTGCAGCGTTTTCGCAATCTTGACCAATTCTTCTCGTAGGTGGCCTGAATGCTCGGTGTAGACGGACTGAACCTCGCGCTGATGATTGCTGACTCCGGGATCATTGATACAGCGGTCAGCGATTTAATGGGTCGTTCTCAGGTCATGATGATGGCAGAAAGCCGTGGCGTAAAATCGTCGGTGAAAAGCCATCTGCTCAAATGGCGCGGTAGCGTGAAAAAACGCATAACCCGCGTGTGCGAAACCGAGCGTTTTCAGCAAGAATTAGGACTCTATCAGGAAGTGATTCACTGGGATGAAGAGACCTTCTTTGAACGCATCCCTGACGTGGTGAAAAAGCTGGAATGGCATTCGGCGTTCTATTTGCCCGCCCGCCGTCTGCTGGAAAAAAACAAAGGCATTCACAACCCTATGTTTGCTCATTTCTTTTGCGATCAGTGGTACAAGTCGCTGTCTGATGCCATTCGTCAGGCGCAGATTCTCGAGCTGGAAGCCAACAAAGAAAAGCTGCTGGCCGATCTCTACCAGCGCATGGAAACCATCCGTAATATGGACAAGGTGACCGAATCGGGTGACGAGGCCAGTGTCGGGCGCTTGTGGGATATGGCGGCTGCCAAGCTGAGTCGCGGTGATATCTCGGTGATGAAACGTCACGCGGAGTTTCTCAAAAAGAATCAGGGATTGCAGGAAATTGCTGAACAGTTAGGTCGTATGGCCAGCGATATTGATGATCCGGATCTTAATCGTGCGCCAGCCGAAGAGCTGCAAATGGTGGAAGAGAAATCTGATGAGGCGACCGATGACATCGTCGGCATTCATGAAAGTGACGATTTAAACAAGCTGCTGCCCAACGAAACCATGTTTCTGGCTTATCCTGAGCTGGAAGTGGTGTTCTACAAACATTTGGTCGACAAACGTTTGATGAACTATCGCATGCAGGGTAAATCACGCACGCTGCGCAAAGTGCGTGCTCACCGGCCGGATAACAAGCAGGCCGATATTGAGAAAGGTCCGTTCATTGTGTGTGTTGATGCTTCCGGTTCGATGAACGGGTTTCCTGAGCAATGCGCCAAAGCGATGGCTTATGCCCTGATGCAGATTGCGCTGGCCGAAGATCGCGACTGCTTTGTGATGCTGTTTTCGACTGAACACATTACCTATGAACTGACCCGACAGGACGGTCTGCGTGAAGCGAGCGATTTTCTCAGTTACGCGTTTCACGGCGGCACCGATCTTGAACCTGTGATGCTCAAATCCATTGAGTTGATGGAGGGGGGCCGCTACAAAAACGCCGATATGGTGGTGATTTCCGATTTCATCGCGCCAAAACAGGACGAAGAAATTCTGGCCAAAGTACAGCTTCTGAAGCAGAAAAAGAACCGCTTTCATGCCATCAGTTTGTCCAAATATGGCAACCCTGAGCTGATGAGTATGTTTGATCACTGCTGGCACTATCATCCTAATCTGGTCGGGCGCTTAATGCGCAAGTGGTGAGATAACGCGTTTCAGGCGGCTTGAGCGCTGAAGAACTGGTCAATCTGGTGTAAATCTCAGCAGGCAAACTAAAAAAGTATTTTTTTGTTTGACTCTCGTCGCTCAATCCGTAAAGTGTGCAGCGAACGCAACGGGGAACGCCCCGAATGATGTTCAAGGTAAGGCGCGTTGGCAGAGTGGCCATGCAGCGGATTGCAAATCCGTGAACCTCGGTTCGACTCCGGGACGCGCCTCCATTCTCTCCTTGAATATCAATTCCTAGCCAGCTTAATGCTGGTTTTTTTATGCCTGAAATTCGGCGCTTCACGGATTCTTGTTTGAATACGACGACCCGCTAAAGGTCGAATCGCCGTATTGTCTTTACTTCTCTGCCTGCGACTCACTATCAAAGTAATCTTTCACTGCTTGCGCCTGGTTCGCATCAATTTGCATTTGCGGCCAACGTTTGGCTTTATTGATCACCATGTTGAGGTAGTCGCTATCTGGCGCCAGTTGGCTACCGAGCCTAGAGTTGAGTGCCTGATAATTGGCAACGACTTGGTCACGGTTCAATTTGCCCGGTGAGAGATCCAACTGATAGCCGCGAAACAGCCACTGCAACCCTTGATAAACCGCCGGATGATAGACCGAGTGGTGATCGTCGTTTTCGTAGTAGTGGAAAGTGACATCCAGATTGGCTGCCGGGTGAGCGTTGACGCTCTCAGCGAAGGCTTTGAGATGATCGCGGTGAAAGGCTGAGCGGCCAAAACCTGGCGTGTAGGGGTTATTGGCGACGGCGATGTACAGCGAAGAGCGGTGTTTGAGCGGCGTAATCAACGCATGTTCAATGCGCTGATAGTTGCTTGGGTAGTCAAACCATAGGCTGGCATCAATGGAGATATAGCCCTGAAAAGCGCCTTTGTCGCGCGCCACAGAGTCGAGTGCGAGCAGCCCGCCTAAAGAGTGCCCCACTAACAGGTTGGGTGCAGTGGTACGAAATTGGCGTTCAATGTCTGGGCGCAGTTCCTGAGTCAGATATTGCAGGAATTTAGGTCCGCCTCCGGTATGCGCATAGCTCGGACCTGCTGATTCGCCATTGGGGAGTTGAGTGGTATGGCTGGGGGTGTAATCACGCATACGATCCGTATTGTGTATGGCGACGATGATCATCGCCGGTATCGCAGGCGTCAGGCCGGAACGAAATGAATGGACGATCCCCGCAACCTGCAACAGGCGCTGATCGCCATCGAGCAGATACAGTACCGGAAAATGCTGATTGGGATAGCGAGCATACTCTTGTGGTAAATAGACGCTGTATTGGCGGTCTTCGTTGAGCAGCGACGAGTGATGAGTGTATAGCTGAGCGTAGTTGAGCGGAGCTGATTGGGCAGATGACAAGCTCAGCAAGGCGGCGAACGTCGTGATGATTTTCTTCATAAACAGATGGGTTCCAGTGTAAATCAGTGCGAAAACCCAATCGGAGTCAACACCGATTGGGTTTTGCAATCAAGAAGAGCAGGGCTATCGCCCTGCAGACAGGCGTTATTTGAATTTATAAGTGAAGCCTGCCATGACGTTCGCCGGTTCACCGTACATGTTGAATGTGGTGGTTGTGCCGACACGGTAGAAATATTCGCGGTCAAACAAGTTGTAGACGTTAAACGTCGCCTGCATATTGTCGGTGATGTCGTAGCGAATCGCGGCATCGAATAGTGCGTAACCGCCCTGATGCGTGGTCACTCCATTCTTAGTGAAGGAGTAATCGCTCACTGCGGTCATACCGCCGCCGATGTGCAGGCCTTGCACCCAGTCTGCCAGATGGTAATCAGTCCACAATGACAGTGAGTGGCGAGGAATGGCATCAAATTTGGAGTTGTGGTCGCCGGATTTTTCGTCGATATCAGTGAAGGTATAACCTGTCATCGTCATCCAGTTTTGAGTCAGGTAGCCAGTGGCTTCCAGTTCCACCCCTTTGGTTTCCACTTTACCGGTCGCCCAGTAGGTGTTGGTGATAGCGACGCCGCTGTCATCGTATGCTTGCGCAGCGATATTGTTGTCTTTCATCAGGAATACGCTGGCGCGTGTGTTCAGACGGCCATCAAGCAGTGACGATTTTACGCCCGTTTCCCACTGGTTGCCTTCACGTGGTTTGAGCATGTCGCCGTTTTCATCCTGGCTGGTTTGCGGTTTAAACACTTTTGAATAGCTCGCATACAACGCGTGCTCATCAGTCAGGTCATACACTACGCCGGCATAAGGGGTGATCTTGCCATTAAAGCTATCGGTTTCGCTGCTTTCTGCGCCAGTAGAGAGTGTCGTGGTGGTGCTTTCCAAATCGTACCAGGAAACACGAGCTCCGGTGATGACGGCCAGAGGTTCCAGCAAACGCCACGTCACTTTACCGTACAGGCCGAGTTCCGATTGCACTTCATGGACATTGCTGGTGTAGCTGTACGTTGGTGTGGAAACGCTGGTTGGATCGTAATCAAACACGTTAATCGACGCGAACTTGCGGTTGGTGTAGCTCTGTGTGTCTGATTCGTAGCGTTTGTAATCCGTACCGACGACAAACTCGCTTTGATGGCCAAGCAGGCCGAACATCTGGCTGTAGTTTGCATCAAACGCTGCGTTTTTCTGTTGGTTTGCCTGCGCACTGAACATCAGACCGGTATTGCCATCGGCATCCACCGCACCATTGGTGTAAGTCTGCTCCAGCGACATGTCGTGGTCCATATAACGCGCTGAGATCTGACCGACACCGCCATTCGGGAAAGCGTGTTGCAAGGACGCGCCGACATCAGTGGTCTTGGCGTTAAAATTGTCGTCCGCAGACCCCAAATAGGTGCTACGGCTGACGTTGAGCATTGAGCCGTCGCTGTAGGCTGGCAACCCATTGGTTGGCACAATGTCCTTGGTTTGATGCAGGACGTATACGGACAGCAAGGTGGTATCAGACAAGTCGAATTCCATGGTGCCGTAATAGGTGCCATTATCGTTGTCGTTGTAATCCACCTGGTTTTTGATATCGGCGTTCGCGACAACAAAGCGGCCACGCACGGTGCCATCTTCATTCAGTGAACCTCCCATATCTGCTTCAAGGTAATGGCGATCCCAGCTGCCGTAACGCGCCGTCACCGAACCGCTGAATTCTTCCGTTGGGCGTTTCAAAACCATGTTGATCACGCCGCCGAGTTCACTGGTGCTGTTGAACAGGCCGGATGGACCACGCATGATTTCGACGCGGTCGACCGCCGCCAGAGAAGGCAGGTTACCGTATTTGCTCTGCATCGGGGATGGCAAACCGTTCAGGTTCACTTCATCGTATTCGTAGCCGCGGGAGAAAATGGAAGAGCGGCCACTGTCGTTGACCATAGTGCGCAAGCCCGGGGTGTATTTAGCGAGATCGTCCACGGCGACAAAATTACGTTCTTCAATGTAATCGTTGGTCAGGACAGTGATCGACTGAGGAATGTCTTTCAATGCCGCGGGTGTTTTGGTGCCTACCGTAGCAGAATCAACGCTGTAGCCGCCCGTTTCTTCTGACGGCGCCATGCCGTACAGCGGGTTACCATAAACCACAACCGTTTCGTCAGCTTTGTCCTGAGATTCTTCAGCCATCGCTGGTTGAAGGGATGCGAAACCAAGGGCAACTGAAATAGCCAGCGCCACTGGATTCAATGCTTTGTTTTGAAAGACCACCATAAAGCGATTAACTCCTTAAATCTATATGATAATTATTTTCATTTGATTTTGTGGGCGTTAATATATCACTCATTATCGGGACAATATTTTGCGTTCTGTTCATTTAGTTTTTCAAAATGGTCAAAGTAGTGATGAGTAATTCAGTGGTCGGAGAGTTCAACGTTCGTCAGCGCGGTTTGTTTACCGGCAGGGTTGAAAACCTGAAAGTGCAGGACGGAGTTCTGTTCCACAATAAGGACATCGTACATAAGGCCGATTTTTCTACTCAGCGCGAGATTCCGCCGCAGTTGATCATTGCCATTCCGCTGGAGAGCAAGGCGTTAATGACCTACGGAGAAACTCATCAGCTCAAAGGGTGTCGTTTCCATAAGTCCGATCCGATCGTCGCGACGGCCATTAATTACCTCGAACCCGGATTAGTGCGCGGCGCGGCCAAAGCCTATGTGCGCAGCCGCAGTATTGTGCTTTCATTTTCAACCCATTGGCTTGATACGACGATGAATGACAAAACCCGAGAGCACTTTCAGCAGGTGCTCAGCCGTCATTTGAGTCGTTTTGACTGGTCGTTACCACCGCATATCGGCCAGATGGCGGAAGCGCTCAATCTGACCAGCAGCCAAAGTGCGGCGGAATCTCTGATGCGTGAGGCATTTGCATTGGCGGTCTGGGATAACCTGATGACGAACATCAGGCAACGGTCGTTTGTGTCGTCTTTGCGCCATGACGCCCAGTCAAACCGGCTGAAAATGTTTCTGATGGAGGAAAAAGTTGACGACATGCCGCTGACAACCATTGCCCAGGAGCTGGGAATGAGCGTTTCAACCCTGCAACGTGCGGCAAGAAAAGAGCTTGGCATGAGCCTGCAACGATACCTGCGTGAGCGTAAGCTGCAACAAGTTAAGGTAAAACTGGAAGAACGCAGTGTCACCATTCAGGAAGCGGCAGAAATAGCAGGTTATGCGCATTCAGCCAACTTTATTACTGCGTTTCGTAAGCTGTTCGGTTTTTCGCCAAATCACATGAAAAAGGGGAGGTAAAAGATAATCTTTTGCAATCGATTGCCTTAATTTAATACCCCCTAAAGTGGTAGTTTGCAGATTTTGTTGCATATCTGCTTGCGAGTGTTAAATGAATCCATATATTTGTCGCTATAGTTTATGTGGGTTTTATCACTAGTGGTGAGTAATCGTGAGCACAGAAAAGGAAGTCTCGTTTGGCCGCGACGAGATGATTATAAGTAAAACTGATCTTCAAGGCCGTTTAACCTACGCGAATCGCACTTTCATGCGCGTCGCTAATTTCTCTGAAATCCAGCTGTTGGGGCAGAATCACAACATCATTCGTCATCCTTCGATGCCCCGGGGTGTTTTTCATGGTTTATGGAAAACACTCAAATCCGGTCAGGAGTTTTTTGGTTTCGTCAAAAATACAACCGCCGATGGAAACTACTATTGGGTTTTCGCCAATATCACCCCGGACGTCATTAATGGCAAAACGGTAGGTTACTATTCCGTGCGCCGCACACCGCCTAAAGAGTCGATTGAGGTCATCAAAAAAATCTATCAGCAGATGTCTGAGAAGGAACGTCACGCAGACAGAAAGCAGGCTCCGGAGCTTTCCTGGAACTGGATGGTGAACACCGTTGAGCGAGAGCAAGGCATGAGCTACGAGCAATATGTTCTCGATTTGTACAAACGGTATCGATAAAAAAGGACAGCGTGATGAATAACAGTCATATCAGTAAAAATATCCTGCTGCTCAGACAAAAATTTCTGGTGCTGTGCTGCGTCTTTGTGGCGGTGATCATTGGGTTGTCGATCGCCAATATCTTTTTGTATGGATTTAATTGGCTCAACTTAGTGGTGCCAGTGTTCACTGTCGGGTTTGCGTTTTATGCCTATCGCGATCAGATTCGCCCGATTATGGTGCTGGGGCGTATTTGTGATGCGCTCGAAGAAGCCAAGCAAGGCAATATTCACGTACGTATCACCCAAACCAAAGGCTTGGGTGAAGTCGGTCAGGTGGCATGGGCACTGAACGATTTTCTCGACATTGTCGAAACCAACTTCAAAGAGCTGTCGAACAGCTTTCAGCGTACTTCGCAAAAGCAATTTCATCGTAATGGTTTATCCGATGGTATGCCGGGCGAATTTGCCGCGACGATGGACAACATCAACATTGCAATTCGGTCGATGCACGATGCTCATATCTTTTCGACTCAGAATCGTTTGAAAAGTGAGTTGCACCATATCAACACGTCGAACCTGTTGATCAATCTGAAAAACAACCAGCAGGAACTGGTGTCGCTGTCGCAAAGGATGGACGATGTGCTGTCGATTGCGACGCAAAACCGCGATGGTGCGGAGGGCAGCCGTGAAACGGTGAAAGAGCTGAAATACGCGCTCGAAGACATGAACCTGCGCATGACCAGTATGGAAGAGACGGCACAACGCCTTGGCAGCAATAGTGTGCGAATTTCAGACACGATTAAGATCATCACTGATATTGCCGAGCAAACCAACTTGCTGGCGCTCAACGCGGCTATTGAAGCCGCGCGTGCGGGAGAAGTGGGACGTGGTTTTGCAGTGGTGGCCGATGAAGTGCGTATGCTGGCGGATCGCACCCGTTCCTCGACAGCAGAAATCAGCAATGTGGTAACGTCGCTGACTGAGCAGATTCAAGATATGGTGTCGCAAACCATGGCAGTAGGTGAGCAAACCGCTAAGGTGGGCGATGAAGTGAATCACTTCCACACCAACTTTGATCAGGTGGCGAATTCGTCGCAGGAGACCATTGCGCTGATCAACCAAACTAAAGACATCGCGTTTGCAACTCTGGTCAAACTGGATCACATCATCTACATGCAAAATGGCTACATCGGTCTGGAGAGCAACGGTGAAGGCAATGAGGCGCATGCCGTGAGTGTTGATCACCATCATTGTCGCTTGGGTAAATGGTACTACGAAGGTGAAGGCTATGAGTCATTCAAAGACTTGCCTGCCTATCGCCGCCTAGCGAGCCATCACAAAGAGGTGCACAGCAAAATGCATGTGGCGATGGACTTGGTGAAACAAGACTGGCTCAATGACGACAGCGTGCTGCACTCTTTGATTGCTACGATCAGTGATGCCGAGAAAGCGAGTAACCACGTGATGGGCTGTATTTCTGACATGGTGGCGGAAAAACACGGCTAACTTAACGCAAAGACAACGAAGTAACGTCAGCCGCAGTGTCATCACTGCGGCTTTTTAATGTCTTATTTTCGCCGATGAAGCTTGTGTAATGAGTGGAGAATACGTTGTTTGTTCTGCTTATGACGTTCTAACGTATGCTCAATAAATTCCGCGATCGCTCCTGAGGTTTGAACTTCGTATTGCAAAGGAGCCAGATGGTCACGACAGAAGACGATTTGACTGGCGGTGTCGTTGAATTCTCCCAACTCAGTTTGCAGCTGTTTGAGTTTCTTGAGTGACAAACCAGAACGGGTATTAAGTTTGAAAGCCAGACCAAAATCGGCCAGATAGCGTACTTTCTTACCCGCGATTCGCACGTTGTGGATGGCTTCGTCGGAGCTGTGGGCATCGACTTTGTCGATGCGTTTAAGAAGCCGTTTATGATGCTCATTCCACTGTGTTTGTGCGAACTCGGCGATATCACCGAGGCCCATATCACTAGGATGTTGGGCGCAGTCAAGCAAACTGGCGTAGGTGGCTTGTTTCAACTCTCGGTACTCTTTGCCTTTCAGCCACAAGGTGAGCAGTTCAAAAGCCTGGACTCGTTCAGTCTGAACAAAAGGTAGCAGCGGCGTCAGCTTCGCGAAGATCGCGGCGTCATGCGATTGAGGGTTAATAAATACATCCAGATCACGTACTTTCCCGGTCGGTTCCATCAAGGTTTTGAACTGTTGCAACAGCAGGCTGACGGGTTTGCTTTGATACAACCCGGCCATGATTGAGAGTAGCGAGCGGCAGCGGCGCAGGCTGACCCGATACTGATGAAGATATTCACTCTCCTGATCACGCAAAACTCCCGGCTCGTATAGCTGAGCAAGTTGAAACTCATTCACGAGATACTGACTGAATAGCCAGAAAGCGGGTGTGCCAGGCTCGTTGCTAAGCTGCGTAATCGGGTTGGACAGGGTTAAGGGAGAAAACTCGCGCATGATTCACCTCCGGTACACAGAGTGTAGCGCGCGGAAAAGCGCTTGCGCATGGCAGACAATAAAAAACCGGGCCAATGACCCGGTTTTGTCTTTATCTGACACAATTGCCTCAGCGAGGCATGGGCATTGAATAGCGCTGAATGCGATCCGGCGGTGTACAGGTCGGCGTCAGGCTATCTTGACCAAACAGCATCCAGCTTTGGCGGTGGCCGTAGCCCAGCAACTTGGCTTTGCTGTTGTCAAAACATTCTACGTCATCACGTTGTGCCATCATGATGAAACGATTCGGCTTCTCTTTCATCCACAACCAAGCATTGTGGAACTGCTGGTCAGGTTCTGCGAGATAACTGAATTGTGTCAACGGAATCGGAGAGAACAGCAGGAACTGCTCCTTAAATTTCACCAGACCCAGTTCGCCATCTTGACCAATTTGCTGCGCGGCATCGGCCATGATCTCTTTAGCGGGCGTTCGGAGCGGGTTGAGCAAAGTGTATCCCCAGGTGCTGTAGAGCAGCCAAGTACACGCCAATACGCTACCAAGAATGCAATACACTGATTTTCGACGCAGAAACACCAGCAACAGTGTCCAAATCACCCCAGCGCTGGCGAGAAACAGAGTCAGGGATGTGGTATCTATCTCATCTTCGAGGTGCTTGGTAATAATATGGCTATCAAACAGCGCCAACCCCGCACCGACCAACAAAATAATACACACCAGCCACAGGAAGCTTTTAATAAAGCCGCTGAGAACACGATGCGGTTTGAAATTGGTCATCCATGGTGATACCGCGAGAACCAGCATCGGAATGGCAGGCAGCACATAAACGCCGCGTTTACCCGGACTGATACTGAAGAAAATGATCACCAGTACTACCCAAATCAGCAACGATTGAATCACTGGTGTTGCGCGGTAGTTTTTCCAGTAACTCTTGCTCATCAGCATGAACGGAACCGGGAACCAGAACAGCGGGATCACACCAGTGATGTAGTAGTGCCATGGCTTGATGTGGCCCCAGGAGTTGGCGTAACGCTCACCAGTTTGTTTAAACAGAATATTGTTTTTGTAAGCAGTAAAGTCCGGATTGCCGCTGATATCGGCGTAATGCAGCATCGGCAGTAGCCACATGGCAATCACAGCCAGCATCGCTAGCGGCCCCAGTGCATATTTGACAGCATTGGCCAACGAGAAAGGTGTTTTATGGCGGATTGCCTGAATGATGACGGGAATCAGGAAGAAGACTGGCAGAAAGCCAACCCCTTTGGTGATGATGCCCAGCCCCATAAAGGCCCAGCTGGTAAAGTACCAAATCCAGTTCTTCTTGATGTAAAAGTGATAAACAAAACCATACATCGCCAGAGTCACCCAGCAGGCGACCATCGCATCAATCTGAGCGGTTTTGGCTTGCAATACAAACTGCGGCACGATCAGCATCAGCAGGAAAGCATTGCGTGCGACGCGCACGTTCCACAGCTTGGCTGCCAGGTCGTAAACACACAGCAAAGTAATCATGCCTGCTAAGGCGTTCGGGATCATGAACGCCCAGTCCATATTGCCGATCCATGAGTAAACCAGAGCGATCGCCCACATGAACACTGGTGGTTTGTCCGGATACAGCTCACCACCGCGCATTGGGAAGAACCAGTTTCCGGATACCACCATTTCACGAGCTACTTCAGCAAAGCGTGGTTCATCTGCAGGCCAGGGCGAGCGCAATCCAATACCGGCAAAAATAATGATGAAAGCGAAAACCATCAACAAAGAGAGCACTTTGTAGTAGTCATCGCTATGAAAACGTTCAGAAATCTGTTTGATCATAAAAGGTAGAGTCCTGTTAAATGGTCGTCCTGGTGTGTGATTTACGGTATTTCTGGTAGAGATGCCCGGTCAGCACCATGCTGATGATGCCAAGCGCAATACTAATAATCAGCTGCCATTCATTGGCGGAGCCGACACCGGATCCCGCCAAGGAAAAAATCAGAGTTTGCGGCAGATACCCAATCAGTGACGCCGCGATGAACGCCTTGAGCGGCACACTGGCAATGCCGGAGAGCAAATTGGTAATCAGGTTGTTGCCAACGGGAAACAGGCGAATAATGAGGATTTTCGAAAACGGTGCTGAGCCGACAAATTGTTGGAACTGCTCTACTCGGCGACCAAATTTTCGCGTCAGTGTCGGCTTGAGAGTAAAGTGTGCCACCGAATAGCTGCACAGCGCGCCACCGAGCGTACTCAGTACACACAGCGCGGTGCCCCAAACACTGCCGAACGCAAAGCCGAAGGTAAAGGCGATCAACTGACGCGGGCCGCCACAACCGGTAAACACGGCACCAAACAATAATAAGGCCATGGTGCCGGAGGTGCCATGATTGATCAGGTAACTTCGCACCCAGTTTTCATCGGCGATATGTTGCCAAAGCTCGCTGTTGGATTCGCGATAGATCAGAAAAGCGATCGCGATTAACAGCGCGATTTTAACGATTTTCATAATCTGCTTTTGTGTAGGCCAGTTCGACTTCGGGCCATTTAGTGCGGCGACGCAGCCACATCACGCCAAACAAGTCGACGATACCTACCCACAAACGATTCCAGACATTGTATTTGGAAACCCCGGCAGAACGCTGACGATGATGAACCGGGTGGACCACAATCGTACCGTTCATACGACGGATCAACGCTGGCAGGAAACGGTGCATGTGATCAAAGTAGGGCAGTAACAAAAATGTTTCTTTAGGGAAGAGCTTCAGGCCACAACCTGAGTCCGGTACTCCGTCGGCAAGAAACGCCTGACGAATTTGATTCGCCACTTTGGATTGGAAATTCACCCACGCGGTGTCTTTGCGTTTGTTGCGATAGCCGGCGATACAGAAGTGAGGCTCAGTCAGTTGGTTGGCTTTGTCCAGCATCGGAATGATATCGGCCGGGTCGTTTTGGCCATCCGCATCGAGAGTCGCGATTAACTTGCCTTTTGCGTTACGGATTGCGGTATGCACCGCAGTACTCTGACCGCAACTCTTGGGATGGCGCATGACCGTCAGCGCGCAGTCCAGTCTGGTTGCGGTGTCGATCGCTTCCTGTACGGTAGCATCATCACTGCCATCATCCGTGAGGACGACTTCGAATTCGATATGGGTATTGAGCGCGTGATGTATTTCTTCAATCAGGGGGCCGATATTGCCGGCTTCATTTTTTGCGGGAAGAACAACTGACAATTGAGGCTGCATATTGAAATAAAAATCCTTTTTGTATGAACTGCGTTAGTTTAGCCACAAAAGTGTGAAAAAAAAGTGAATGCCTACTGATAAAATTGAACAATTAATTTTCATATTGCTCAATGCATTTAGTTGTTATCACTATCAATTGTGACGCGGTAATCCATTACTTAAGTAAATACTGAAGTATCGAAATGGATTAAGCAACTGAAGTCTCTGTGTAAACTAACCGTAACAACTCAGAACTAAGCTTGCTCATCGCGCTTCTTAAAGGATTTGAGAGAATGAAATATTCAGCACTACTTTTCACGTTGTTTGCGACGTTAAACACATCCGCTTGGGCGATTGATCTGACCAAGGTTCATCAGGGCGATGTACTTCCTGTGACGCTGACGGAACTAAAACCTACCCAACCTTCCGTGGGTTATGACCAGATTTATTACAAGTTAGGACGCTATCAGCAGGATGCGGAAAAGCAATTTGATGAAATTTGTGAAGCCAACGGACAGAAGGGAGTAAGCCATTTTGATGCGCAATCCCAACCCGCCATTGCAACCAGTTTTGAGTGCAAGGAACCAGTAGGTGCCGAGCGCAAGGATATGAAAACGGTGGTCATTGCGCCGAACAGTCAACTCTATCTCACCGACGGTCATCATACCTTTAATACCTTCTGGCATATGGAAGGTGGTGGCAGTGAGTTTCCGGTCAATGTGCTGGTGGACAAAGATTATCGTGGGTTGAAAACCATGGATGCGTTCTGGAAACAATTAGATCTGGACAAAAACACCTGGCTGTTTGATGTCAGCGATCAGCCAATTTCTTCTCAGTTGCTGCCAACGACGCTAGGTATGGAAAACTTTGCCGACGATCCGTATCGTTCACTGATGTACTTTGCGCGCGATGTCAGTTGGGACAAGCCAGCTCAGCCCGTGCCGTTTCTTGAATTTTACTGGGCGAAACAACTTAAGCCGCAGTTACCGCTGGCGCCATTCGATCTCAACACCGAGCAAGGTTACTTAAATGCCATCGAGGCGGCGTCTAAGCTGATCCTGGCTGAACAGAGTAACGATATTGGCGGCTCTGGCCTGTCGGCGAAAGCCATGGGACAGTTTGATCATTTTGATGCGAAGAAGTTTAAAAAGCTCAGCAAACAGAACAGTAAACTGAGCTACATGTTGGGCTATAAAACCGCTCAGCAATAGCCAGTGTAGCGATGAAAAGCAGTGAGTTGGTGAGGCTAGTTCACTGCAAAGCGCTGCATGACGAACTCAACGAACAAACGTACCCGCAGCGGCAGGTGGTCACGATCGCGATAGAGCATAAACAGTGTTCTGACTTTGCTGCTCCAGTCGGGCAGGACATGCGTCATCTCCCCTTGGGCGATCATGGGTAATGCGAAGTAATCCGGTACATAGCCGATGCCAATCCCGGTCTTCACGGCATGGGTAAGCATTAATACTTCATCCACTTCGAGACGAACACCTTTCTGCGGGTGATAATCAAATTCCTCGCCACTCGCTTTATTCACCAATTGCCACGGAATCATCGGACGACAAATGATGGTCGGATGCCCGCACAGCTTCTCTGGTGTGGTAATGGTGGAAATATCGTAATCGGGATGCGCGCACAAAATGAAATGGATGTGTTTCAGTGGCCGCGCGATCCAGTTATCGACCACCGGGCTTCCTACGCGAAACACCACGTCCATGCCTTCTGCTTCAATATCAATCAAAGAGTTGGAAAAACTCAGGTCTAACTGAATATCCGGGTACTGCAACAGAAAATCATAAAAAATGGTGCGCAAGAACTGGGAACCGGCATTGATCGGTGCAGAGATGCGAATTTTTCCTTGTGGCTGATGTTTATCCCGGTGCAGATCTTCATCGATATCATCAAGTTCATCAAACAGCGCCACCGAACGTTGGAAATATTGCTCACCCGTGCTGGTTAACACCACACGATGCGCATCGCGATTGAGCAGACGAAGCTGCAAATCGGCTTCCAACTGGCGGATACGACGACTTAATGTTGAGAGTGGCATGCCCAATGATTGGGCGGCATCTTTGAAGCTGCCGGAGCGTGCTACAGCACAAAAACAGCGCAAATCGTCTAACGAATAGCTAGGTTTCATTATTGGCATTTACTGTCTTAATTTTGCTTGTTTATCCAGTTATTGAAATCAATACACTAGTGAAACTGTTTTGACAAGTCATTCGGAGTGACGATGAAATCTGATTCAACGATGAAAGCGATTGTTCTGCTCATTATCTGTACCTTCTTTTGGGGCAGTTGCTTTCCCATTGGTAAACACGCGCTGGACGAGGTGCATGCGCTGACACTGGTGTTCTGGCGCTTTGTGATTGCGGCTGCCTGCTTAGGTCTCTATATCAAAGCGGCGCGGATGCCCAAGCCTCAGCTGAGTTCGCGTCAGTGGTTGTGGGTGATTGCGGTCAGTGCCGTTGGGGTTGGCGGGTTGAACCTCGGGTTGTTTACTGGTCTTGCGTACACCAATGCGACCAACGGCTCATTGATCATGGCGCTCAGCCCACTGATGACGTCGCTCATTGCCTGTATTGCGCTGCGCACCCTGCCTTCGTTTGCCCAGTGTTTTAGCCTGCTGGTGAGTTTAACCGGCGTGCTGATGGTGATCACCAACGGTCACTTGGAAACGCTGTTTTCGATGGAGATCAATCACGGCGATAAACTGATTTTCTGCGGTATGCTGGCCTGGAGTCTTTACACTTACTTCAGCCAAGGCATCAGCCGCTGGATGCCAGTGATTCCTTATACCTTTGTCGGCATGTTAAGTGGTGCGGCCGTCATTGGTGCGATGTGCCTGGCATCGCCAGAAGTACACCCGTTTGCCGAGCTGTGGAACAGCAGCACGCTGGGGGTTTCGGAAGTGGTGTACATCGGTGTGTTTGGTACGGTGGCGGGGTATCTGTTGTGGTTGAACGGTGTGCGTCACCTTGGTTCAGCCAATGCCGCGCTGTTCTTCAACTTTGTGCCTATTTTCTCTGTGCTGACCTCTTTTATGCTTGGTCAAGCGGTCACTCAGTTACAACTGGTCGGGATTGCGGTAGTGATCGCAGGCTTGTTGCTGCCACGTCTTCATTTGATTAAACGCCAGCCAAAAGTGTGCCCAGGTGCTTGATTGTCGAGTGGCTTGTTAAATCCAAAAGGCGAGAGAATTTCTCGCCTTTTTTTGTCTCTGGCGTCCTCGCTGCGAAAGTTCGCAATTTTGTTCTATTCAACCACGGCGTGCGTTCCTATACTGGCTTTATTGATTAACGCGAGTGAATGAACCTCATGCAAGAGCAGTTTCAGTATCTTCCCAGCCAGCATACCGATGGTCTGAGCGCCTTTTCTGCCCGAATGAAGGAGTTCAGCTACGATAAGCATGCGCATGAAGAATACAGCATTGGTGTGACTCGCAAAGGTCGTCAGGATTTTTTCAGCGGCGGGACGTATCACAAAAGCAATGTGGGCAATGTGATGATCTTCAATCCTGAGCAGGTGCATGACGGCTGTGCCGGGGAACGCTCGGCGCTGGAATACGAGATGCTTTACATTCCGCAGCATACGCTGATGGAGATGATGCAATCTTTGGGGCAAATTACGCCCGATCAGGCGCGTCTCAAGCAATCGCTGTTTCATGATGAACAGCTGCGCCATCAAGTGCTGAATCTAAGCCAGATGATGCGTCAGCCGACGTTGTCTGCGTTAGAGGAAGAAGCAGCGCTGCTGGCGATTGCCCAATCGATAATTCGTTTAGGTGGCGGTTCGCTCAAAGCCGGACATTATCATGGCCGCAAAGACACACTCTTGCTGCGCGCCAAAGAGTACATTCTTAGCAACCTCGATCAAAAGCTGAGCGTGGATGACATTTGCCAAGCCGCCAATATGTCGAAGTTCCATTTTATTCGCCTGTTCAACGAACAGTTCGGCATGACGCCGCATCAGTACGTGCTTAACTGTCGGGTGAACCGCGCCAAGCAAGCGCTGGAAGTGGGCGACAAAGCGTCGGATGTGGCGATCGACTTAGGCTTTGCTGATGTCAGCCATCTCAATCGTAAATTCAAACGGGTTTTTGGCATCACGCCGCATCAATATCAGCGACAACTGCATACCAGCAACAGCTGAATATCAACGACAACGGATCGTCTGATTCGTCAATCTTAACCACTCTCAGAGCAATCCATGACAGACATAATTCTTTATGCCTTTGGCGTGATGTACACGCCTGGGCCGGTGAATGCTATTGGCCTCAATAATGGCATTCAAAAACAACAACGTATTTTCGGCTTCTTCTCCGGTGTTGCGGTCGCGATGTTCATCCTGTTTTTCAGCGTTGCCATGATTGGCGAGCGGATCATGAACGAATCGCTGCTGCAAGGTGCATCGGTGCTGGGCGGGCTGTATATCTTCTGGCTGGCCATCAAAATATTCCGCTCTCAAGTGAGTAAAGACAACAGTGGTGAAGATAAAAATAGCGAGGTGCGCGCGCTGACATTTCGCGATGGATTGATGATGCAACTGCTCAATCCCAAAGGCATCACGGTTGCGCTGCCTGTGGCGACGGTGCAATTTCCTGCGGCGGGGATTGCGGGTGTGAGCCTGTTTGCTTGGTGTGTGGGGCTCGCAGTGTTTGCCTTTGGCGCGCCTTGGTCTTATTTCATTTTCGGCCGATTGCTGGGCAACAACATTCGTCAGGCGAGTTACCTCACGCTAATCAATAAACTCATGGCGCTGTTTCTGATGTTTGTGGCGGTGAGTATGGGGCTGAGTGCTTTTTTGTAACATTATGATTAATAGAGATAATTCAAAGGGAAATACCATGCAGTTTGATACCAAATTTGCCATTGTGGTGGCAGACGATTTGCCAACCTGGCAGAAACTCAATGTGGTTAGCTTTCTTTCCGGCGGCGTAACCGGTAGCCCGCAAGTGAAAACCGGGGAATGTTATCGCGATGCCTCAGGCAATGCATACCTGCCTTTGTGCGTGCAGCCGATCATCGTGCTCAAAGCGAGTCGAGAAAAGGTCTCCACTTTTGTTCAGCGCGCGAATCGCCAGCAAGCAGAGATGGCGATTTTTGTCGAAGACATGTTCGCCTCCGGTCATGACGAAGCAAACCGCCAAACGGTCAGCCAATACACGAGCGAGCAATTACCGTTGGTCGGGCTGGGGATGTTTGGTGATAAGAAACAAGTGGATAAAGTGTTTAAGGGAGCAAAGTTGCATGATTAAACATGCATGATGTGCGGTAAACAGCAGAGTCGACATTGAATTCCTTTTATTAGATAAAACTCATTTATAGTTAATCAAAGGTTCACCTTGGTGAACTAATAATAAAATTCAATCAATTGCCTAGGATTCACTGGGTGAATAAGGGATTCAATGTCGGCTAGGAAGCAGGTGTTCTCGATAGCACCAAACATTCAATATGCAGTTTTGGCACTGATGGTTGCGCTGTTTTTTATTTCAGTGAACGTTTTATTCAGACCCATCTTCCCAATTGATGAAACACGCTATGTGTCCGTTGCCTGGGAGATGTGGCTGGATAACAACTGGTTGGTGCCCCACATCAACGGTGCGACTTACGACCATAAACCACCATTCATGTTCTGGCTATTCAGCAGCATCTGGGCGCTGTTTGGTACCTCTGAAACCGTCACCCGCATGGTTGTACCGGGTTTTTCACTGATTAACCTGTATCTGGTAAGCAAGCTTGCGCAAAAAGTGTATCCGGATTCACCGCAAGCGAAATGGTTATCCCCGTTGATCCTGATTAGCTTTCTCGGCTGGTTTCTGTATTCGGGCATGATCATGTTTGATCTGATGCTCACAGTCTTTATCCAACTCGCTGTTATCAGCGTGTGGAAATTCGCACAAACCGATCGCATTTTTTGGGCGCGTTTGAGCGGCGTGTTTCTGGGACTGGGCATGCTGACCAAAGGGCCGGTGGTGTTTGTGTATTTCATCCCCTTTATTACTCTGGTTCGTTTATGGCATCCATCGCCGTCAAGAATCAATAAAGCCTTTTTCAAAGCGATTGTGCAGAGCGTATTCATTGCGATTGCGGTCATTCTGGCCTGGGCGATTCCCGCTGCGATTGCCGGTGGCGCGGAGTACGCCAAAGCCATCTTCTGGGGGCAGTCTGCGGGGCGCATTCAGGATTCGTTTGCCCATGCGAGGCCAATTTATTGGTATGTCATGCTATTGCCAGCGCTGTTGTTTCCTTGGTTCTTCCTGACGGGCTTCTGGCGCAGCCGCCCTTGGCTGGGGGGAGAACGCAGCGATACCTTCTGTTTGGCGCTGTTCGTCATTGTGGTCGCCATATTCAGTTGCTTCAGCGGTAAGCAGATTCACTATCTGTTTCCGGTATTTCCTTTCGCTGCTATCTGGGTGGCGAACCGCCTCAGTCCTGAAAAATTCACGACGGAGCCTGCGGTCATTGCCATGCTGGTTTTTGTCGCGATTGCGATTCTGAGCTCGCCATTGTGGGTCGAGAAAGTCTTTCGCAGCGCGCAAATCACCGAGGTATACCAAAGCTGGGCGTTGTTGCCTGTCGCTTTCATGGCATTGTTGCTGTGGAAAAGGCCTCTGCCGTTTGAACGTTTGGCGCTGAACCTTGGCGCACTGATGCTGAGCTTATCTGCGCTGTTGGCCAGCCTGTCCCCAATCTTGAACAATCTTTACGACGTGACTGACATTGGTCGTCATATTCATCAGTTGCAAGCCAGAGGTGCCAGCGTGTCGTTTGTCGGTAAATACCACAACACCTTTGGTTATGCTGGCAGACTGGAAGCGCCGCTGATTCTGATCCCCGGGTCAAAAGAGCAGCGGGATGCATTTCTGAGTACGGAGCCGGGTTATACGGTGTGGATTCAACGTAAGAAAACCGACCCATTGGCAGAATATGCCGTCTATATGACACCGTTTCGAGGCAAGTGGCTGTTTATTATGGATAACCAGATGCTTGAAAAAATACTGCAAGAGAACCAGACCAATAATTTGGTGGTGGCGGAAGATTCTTAACTTTTCGTCATAGCGGCATTGCCTTCGTATCTGACTCAACATTGCCCGGCGAATACGTGCAGTTCGACTACACTCAAAGTAGAGTTTTGTATCGGAACTGCGTATGTATCGTCGGGTGATGGAAGTGCTGCTCACCAGCCTTCTGAGTTTTTCAACACTGGCGACGGCTGATACAACGAATGCGCCAGCGGCGCCTTCTCAAACCGTTCCAGTGATCGCCATCAGTGGTGCCATCGGCCCTGCTGTGGGGGATTACGTCATCAAAGAGCTTCAGCGCGCCAATCAGCAAGTGCATGCTCCTGCCGTGATTGTGACGCTCGACACCCCGGGCGGCCTCAGCTCGACCCTTCGTGACATTAACCAACATATTCTCGCCTCTGACATTCCGGTGTTGTGTCTGGTTTATCCGCCGGGCGCACGTGCCGCCAGTGCCGGTACCTATATTCTCTATGCCTGCCATATCGCTGCGATGGCGCCAGCGACCACGCTCGGCGCTGCAACCCCGGTTCAGATTGGCGGCCCGTCGCCGGGTGGCGGTGAGCAGCAGGATAAGCCGAGCGAACCGACCGCGATGGAGAAAAAGGTACTCAATGATTCGATTGCCTATATTCGTTCGCTGGCACAGCTGCGTGGGCGCAATGTGGAATGGGCTGAAAAAGCGGTGCGCGATGCGGCTACGTTGTCTGCGATTGAAGCGTTGGAGATGAATGTCATCAATGTGATGGCCGAATCTCCGCAGGATTTGCTTAATGCCGTGAACGGGCAAACGCTGGATGTGAATCACCGCGCTGTCAGTCTCAATGTCGACAAGGCACAACTCGAGATTCGCGAACCGGATCTGCGCAATCAGTTTCTTGCCACCATCACCGACCCGAATGTGGCTTATATCCTGATGATGATTGGCGTGTACGGTCTGCTGCTTGAGTTTTACACCCCAAGCTTCGGCATTGCCGGCATCACCGGGGCGATTTCATTGTTGATTGCGCTCTATGCCTTCCAACTGCTGCCGGTGAACTACGTCGGCATGGGACTCATGCTGCTCGGGATTGCACTGTTTATTGCCGAATCGTTTCTGCCGAGTTTCGGTTTACTGGGCATTGGTGGGATCGTGGCATTTGTACTCGGCTCGGTGTTTTTGATCGACAGCGATTTGCCAGAACTGCAAGTGTCTCTGGGGCTGATTTACAGCATCGCGGCCGTCTCGGCGGCACTGATCATCTTCGTTTTAAGCCGGGTGATGGAGCTGAGACGAAAACAGGTGGTCAGCGGCCAGGAAGCGATGTTGGGTATGGAAGGCATGGCGCTCGATAGCTTTGAAGGCCAAGGTTTTGTCCATGTCGATGGGGAGCGTTGGGAAGCGTTGAGCGATGTCCCGCTGCGCAAAGGTGACCTGATTCGGGTGATTGCCGTAGACGGATTGACCTTACAAGTGACCAAAAAATAAGGAGGCGGCTATGCCGGGTATTCCAGTAAACACTGAGCTGCTGACACCAATTCTGCTTCTGGTGTTGATCGTGCTGATTGCTGTGCGGCTGTTTCGAATTTTACGCGAGTATGAGCGTGGCGTGATTTTCTTTCTTGGCCGTTTCCAGAAGGTCAAAGGTCCGGGGCTGATTATCGTCATTCCGGTCATTCAACAAATGGTGCGGGTGGATCTGCGCACCGTTGTGATGGATGTGCCGAGTCAGGATGTCATCAGCCGTGACAACGTCTCGGTGCGCGTCAATGCGGTGATTTATTTTCGCGTCGTCGACTCGCAAAAGGCGATCATCAACGTAGAAAACTATCTCCAGGCAACATCGCAGATAGCGCAAACCACCTTGCGATCCGTACTTGGTCAACATGAACTGGATGAAATGCTGGCCAACCGCGAAATGCTCAATGCGGACATTCAGGCGATTCTGGATGCGCGCACGGAAGGGTGGGGCATTAAGGTGTCGAATGTAGAAATCAAACACGTTGATTTGAACGAGTCGATGATTCGCGCCATTGCCCGTCAGGCCGAAGCGGAACGGACACGTCGTGCGAAAGTGATTCACGCTTCGGGGGAAATGGAAGCGTCTGAAAAACTTGTGGAAGCGGCGAATCGCCTGGCGGCAGAGCCGAACGCGATATTGCTGCGCTACCTGCAAACGCTGACGGAAATCGCGGGTGAGAAAAGCTCGACCATTCTGTTTCCCATGCCAACGACATTGATGGAAGGCTTGTTTCAGAAACTTAATCAGCCGGACAAAAAAGACCACGAGTCATAACGAGATGTTCTGCCGTGCAACTTGGCGCAAATCGCCTATCTTTAAGTGTGGTGATTTGCGCTTTTTCAATGAGATAGCGCAAGTCACCGCATCCCCATAATGCTATTCATAACCAAGGAAGTTTGCATGAGTTTACAGCCGTTTCATTTGGCCATTCCGGTTTACGATGTTTCGCTTGCACGTCAGTTTTACAATCAGGTGTTTGGTCTGGAAGAGGGGCGCTCGGCTGAGAGCTGGGTCGATTTCAATTTCTTCGGTCATCAGTTAGTGATTCACTACCACCCGAAAACGGCCGATCAGGAGCGGGCAGTGACCAACCCCGTCGATGGCCATGATGTGCCAGTGCCACACTTTGGTGTGGTTTTGGCGTGGAACGATTGGGAAGCACTGGCAGAGCGGTTGAAATCGCATCAGGTCGAGTTCGTGATTGAGCCGTATATTCGCTTTCAGGGGCAGGTTGGTGAGCAGGCCACGATGTTTTTCTTCGACCCGTGCGGCAACGCGTTGGAATTCAAAGCGTTCAAAGATATGAGTCAGCTGTTTGCTAAATAGTTTTGCTCGCAACAAACCAAAAGCCGTGTGTTCACACGGCTTTTGACGTTGAATGCGGACGCCCCTCACACGGGGTGTGCCAGAAGCGTTTAGCGCAATTCCGCCAGCAGTTCGTAAGAACGCAGCTTCTTCTGATGATCATAAATCATCGCATTGACCATGATCTCATCGGCGCCCGTGCGTTCAACCAGCTCTTCAATGCGGCGACGCACCGTGTCCGGACTGCCGTGAATCGATTCACGAAGTTGACTTTCCACCTGACGCTGCTCATGCGGCAACCACAGTGGATCCATGCTCATCACCGGTGGCGGCAGCTTGTCGCGCCCACCACGAATCATCTTGAGAAACTTCTGTTTCTCCGTCGTGCCCAGATACTGCGCCTGACGGTCGGTTTCCGCCACAATGATGTTCACCCCAATCATGGCGTAAGGTTTATCGAGTTGCTCCGACGGGCGGAAGTGCTCGCGGTAAATCTCCAGCGCACGCAGCATCGCATCCGGTGCAAAGTGAGCCGCAAAAGCAAAAGGCAGTCCCTTAATACCGGCAAGGCGCGCGCTGTAAGTGCTTGACCCTAATAGCCACAAAGGCACCTTGGCATTGTTTCCCGGGAACGAACGGACCGGCTGGTTATCAGAAATCGGCCCCATAAAAAACTGCAGCTCTTCCAGCAGTTCATCAAAATCAGGATCCATTCGCTCAGGATCGCGGCGCAGTGCATGCATCGTCGGATAATCGGTGCCCGGCGCGCGGCCAAGTCCCAAATCAATCCGGCCCGGATACAAGGCGTCCAGCGTGCCGAATTGTTCGGAAATAATCAGCGGTGCATGGTTGGGCAACATAATGCCACCGGAGCCCAGGCGAATGGTGTCGGTTTGCGCGCCAATGTGGCTGAGCAGCACAGCAGTCGCGGCGCTGGCGATGTCTGGCATGTTGTGGTGTTCGGCCATCCAGAAACGTTGATAGCCAAGCTTTTCGGCGTGTTGAGCCAACGAAACGGACTGTTTAAATGTCTGATGGAAATCAGAACCTTCTGAAACCGGAGCCAAATCCAGAATCGAAAACGGAGGTAAAGGCATGACGACTCATTCTTGTTATCAGTAATGGTGAGACTATGCCTGTTTCTTTAACTAAGATAAACTGCCTTCAAATCGATTCTATGTTGAATTCAGTTCTACAATTATGCGTAAAGACGATCATTTCAGCGGCATCACAGCGTTTGTCTGCACCGCTCAGCACAAAACGTTTACCGCCGCTGCCGAGCGGCTCAACCTGACTAAATCCGCGGTGGCGAAAAGCGTATCGCGCTTGGAAGAGCGCCTTGGCGTCAAGCTGCTGCATCGTTCCACGCGCCAACTAACACTGACGCCGGAAGGGGAAGCGTACCTCAAAAGCTGCCTCGATATTCTGGGTCAGCTTGAGTGCGCTGAAGCGCTGTTGCAAGCCAAAGTCGACAAGCCATCGGGCAAGCTACGAATTGATCTCCCTGCTGCATTCGGGCGCAAAAAGGTGCTGCCTTTGCTATTGACTATGAGCGCGCAGTATCCGGAACTGTCGCTGGCAGTGACGTTCAACGAGCGCTTTGTTGATATCGTCGAAGAAGGGCTGGATGTGGTGGTGCGCATTGGTGAGTTGCAGGAAAGCAGCGGGCTGGTGGCGCGTCATCTGACGGTACAAAAAATGGTGATGTGTGCTGCGCCGGATTATGTGGCGCGCCGCGGCGTACCATCCAGTTTTGATGATCTGAAAAATCATGATTGCGTGGTGAGTTTAAAGCAGAATCAGCCGCTCTCGTGGGTAGTGAAAAACTGCGACGGCGAAACTGTGCGTTTTAAGCCGCCAGCGACCCATGAATTCAGTGACGGCGACGCGATACGTGAAGCCGTGATCGCAGGTTGCGGAATTTCGCAGTTGCCGCTGTGGCTGATTCGTGATGATTTGCAAGCGGGCCGATTGCAGGAGGTGTTGCCGGGCCATTGTGCAGGTTCATCGCCGATTCACGCAGTATGGCCGAAGAACCGCCATTTATTGCCTAAAGTCCGCTTTGTGATTGATCAGCTGGTGGAGCTCGCGCAGCGAGGCCAATTCGATTAAACATATCCTCTGCCTAATTGAAGTTGCAGCGGTGTTGGCTTCACGACTTAACCCCAATCACATAGTTGATCTATGCTCATGGGGATTAAATCGCTCGCCGCCTACCTGCAACTCCAATTAGTTTGAGGATACATAATAATGAAAGGTGCAAATTAAATTCATTGAGGGTTCAACGTATTATTTTTAGTGATTGATGTTATCGATGAGTCTATTTATTAAACCGATTTGACCCAAGTGACGCGAGGATTAATATGGATGAATTAAGTCTGTATTGATTCGGCTGACGGAAATAACTTTCCGTTGGTGAATCTATTATTGGGAGTCGATCATGAATCATCATTTGAAAGAGAAACCGCGTTCAACGGCGATGGACCTGCTGTGGATGGGCGCCATCTGGACGGGCAGTGTGCTGACGCTGGGCGTTGTCGCCATAGGCTTTCGTGCCCTGATGTCTGCTGCTGGGATGAGTAGCCACTGAATCGTTGGCAAACGAGATCTTAATGTTTCAATTGTGCGAGAAGAAATAAGGCGAATGACGATGACGTTGTTCGCTTTTTTATTATCGGTCGTCAGGGTAAAAAAAGAGATAAATCATTCCGTCGGAAAAGGAATGATTTATCTCAAGTCGTTGCGAAGAGGAACAACGTAAAAATACCCTTGTGACCCAAGGTGATTGGGGTATCAATTATCGAGAAAGTGAAAATAATCGCGGAGCACGTTGTCTCCGCAGTAGAAATTAACGGTGCAGATCGACAATATTGCTGCTGACCAGGGCCGGGCTGTATAAGCGCGGTGCGCTGCCTTTTGGCAGGTGAATCAGGTTCAGATGATGGCGACGTGCCCATTGCACGGTCAGCGCCGTCGGCGCCGACAAAGTCACTAAGGTGGCAATTTTGGCGCGCACCGCTTTGTGAATCAGTTCCAGGCTGCAGCGACTGGTCATCACCACAAAACCGTGTTGTGGATTCACTTTGTCATTGACCATCGCACCAATCAATTTATCCAATGCGTTGTGGCGGCCAATATCTTCGCGGCATAGTGTAATGTCGCCTCGTTCGTTGGCATACAAAGCCGCGTGCAACGCGCCACTATGACGGGCCAGAACCTGTGCTTGTTGAATACGATCGCGCAATCCGTTGAACAGAACCGGGTTCGGCGGTGCAACAGGAGACAGCGGCGTTAATGATGGCAGCGCTTGATCCAGCGCTTCCACACCACAAATGCCACAACCGCTGGTGCCGGCCAGTTGGCGACGCTGGGTTTTTAGCGACCAGAAGGCGCGATTGGCGATGTCGACGGCGGCATGATGAGACTCTGCCCCCATGCTCAATTGCACGTCATGGATTTCGCTGGCAGCCTCGACGATGCCGCTGCTGATGCTGAATCCTTTGACGAAATCTTCAAGGTTGCCGGGCGTCACCATCATCACTGCGTGGCTGATGCCGTTGTAGCTGATCGACAACGCCGTTTCACTGGCCAGCGCATTTACGCCTTGGGTGTGTTCGGCATTCATTTCGACATAGCCATATTGATCAGGGGCGGGCGGCGCGAAATTCGCTTCAGCCAGTTCGGTCAGTTGAGTCACAGTGCACGTCATGGTGATCTCCCGGTTTAATCCGACACGTTGTGGTCGGCAGCAAAAATTTTCTGTGCTTTGGCAAAACAACGCTCAGCCAACGCGGAGCGCGGCTCGGTTTTGCGCATCAGTAAGCCGATGCGTGAATGCACTTCGGCCTGTGCAATCGGAATCATGCGCAGGTGCTCGTTCATGGTCTCCATACCGCTGTTCAGTGGCATGATGGCGCAGCACAACCCGGCATGGACCGCTTGCAGTAATTGAAAGGTGGAATCACTCTCCACCTGAATATGTGGCTCAATCCCCTTGCTGCTAAAGCTCATGTCAATCGACTGGCGGTAATGCATCCCTTTGGTCAGCAAACCCAGCGGAATATGGCCGAGGCTTTCCCAATCCATTTGCGTGTCAGCAAATCCGAAATGACGGGTATCGTGCAGCAGCCCCATGCTGGTAGCCGCCAGTTCAATCACTTCAAAATGGGTGGTATCGACCTGATCGAGATAGCACAAGCCCAAATCCAACTGATTGCGGTTGAGGCCGTCAATCACCTGTTCGGACGTCACCGAGCACAACTGATACCGCAGTTCAGGGTAGCGTTTTGACAGCGGTTCGAGCAGCGCCATGGGGTTCAGGCTCGCCAGCGGCACCATGCCAAAACGCAGGCTGCCCACCAACTGGCCGCGGCAATTGGCTGCTTCTGCCTGTAATCCATCGTGGGCAGCGAGCACGCTGCGCGCCCAGGCCAGAATGCGGTCGCCCGCTTCAGTAAACCCTTCAAAACGCTGACCGCGGTTAATCAGGGTCAGTTGCAGCTCATCTTCCAGATTGCGAATGCGCATCGACAAGGTGGGCTGCGTGATGTGACACATTGCAGCGGCTTGCCCAAAGTGTTGGGTTTCGTCGAGCGCAATGAGATATTTCAATTGCTTAATGTCCATAATGCTTCCTTAAGCGGCCGGTGTTTTTTTACTTGGGCGGCACGTTGTCGTGCTCGTATTGTTATTTGGCCACTTGTGTTGAGACTGACAGACTGAGTGTGCTCAGTACTTATTATCTTATACCCGCCTGACTTGAAGTGGCAGCGGTGTCCGCTGCGCCAAAGCCGTTGGGGGGGTCATACGTTGCGACTAGTTGAGCACATAATCAACCGGTTGCAAAATCGGTGGCAGCTCCGCCACGTTGAGCGCGTCCAAAACGTCACGTTCAATAATTCTGACCAGCGCATCCATTGGCAGATCGTTTTCATCACGACCAAAGGGATCTTCCAGTTCGTCCCCAATCGCATCTAAACCAAAAAAGGTGTAGCTGACGATGGTGGTAAAAATCGGCGCAATCCAGCCCAGCGGTTCTGCCATCGCAAACGGCAACAACAAACAGAAAATGTAGTTGGTACGGTGAAAGAGCAAGGTGTACGGAAAGGGCAGTGGCGTGCTTTTAATGCGTTCACATGTCGCTTGTGCCTCCGACAGGCGTTGCAACCGCTCTTCCAGCATCACATAGCGCCACTCACTGATGCTGCCTGCTTTGGCGAGCTTGGAATAGCCGCGACTGATATGGCGCAAAATTCCGTCGCTGACGTTGTGTCCGTATGTCTCTGCCCCTTGACTGAGCCAGTCTTTCGCAGCCAGATACTCGTCTTCGTTGCGTAGCCGAGCCGCCAACGCGTGGGTAAAACCGCACAGCTCTTTTAACAGCGACGTACGCAACGCTTCATCGTCAATCACTTCACTGGCGCGAGTAAATGAGCGCACTTCGGTAATCACGTGTCCCCACGCCTGACGACCTTCCCACCAACGTGAGTAACAGGCATTGTTACGAAAACTCATAAAGATGGACAGCGAAATACCCAACAAAGTAAACGGCGTGGCATTCACATGGGTAAAAAATGTCGGCAACATCCCTTCCACTAACACAATTAATGACGCCAGAGCGGTGATCATAAAACTGCGTTTAGCAATACGTTTTGCAATGGAACCTTTTAATGAAAATAAAATATTCGTTAAATTAGGTTTAGGATGAACGATCATGATTTTTCCATGAGTAATAGTTTTAACGTTACTTTAAGTAGAATATTATTATTGAAGTGTTCAATGGCGATAATATTCTATTTTAATCCTATTGATGATGCCGATTTAATGGCATCTGACATGCTTTTTAAAAACGCTATTTTTTCGACAGGTCTGATTCAGCACATTGACAAAAACGGATACAAAAACGGACTCGGTTGTGATTAAAATCTGCATGTTTCTTGATCTGAATCAAGAATAAGATCGAAAACACCCCGGGTCAAATCAGTTGTTTTTATCGCGTGATAGAGCGTTTCTATCACGCGCAGCCCATGGGCGGTTCAGTGTTTGAAGTAAAAATAAGTGCCGAATTTAGAGTGGGTTACTCGAATTAATGCATCGGTGTGCTTATTCGGAATGTATGCGTCTGGAGCGTGAGTCGAGATTAAAAATAACGTCTGCCTTCATTTAAGAATGAATCAATAAATTACTTTTTGTGTGGTTATTTCTGCTTTGTCTGAGTGATAGATTTCGTCGATGATTAATTCAATAAGTTCAATTGGACGGTCGTAAAAATAAGATTTACGCTCTAGGGAAATAAAAGGCACGACCAAAAATATCGTTGGTTGTGTTTAATTACAACTCAATGAACCTTATTTATTTCGTGCATCTTTGTGCATCAATATAAGCACAAGTGGTCGAAATCATATTTGCCATCGCTCACCGGTAAATAACGCATCGTTCATTGAAATTCCTAGAGAGGAGTGTCGTCATGAACCAAAAGGAACACATTAAAGAGTATCCCGGACCTGCAGCAGGCTGGGGCGCGCTCAAAGCGGTCACCAAAAGCTGGTTAGGCAGTGAGAATGCGTTTCGTAACCTGAGAGCGATGTTGAAAACCAACCAGAACGGCGGCTTCGACTGTCCGGGATGTGCGTGGGGTGAATCGCCTGAAAACGGGATGGTGAATTTCTGCGAAAACGGCGCAAAAGCCGTCAACTGGGAATCCACCAGCCGTCTTGTGGATCCGGATTTCTTTGCCAAATACAGCGTTTCGGAACTGGCGAAACAAACCGATTACTGGCTGGAATATCAGGGCCGCCTGAGTCATCCGATGCGTTATGATTCTGAAACCGATCACTACGTCGAAATCTCCTGGGATGATGCGTTTGCGATGGTCGGACGCCACCTCAACGCGCTGGCGTCTCCGGACGAAGCGGAATTTTACACCTCCGGTCGTGCCAGCAATGAGGCAGCGTACATTTATCAACTGTTTGTGCGAGCGTTTGGCACCAATAACTTTCCTGACTGTTCAAACATGTGCCACGAAGCCAGTGGGATTGGCATGTCCGACACCATTGGTGTCGGCAAAGGGACAGTGGTATTTAAAGATTTGGAATTGGCGGATGCGATTTTTGTCATCGGCCAGAACCCGGGAACCAACCATCCGCGTATGCTTGAACCTTTGCGTGAAGCAGTCAAACGCGGCGCGCAGGTGATCTGTCTGAACCCGCTCAAAGAACGCGGTTTGGAACGCTTCCAACACCCACAACACCCGATCGAAATGTTGAGCAACGGCTCGGAGCCGACCAGCAGTGCTTATTTTCGCCCCGCTTTGGGCGGGGATATGGCCGTGTTCCGCGGTATGGCGAAGTTTCTGCTGCAATGGGAGCGCGAAGCGCAAGCATTGGGTGAAGCGCCGGTTTTCGACCACGATTTTATTCGCGAGCATACGACGGGCGTGGATGCTTACTTAAACGTTGTCGATCGCACCTCGTGGAAACACATCACTCAGCAATCGGGGTTGGGACTTGATGAAATCGAAGTGTTGGCGCGCATGTATCGCCGTGCTGAACGCGTGGTGATGTGCTGGGCGATGGGGCTGACTCAGCACCGCCACTCTGTGCCGACCATTCAGGAAGTGGTGAATTTACAACTGCTGCGCGGGAACGTTGGCAAGCCGGGGGCAGGGCTGTCGCCGGTGCGTGGTCACAGTAACGTGCAGGGTGACCGCACCATGGGGATTGATGAACAACCGCCGGAATTTCTGTTGGATGCGCTGGAAAAACGCTTCCAATTCAAAGTGCCTCGCGAACATGGTCATAACGCTGTGCTTGCCATCAAGGCGATGGAAGAGAAGCGCGCCAAAGTGTTTATCGGCCTTGGTGGTAACTTTGCGCAAGCGACGCCGGATACACCACGTACTCATGATGCGCTGCGCAATTGTGAGCTGACCGTGCACATCGCCACCAAACTGAACCGTTCACATCTGGTGACTGGTCGCGATGCGTTGATCCTGCCATGCCTTGGCCGTACTGAAATCGATATTCAGGCCAACGGCCCGCAGGGCGTAACGGTTGAAGATACCTTCAGCATGGTGCACCTCTCCTATGGTCAGCTCAAAGCGCGCTCGCCATCTCTGCGTTCTGAGCCTGCGATTCTGGCGGGGATTGCCAAAGCGACACTGGGTAATTTCCCAATCGACTGGGACTGGGCGATTGCTGATTACAGTCACATTCGTGATTTGATTGCTGACACCATTCCCGGGTTTGAAAACTTCAACCAGCGTTTGCAACATCCGGGCGGTTTTTACTTGGGCAATACGGCGGCCCGTCGTGAATGGAATACCGCCAGCGGGAAAGCGCAGTTTGCTGCGCCAGCACTACCGGATCAACTGGTGAACGAAAACGTCATTCAACGCGGCGATGCGCCGGATCTGATCCTGCAAACCCTGCGTTCTCACGATCAGTACAACACCACGTTGTATGGGCTGGATGACCGTTATCGCGGCGTGTTTGGCATGCGCGATGTGGTGTTCGTCAACGCAGAGGACATTCGTCGTCTGGGCTATGAACCGGGCGATAAAGTGGACTTGGTGACCTTGTGGGACGACGGGCTGGAGCGCCGTGTCACCGGTTTTGAACTGGTGGCGTATGACATGCCAACCGGGCAGGCCGCGGCGTATTACCCGGAAACCAATCCGCTGGTACCGCTCGACAGCTACGGCGATCGCACCTTTACGCCGACCTCCAAGTTTGTGGCCATCAAACTGGAAAAAGCCAAACCAAGCAGTGTGATTCCAACCACTGCACTGTAATTCGGTTTACCTCTGTTTATCTCATTGGCCCTGCTTGGTGTTGTGCGGCAGGGTCAGCGACCTCTGAAAGATTAAGGATTCTGGTATGTTTCATTTAGAGGCTCTCGACCTGGCGCGCATTCAGTTTGCGTTCACGGTGTCGTTTCACATTATTTTCCCAGCGATCACCATTGGGCTGGCCAGTTTTCTCGCGGTGCTGGAATGGCGCTGGATGAAAACCGGCAATCCGGTGTACAAAAATCTGTATCACTTCTGGTGCAAAATTTTCGCCGTTAACTTTGGCATGGGCGTGGTGTCCGGCTTGGTGATGTCGTACGAATTTGGCACCAACTGGGCACGCTTTTCTGATTTCGCCGGCAGTGTCACCGGACCACTTCTGACCTACGAAGTGCTGACGGCTTTTTTCCTCGAAGCCGGATTTTTGGGTGTCATGCTGTTTGGCTGGCACAAAGTCAGCCGCCGCATGCACTTCTTTGCCACGGTGATGGTGGCGATCGGGACGCTGATTTCAACGTTCTGGATCCTGTCGTCCAACAGTTGGATGCAGACCCCGCAAGGTATTGAAATTGTGGATGGCCGCGTGGTGCCTGTCGACTGGTTTAAAATCGTGTTCAACCCGTCATTCCCGTACCGACTGGCGCACATGGCATTGGCTGCCTTCCTGTCGACGGCATTCTTTGTTGCCGCTTCAGCGGCCTGGCATTTACTGCGCGGTCGCAAGAGTGCTGAAGTGAAAAAAATGTTCTCAATGGCTATGTGGATGATTCTGCTGGTGGCACCACTGCAAGCGGTGGTGGGCGATGCACACGGTTTAAATACGCTTGAGCATCAACCCGCGAAAATTGCGGCGATTGAAGGGCACTGGGAAAACAAACCGGGCGAAGCGACGCCGTTGATCCTGTTCGGGATTCCGGATATGGACGCGGAGAAAACCCGCTTCAGCCTTGAAGTGCCGTATCTGGGCAGCTTAATTTTGACCCACAGTCTGGAGAAACAGGTCCCGGCGCTGAAAAGCTTTGCGAAAGAAGACCGACCGAATTCAACCATCGTGTTCTGGAGTTTCCGCGTGATGGCTGGCCTTGGCATGTTGATGATTCTGTCTGCGTTGACCGCGTTGTGGCTGCGTCGCAAAGGCAAACTTTACGACACCAAACTGTTTCATCGTTTTGTCCTGCTGATGGGGCCATCGGGACTGATTGCGCTGCTAGCAGGTTGGTTCACGACGGAGATCGGCCGTCAGCCATGGGTGGTGTACGGCATGATGCGCACCCGCGATGCGGCGTCGAACCATGATGTATTGCAGATGAGTATCACGCTGGCGCTGTTTGTCATCATTTACTTCTCGGTGTTTACCGTCGGGATCACTTACATGATGCGCCTGGTGGGCAAAGGCCCGACAGCGGTTGAGCAAGAACGCGTGAGTGATGACCCGCTCAGTCTGGCGAAATAAAGGAGGACAACATGACCATTCAAGGTATCGATTTATCCGTGATTTGGGCCGTGATCATCGCGTTTGGCTTGCTGCTGTACGTGATTCTCGATGGCTTTGACTTAGGCTTAGGCATTCTTTTTCCGTTCATCTCCGACCCGAAAGAGCGCGATGTGATGATGAACACGGTTGCGCCGGTGTGGGATGGCAACGAAACCTGGCTGGTGTTTGGCGGTGCGACGTTGTACGCCGCATTCCCGCTGGCGTATTCCGTCATTCTGGAAGCGCTGTATCTGCCGCTGGTGCTGGTATTAGCGGGGCTGATTTTCCGTGGCGTCGCATTTGAGTTTCGCTTTAAAGCGTCAGCCAAATCTCGTCACTGGTGGGATAAAGCGTTCATCGGTGGCTCGATCATGGCGGCGTTTTTCCAAGGCGTCGCGCTGGGCACTTACGTGGCGGGCATTCCGGTGGTGAACCGTCAGTTTGCCGGGGGTGATTTTGACTGGTTGGCGCCGTTTCCACTGCTGTGTGGGTTGGGTTTGACGCTGACCTACGCGCTGCTGGGCAGTACCTGGTTGCTGATGAAAACCGACGGCATGCTGGAGAGCAAAATGCGCCACTACAGTCGCCCGCTGACTTACGCGTTGATCGTGATGATTACGATGGTGGCGGTGTGGACCGCGTGGTTAAACCCGCAAGTGGCTGACTTGTGGCTGAGTGGTCATCACTGGGTCTTTACGGCGTCAGTGGAAGTGTTGGCGGTGATTGCCGTGGCACTGATTCTGCGTAATCTGCGCAAACGCCACTCTTACAAACCGTTTGTTGCCACGCTGTTTTTGATTGCACTCGGCTATGTGAGCCTGATGATCAGCATCTGGCCGACCATCATTCCGCCATCGGTTGACTTCTGGCAGGCGGCGTCACCGCTTTCCAGCCAACTGTTTGCGTTGATAGGCGTGCTGTTTATCCTGCCCGCGATTCTGGCGTACACCGCTTGGGGTTACTACGTCTTCCGTGGCAAAGTGCAGGTGGGCGAGGCGTATCACTAACACCATCCCGCCAATAAAAAGGGCTTCAGATGACTGAAGCCCTTTTTGCGTGAGTGCGGAGAACGCTCTTTTGGCTTGAAGAGCTGGATTGATGGATTAGCGCGTCAGCGCAACGGCTTCTCGGGTCAGGCGCGCCAGCTCTTCCCATTCCCCGTTTTCGATCAGCGACTTTTCGACCATCCAGGTACCGCCGCAAGCAATGACGCGCGGGATCGCCAGATAGTCATTCACGTTGGACGGTTTGATGCCGCCGGTTGGCATCAGTTCCAGATCGGTATAAGGCGCAAGCAGAGATTTCACCATGCTGATGCCGCCAGAAGGCTCGGCCGGGAAAAACTTCATGGTGGTCAGGCCCATTTCCAACGCTGCTTCAACGGCACTTGGGTTGTTGACGCCGGGGATGATCTCAATGCCCAGCTCCTGACAGGCGCGCACGGTATTCGGGTTAAAGCCGGGCGAAACGATGAACGTGGCGCCGGCTTCTTTGGCGGCAATCACTTGCGCGCGGTTAAGCACTGTTCCCGCGCCAATCAGCATCTCCGGTTGAGATTCACGCAGCAGACGAATAGCTTCTTCGGCTGCATCGGAGCGAAACGTAATTTCAGCCACCGGCAGGCCGTTTTCGACCAGCACTTTACCCAGAGGAATGATGTCCTCCGCGTTGTCGATGGCAATCACAGGAATAATTTTAAGAGCTTTAATTTGTTGTTTAATGTCAGACATGGTTGTTCCTTATTGGGCCAGCAAAGCGGCCTGAGTATGTACTTTGTCGATAATCGCGCCGCGATGCTGAATGACAACGCTAGCAAGTTGGTTACCACGCTGGCACGCGTCAACCAGTGAGTGACCCGCCAAATAAGCGGAGAGAAAGCCGCCATTGAACGAATCGCCAGCGGAGGTGGTGTCAACCACGTTGGCGACTGGCGTTGTCGCGACACTGTGAGTGACTGAGCTGCGCTCCTGAACCGAACACCCTTGCGCTCCGTTTTTGACCACACAGTGGTTTACGCCGAGCTGGGTCAGGCGACTGAGCGTTTGTGAAGGCGTGACATCACCCCATAACAGTTGTTCGTCATCAAAGGTGACCAGCGCGAGATCGGTGATCTGATACATGGCTTCGTAGATGAATCTGACGGTCGCGTGTTGGTCGTTTGGCCACAGAGCCGGGCGAAAATTGCTGTCGAAGGCGATTTCCACCCCTTGCTGACGCAGCTGTGCCAGCAGATGCAGCAGTTCAATCCGATCCTTTTCTGGCAATATGGCGAGGGTGATGCCGCTTAAAAACACCATGTCCACCTTCGACAAAGCGCACTTGATCGCCGCGAAATCGGCATGTTGCATCAGATAGCGCGCGGCAGATTGATTGCGCCAGTATAAAAAGGTGCGCTCTCCCTGCTCATCGAGTTGGATTAAGTACAACCCCGGTGTTCGTTGTTCATCCCGCAGCACCCACTGCGTCTCGATACCTTCATTCTGCCAACGCTGGATCATGCCCTGACTGAGCGGGTCGCTGCCCAAAGCGGTAACGTAGGAGACGCGAATATCCTGAGTTGCCCCGTTGGCTTCGCGGCCGCGGCAGAGGTAAATCGCGGCGTTGAGGGTATCGCCGCCGAATGTTTGCTGCATAGGGCCGAACGGTTTCCCGTTCAGCTCAATCATGCATTCGCCGATGATGGCGATGTGTTTCATCGCTCAGCCCCTCACTTCAAAATAACGCTGGGCGTTGCCGAAACAGATGTTTTCGACCATCGGGCCGAGTAGCGACAAATCGTTAGGCACTTCGCCATTTTCTGCCCAACGGCCAAGGACGTCGCACAGAATGCGACGAAAGTATTCGTGGCGCGTGTAGGAAAGAAAACTGCGTGAGTCGGTCAGCATGCCAACAAACTGGCTAAGCAGGCCAAGCTGAGACAGTTGCTCAATCTGGCGCTGCATGCCGTCTTTCTGATCGTTAAACCACCATCCCGAACCAAACTGCACCTTGCCCGCAATGCCGCCACCCTGGAAGTTGCCGATCATGGTCGCCATCATTTCGTTATCTCTGGGGTTGAGGCAGTACAAAATGGTGCGTGGCAACTGGTTCGATTTATCCATCTCATCCAACAGGTGCGCCAGTTCAAACGCAAACGGGCGGTCACCGATGGAATCAAACCCTGCGTCGGCGCCAAGCAGCGCAAACATGCGGCTGTTATTGTTGCGCTGGGCACCAATGTGCATCTGCATCACCCAGCCTAGCTGAGCATAACGCTGGCCAAGCCAGACTTGCACCGCGGTTGAAAACTGGGCGCATTCTAATTCGCTGGGTGTCTGACCGCTAAGACGGCGCGCGAGCAGGGCATCCAGTTCCTGTTCCGTCGGAATAGGAGCAAAACGCACAATCTCAATCCCATGGTCGGCAGCGCGGCAGCCGTGCGCGTCGAAGTGCGCCAGACGTTTATCGAGTGCGTTGAGCAAATCGCCAAAGCGGATAATCTCAATATCCGCTGATTGCCCCAGTTTTTGCAGGTAATCGGCAAAGCCATCGAGTTCAATCTTAAACGCTCGATCCGGGCGCCAGCTTGGCAACACGGCGATGTCGAAACTGTCGTCCTGCGCAAGGGCGTGGTGATGTTCAAGGGTGTCGGTAGGATCGTCGGTCGTACCTGCCATCACGACGTTCATTTGTTGCATGATGCCGCGAGCCGAGAACTCAGGAGTGGCCAACAGTTCGTTGCACTGGTGCCAAATGGTTTCGGCGGTCTGCGGACTGAGCAGCGTACCAGTAATGCCAAAGGGGCGACGAAGTTCCAGATGAGTCCAGTGATACAGCGGGTTACCCAGCGTTTGCGGTACGGTCTTTGCCCAGGCAAGATACTTGTCATAGTCGCTGGCATCACCCGTGATCAAGGATTCTGACACACCGGCAGAGCGCATACCGCGCCACTTGTAGTGATCGCCAGCCAGCCAGATTTGCGTCAGGTTTTCGAAGCGGCGATCGCTTGCGACTTCCGCCGGATTGAGATGACAGTGATAGTCATAGATCGGCTGCTTGCTGGCGTGCTCGTGGTAGAGGCGACGAGCCGTTTCCGTGGAAAGTAAAAAATCTTCGCACATAAAGGTTTTCATCGTATCTCTCCTTATAGCGCCGCGACTGTCGCGCGGGCACCGTTATCCAATAGTGACTGATAGGCGCGGCTCACCGCGTCAATAACCTGCGGGTTTTGACCCAGTTCGCGTGGAAAGATGGCTTCGATGCCGAGTAATGCCGGTACGACGGAGACATGAAAACCATGCTGATCACAAATGTGGCGCAGTTGTTCTGCCATCGGATCACGCACATCAATCTCGTTGCCTGCTTCATCAATCCCCGAAACGTAGCGCATCCAGCCCGCGATCGCGGTGGCAATCCAAGAGAAATCGGTGCCATTGGCTAAATGGTATTTCAGGCTGCCACCCATACGCTGCGGGATCTTCTGGCTGCCGTCCATGGCGATTTGCCACGTACGGTGTTTCAGGCTCGGATTGGTAAAACGTTCAATCAGCAGCGTGGCGTAGGCTTTCAGGTCTGTGCCTGCTGGCATAGTGAGAGACGGTGCCTGCGCTTTCATCATCATGTCGAATGCCGCTTTGCGATAGCCAGCATCAGTCATGGTGTCTGAGATGTGGTCGTAGCCACCAAGATAGCCCAGATACGCAAGGAATGAATGGCTGCCATTGAGCATTCTCAGTTTCATCTCTTCGTAGGGCACAACGTCCGCGACAAACTCTGCGCCAGCGACATTCCACTCAGGACGACCTGCGACAAAATTGTCTTCGATCACCCACTGACGAAACGGCTCACAGGCAATCGCGCATGGGTCGTCACAGCCGAGTAAGGAGGCAATGTCATTCAGTGTTTCCGGCGTTGCGGCAGGCACGATACGATCCACCATCGTGCAGGGAAACGTCACGTGCGTTTCAATCCAGTCACGAAACTCAGCATCAAGTGACTGCGCAAATTCAAGGATTGCCGCTTTGGCTACATGGCCATTTTCCTGCACGTTGTCGCAAGACATGACGGTAAACGGTGGCAGGCCTCGTTCGCGGCGTAATTTCAGCGCCTGCACGATATAACCCAGCGCCGATTTGGGGTGTTGTGGAGTCAGCAAATCCTGTTGAACCAACGGATTGTTCTTATCCAGCTTGCCCGTTGCCGGGTCCGTGCAATAGCCTTTTTCCGTGATGGTCATTGAAACAATCGCGACCTGAGGTTCGGCCATTTTTTCCAGAATGGCTTGGATGCCATTTTTAGCCGGGTGCATCGCCTCGGTAACCGAACCAATCACTTTAACTTCGGTACTTTCTGCGCCTTTTTCGGCAACAGAATAGAGATGATCCTGTTTACACAGCGACTGGATCAGCGACTCTCCGCCAAACAGGTTCACTTCGCAAATGCCCCAATCGCTGTCGGTTTTCGCCAACATCTCGTGGGTGAATAGTCCTTGGTGGGCGCGGTGAAAGGCGCCAAAACCCAAATGCACGATTCGGGTCACCAAACGGCTTCGGTCATACTCTGGCAGCGAGATGCCAGAGTTGAGTGGTGTATTTGCAATATTCTTCATCTTGTCAGGCTCTCAGATGGAAAAACGAGAAGTGTGGCCGGCCAGTTCACCGTTGATAACCAGTTGCCGTGTTTCTGTTTGTGGCAGTCGAATCTCGATATTTGAATAATCGGGTTTGAAGTCACCACGTTGAGTCAGCGATACATGAATGTTCTTTGCATCGCTGGTCACTGACAGCGCTAGTTCCAGATACTGACCATCCTGATAGGCATAGCTTTCACCATCGTCATCGAAAATGGTCTGAGTAAAGCTGTGCGCGCCCTGAGCAGGGAAGAGCAAAATAGTACGCTGGTGATCGTCCTGAGTGTTCTGCACACCGACGTCGCGATTGAGTGGCAACGCGCATCCGGCTTTGACCAACAGAGGAAGGGTTTCCAGTTCAGCCGGCAACGTGATGGTTTGACCCGCGCTAAACCATTGATGAGTGTAAAAGTCATACCAGCCAGCGGTGTTATCCGGCAGATAGACCTCGCGCTCGCGCTGACCCGGTTCAACGACAGAGGCCACTAACAGGGATTGGCCCAGCATAAAGTCGTCATTTTCTGACCAGGTATTGGCGTCGTGTTCATGATCAAGAAACGTCGGACGCAGCATCGGCTGGTGATGGCGGTGTGCCTGCCAAAGCGCATCGTACAGATAAGGCATCAACTGGTAGCGTAAGGCCATCGACTTTCGAATAATCGGCCTCACTTCCGGATACATCCATGGTTCGTTGACGGTGCCGTCATCATTCCACGAATGAATCGTAAAGCGTGGGTGCATCACGCCATTTTGAACCCAGCGCACGAACAGTTCAGGATCCGGCTTGTCGCCAGAGAATCCACCGACGTCATGACCCAGGTTATAAAGACCGGACAGACTCATGCCCAGACCCATTTTTATGTTGTATTTGAGGCTGGTCCAGTTGGTACGGTTATCGCCACTCCAGGTTTGTACGTATCGGTTCATGCCCGGACAACCGGAGCGGGAAATCAGATACGGGCGCAGGTGTGGCGCGAATTCACGTTGCGCATGGTAGGAGGCTTTCATCATCAGCAGCGGCTGCAGTGGTCTGATCAAACCCACCGGAATCGGATTGCCGAAGCCGAAACAGCGCGCGTCTTGATCCCAGATCTCATATTCGTTGTTGTCGTTCCAGGTTGCATCGATGCCCTTTTCAAGCAGCTGCGTGGTGACATTATGCTTCCACCAATCAACGGTTTTCGGATTGGTGAAATCGAGGTGCGAGCCGTCTGCATCCCAGAACACCGAGATTTCAGGAGTGTCGCTTTCGGAATCCTGAATAAACAGACCTTGCTGTTTGACGTCCTGATACATCGGATGATCGTGAAGTAAACACGGTTTGATGTTAGCCGCCAGTTTTAGGCCGTGCTGGTGGAAATGCGCTGACATGCCTTGCGGGTTTGGTACTTTGTCGCTGTTCCAGTTAAACACGTAGCGCTTGTCACCGATGGAGGTATAGCCGGACGACAGTTGGAAAGAGTCGCAGGGAATTTGATGCTCCTGACATTGATCGACGAAACTCTCCAGCAATTCCTGAGAATTGGGTTCATCGGTATAGCGCATGGTTGAACCACTGTAACCCAGGCTCCATTTCGGTCCGAAGAGGGTGCCGCCAGTTAACTTGGTAAATGCGCGGGTCACATCAAGCACGCTCGGGCCAAGAATGAAATAGAAATCAAGATCGCCATCCTCCGCGCGGTAGCTGCGGTATTTGATGTGATAGTTGTCGAGCTCATTACCCAAATCGAACCAGCAACTGGCCAGGTTATCGTAAAACAGACCATAGCTGACGTTTTTTGGCGTGCGTGTGATGTAGAACGGAATGTGTTTATACAGCGGGTCGGTTGAGCTGGCGTTGTAGCCCATTGCATCCAGGTTACGCATTTCAAAACGGCGCCCTTCGCGGTTCAGGTTGCCTGTTTTTTCACCCAGACCGAAGTAACATTCGTCATCACCGCGATGCATGAAGTGCGCGATGCCTTGTGAACCGGTTGCTAACTGAATAGCCCCCGTTTTACGATCGTGAGCCAGCGGCTGCCAATCGCCCTCAGAGAAATGGCTCCAGTGCAGTTGCAACGGTTGAGTGATGGTCAGTTTGAGACGATCGGTGGCAATTTCGATCTCATCATCTGAACGTGTAAGTTGATAGTCAGGCAGTGAATAGCCTTGTGTGGAGGTTCTTTCTCGGCCGTTCCATGCGATATCGTCGGCTGAAGGCGAAACGGTCCAGGTTCTATCAAGGCGTAACTGCTGATTTTTCTTTACCAGCACACGAAAGATGTCTTTTTCGAGAACGAAGATGTGCAGCGTGTGTTTCGAATCGCATCGAAGAATCACTTCGTTATCTTGAGCTGAATCCCATTCCCAATGTTTGAGCGTTTTCATTATTTAGTCCTTAAATTGGAGCGCACAAGCTGTGCGCTCCGAGAATGCAAGCGAGATTAATAACCAAGGAAGGCGTGAGGCAGCGCCAGGCTGATCTCCGGGACATAAGTGACGAGCATCAGCGCCAGCACCAATACTGCGTAGAAAGGCAGCAGAGGTTTAATGACTTTATCGATTTTCACCTTGCCGACAGAGCAGCCGATGAACAGGGCGCTTCCTACTGGCGGCGTACAGATACCGATACACAGGTTGAAGGTCATCATGATGCCGAAGTGAACCGGATCCATCCCTAAATCCATCGCGATAGGCAAAAAGATAGGGGTAAAGATCAGCAGGGCCGGTGTCATATCCATAAAGACGCCCACAATGAGCAGAATCAGGTTGATGATCAGAATGACGACCATGGGATTTTCGGACACGTTCATCAACGCATCGCTGATCATGTAAGGAATATCGGCATTCGCCATGGCCCAGGACATGCCCATTGAGGCACCGATCAGCAGCAGAACAATCGACGTGGTAACCACCGATTCCAGAATGATGGAAGGCAGTTGCTTGAGGGTCACTTCACGATAGAACACCACCGCGAGAAGCAGGGTATAGATGACCGCAATGGCAGACGCTTCTGTTGCGGTAAAAATACCACCGATAATACCGCCCATGATGATGATAATCAGGCCAAGGCTTGGCAGCGCATCCAATGTTTTTTGCAACACAATTTGACGGCTTGGCTTTTCGGAAACCGGGTAGTTACGTTTTTTGGCAATCAGCGCCGCGACAATCATGAGTCCCAAACCCATGATCAACCCCGGGATGTAACCGGCCAGAAACAGCGCACCAATTGACGTGCCGCCAGAAATCAGTGAATAGACAATAAAAGTATTGCTGGGCGGGATAAGTAAACCTGTCGGGCAAGAGGTAATGTTGACCGCCGCGGAATACGCCGGATCGTACCCTTCTTTCTTTTGCAGCGGAGACATGGTGCCGCCGACTGCGGCTGCAGAGGCGACTGCTGACCCTGAAATTGCGCCGAACATCATATTCGCCAGCACGTTAACGTGAGCCAGTGATCCCGGTAATTGGCCGCCAATCACTTTCGCAAATTCGATCAATCGCAGCGCGATGCCACCCTGATTCATGATATTGCCCGCGAGGATGAAAAACGGAATTGCCAGCAGCGAGAAGCTATCAAGGCCAGATGCGAGTTTTTGAGAAATCACGGCAATGGCTGCGTCAAACGGTAACGACAGCATCACGGTCAACAGCGAAGAAATAGCGATACCAAATGAAATCGGCACCCCTAATCCCAGGAAAACAAAGAAGGTACCAAACAGAACGATAATAATTTGCCAATCCATGAGTCAAATTCCTATTTAAATTGGTTAGCCACAGAATCCACTTTGCGCTGCTTTCCGCACTTCAGTGTTCTCAGGTTGGTCAAAAAATCGGCTGATAAGTAGATCAGCATGAACACGCCACTTAAAGGAATGGCGGAGTAAACGTACCCCATTTGCAGATTCAGAGCAGGAGAGACCTGGCCACTGGCGAGGATTTGCAGCATCAGTTTCCCACCGCCGTAAATCATGATCACGCTGGCGAAAATGACGCTTACGATGTTGATGACGAGGCGAAGAACACCAAGCTTTGTAGGCTTGTTCTCTAACATTTGTTCAAGTAATTCAATCGCTAAGTGGCGTTTTTGCCCCAGGGTATAGGCAGCGCCCATCAGGCCGACCCATATAAAAAGGAAGCGGGCAAGTTCATCGGTGGTGGTGCTTGGTGCATTGAGCACGTACCGAGAAAAAACTTGCCAGACGACGCAGGCAACGAGAAAGCTGGATAACACGATGCAGAACGTCGACAGCCCCCGATTAATGATGCCTATTAACTTGTCCATAATGACTCCTGGTAAACCAATTTTTGTTATAGGTGTGTAGGGATAGGTTGTTTTCCTTAAAATCGGTTGAGATTAGAGCATGTGAAGACAAAATGGCCTGTGATCAAACTCTCATTAATATTTGGTCTGAACAGTTGGGTGTGGTTTTTATGATATTGGTCAACCAATTTGAAGTTTTTGGTTGAAATTGGTTTGCTTTGACAGATAAGTTAATAGGGAATTACTGCAGATGAGATAGGAATACATGCAGTACTCATCCAGTGATCTGAAAGATAACGCATGAAAACAACATAATTCTAAATGGAGAACATTATGCGGTTTAGTAAAAAAACACTGTCTGCCGCTATGGCATGTGTGGCTGCTGCTTCAATTTCTTTTTCTGTCTCTGCTACCACTATTCTAAAACTGAGTCATAACCAGGATCGCAACCACCCGGTGCACAAGTCGATGCAATACATGGCCGACAAAGTCAAAGAGTACACCCATGGAGAGGTGAAAATTCGCATCTACCCGAATGGACAACTGGGCACGCAACGCGAATCAATGGAACTGTTGCAAAATGGTGCTCTGGATATTGCTAAATCCAACGCCAGCGAGCTTGAGTCGTTTGAACCGGCTTACGGCGCGTTCAACATTCCTTATATCTTCCATGACCGCGACCACTTTTACCGCGCCTTAACCGGTAAAGTGGGTGATGAAATTCTCGATGCATCAAAGGGTAAAGGTTTTATTGGCTTAACGTATTACGACGGTGGTGCGCGCAGCTTCTACGCTCAAAAGCCGATTAAGTCGCCGGCGGATCTTAAAGGGATGAAAATCCGGGTTCAGCCGAGCCCGACTGCGGTCAATATGATTAAGCTAATGGGCGGCGCACCAACACCTTTGGCTTACGGTGAACTGTATACCGCGCTGCAACAAGGTGTGGTGGATGGCGCAGAGAACAATGAAACCGCGTTGACCAACTCACGTCATGGCGAGGTGGCGAAATATTTCAGTATGGATGAACACACCATGATTCCTGATGTATTAGTCATCAGCGAAAAATCGTGGAACAAACTCACTCCTGATCAACAAACGGCAGTGCGTAAAGCGGCAAAAGAATCGATGCTGTATCACAAAGATTTGTGGACCAAGATGATTGCTGAAGCGCAGGAGCAAGCAAAATCCGCCATGGGCGTTGCATTTGTACCTGTCGAGAAGCAGCCGTTTATCGATGCCGTAAAACCGATGCACGATGAAGCGCTGAACAATGAAGCGATTGCGCATTACGTGAAGGAAATTGATGCATTGGCATCAAATTAGTTAGCCAAATCAAAGGTTGACCTTAGATTGGTTGACCAATTATTTAGGGTTCGATTATAGTTGCACCTGTACAAAACAATACCGGTAGTGAATTAAGTGAGATCATATGGGTATTCAGACAAACTTGAGTGTTAGTGTTGGCATGATTAATCCAAAACGTCTTTATCAGGAAATTGGCCTCGGGCTGCAGAAACGTATCGCATCTGGTGAATTTGGTCTCGGGGATCGATTACCTCCCGAGCGTGAAATCGCCGAAGAGTTGGATGTGAGTCGTTCTGTCGTTCGCGAAGCCATTATCATGCTGGAACTTCAAGGGTTTGTTGAAGTACGGAAAGGGTCGGGAGTTTACGTCATTAAACTTCCGAGCTCTTTAAACGAAGATCAGGATCCTGAGTTAAATCGCAATAGCGATGTTGGTCCGTTTGAACTGTTACAAGCTCGTCAGGTTTTAGAAAGTCAGATCGCTAGTTTCTCTGCTTCTAATGTCACTAAAAATGATATTTCTCGTCTTCGTTCTTATTTAGACCAAGAGAGAATTAATCTCGAGAGTGATAAAGAAGATTACGAATGCGATCGTATGTTCCACTTAACGATCGCTGAAGCCTCTCAAAATAGCGTTCTGAGTGACATTCTCCAAGACCTATGGAATCGACGAGAAGAGAGTCCAATGTGGCAACAATTGCATTCACGCATTACCAGCAACACCTACCGTTACCAATGGTTAGAGGATCACGAAAAAATCCTCTTGGCGTTGCAAAAGCGTGACCCGGAAGGGGCAAGAAAGGCGATGTGGCAGCACATCGAAAATGTTAAGCAGACGTTGTTCAAATTATCCGATGTGGATGACCCTTCTTTTGATGGCTATCTGTTTCGCTAATTCTTTGGATATATCGCTGTAGCAGTCATACGACGTTGCTCAACAATATATAACTAGGAAACTATTATGGAACAAACTTGGCGTTGGTATGGCCCAAGCGATCCTGTGTCTTTGGATGATATTAAACAGGCAGGCGCGACGGGAATTGTAACCGCTTTGCATCATATTCCGAACGGGGAAGTGTGGAGCAAAGAGGAAATCCTCAAGCGTAAAGCTATTCTTGAAGCGAAAGGTTTCAACTGGTCGGTGGTAGAAAGTGTTCCTGTACACGAAGAAATTAAGACTCGCACAGGCCAATACGCGCGTTGGATTGAAAACTACAAGCAATCGCTGATCAATCTGGCAGAGTGCGGCATCGATACGGTGTGCTACAACTTCATGCCGGTGTTGGACTGGACGCGTACTGATCTGGAATACCAGTTGGCAGATGGCTCGAAAGCGCTGCGTTTTGACCAGATTGAGTTTGCTGCATTTGAACTGTTTATCCTCAAGCGTCCGGGCGCTGAAGCCGAATACACTGAGCAGGAACAACTGCAAGCGAAAGCCTGTTATGAAGGTATGTCTTCGGCACAAATCGAAAAACTCACCTCAAACATTATTGCGGGATTACCTGGCGCAGAAGAAGGTTACACACTGGAAGAGTTTCAGGCTCGTCTGGATACTTATCAGGGTATCGATAAAGACAAATTGCGCGAGCATATGGTGCTGTTCCTGCAAGAGTTGATGCCAACCTGTGAGCAGTATGGTCTCAAGCTGGCGGTACATCCGGATGATCCACCGCGTCCGATTCTGGGCTTGCCGCGTATTGTCTCGACGATTGAAGATATTGAAGCACTGACAACGGCAGTACCAAGCATGATGAACGGTATTACCATGTGCACCGGTTCTTATGGTGTGCGTGGCGATAACGATCTGGTGCGCATGATTGAAACGTATGGCGATCGTATTTACTTCACGCATTTACGTTCGACCCTGCGTGAAGAAGGCAACCCGATGAGTTTCCATGAAGCGGCGCACTTAGACGGTGATGTCGACATGTATAACGTCATCAATGCGCTGCTGAAAGAAGAGCACCGCCGCGAACAACAGGGCAACGTGCGCCGCATTCCAATGCGTCCTGATCATGGGCATCAGATGATTGACGATCTGAAAAAGCAAACCAATCCGGGCTACTCGTGCATTGGACGCTTAAAAGGACTGGCGGAGATCCGCGGGGTTGAATTGGCGCTCAAACGTGCCTTTTACACCAATTAAATGTGATTAAAAAAGGAACGCTGAGCGTTCCTTTTTTTCTATCTATTGCGTCAACAGCCAGCGGGCGGTAGTTTCGTCGGTGACCAACCCATTGATCCAGCGACCGCGCAGCGCAGCGAGGATGGCGGGGCGTTTGTCTTCACCACAGGCAGCGCCAATGCGTGGGCAGTCATTGCTGCGAATGTCATGGCTGGTGATGAAGGTGTTGATGGCGCAATCAATCACATCACCTTGGGCGTTGATGAAGCGGCCGAGAATTTCTCCCACGGCGCCTTGTTGATTTAGCTCGTCGGCCTTATCGGCGGAGATAAAGCCATCTTGGATGATTGGGCTTGCTTTACTCAATGAGCCGATACCGATAAACACCACGTTGGCATTGCTGGCTACGGCGGCGACTTCCTCAAACACGCGCATGCCGGTCCAGACTTTCAGTTCATCGGCTGACAGGGCGTAACGCGGCGCAGGTAACTGGTAATAGTTGGCGCGAATTTTCCGCGCCAGAATCAGCGGCACATCATCGTAGTAGTTACATTGACCATTCACACCCATCGCGCTGATCAGCGCCACGCATTGGCTGTTGGGCGATTCGAAATCAATCCGGTTGATCGCTTTTTTCAGCGTCAGCCCCGAGCCGATGCCGATAATTTGATTCTGCTGGTCTTTGACGTATTTCGACATCAACTGAAAGCAGCCAAACGACACGTTATCTAAGGTTTCCTCGCCGCTGGTGGTGGGGACGATGTTGCACTCCACCAGTTGATACTTCGCTTTCAGCAGTTCTGCGTAATCTAAACAAGTTGAAATCGGGTGGTGCAGGCCAACCGAAACAATGCCTTCCTCTTTGGCTGCCGCAATCAAACGTTGCACCACCGGACGGGATAAACCGAGTTCAGACGCAATATCGCTCTGATTGCGGCCGGAGATGTAATACATCCAGGCGGCACGCACCATTTGGTCGGTTTTAAAACTGTCGTCTCTTGCCACATTTCATCCTTACTATTCAATGTCTTGAGCCTGTTCTAAAGCTTTGATTTTTCGTCTTGGGCGCGCGAATACCTCGTATCTTCTCTCGAACGTCTTCGGAGTGCAATAGTTATCAATTACCCACAAATGAACAAAAGACCTTTAAATGGTCTTTTGTTCATTTGTGATCTATGGCTCTTTATTTGATAATTTGATCGATTAGAGTGGCGTCATTCAATAAGAACGAGGAATCATCATGAAAAACCAATACACGTGGCTTCACATCGGTCTGGGTTCATTTCACCGCGCGCACCAAGCGTGGTATCTCCACAAATTGTTGGAATCGGGCGATCAATGCTGGCATATCGCTGCGGGCAACATCCGCAATGATGCCGAAGCCACCGTCGACGCGTTGCGAGCGCAAAACGGCGAATATGTGCTGGAAACCGTGAGTCCGGCGGGTGAGCGTCACTACGAAGTCATCAAGTCGATTCAAACGCTGCTGCCTTGGCAAGCCGATCTTGCACCGCTGATTGATGAAGGGGCCAAGGCGCAGACGAAAGTCATCGCTTTTACCGTGACCGAAGGCGGCTACTACCTCAAAACTGACCAAACGCTGGATGTCGACAGTGCGGTTTTAAGCGCTGATCTCAATGGCGGTCATCAAACCATTTACGGCACCGTGACGAAAATTCTTGAGCGCCGCATGGCAGACGAGGCAGGCCCGGTGACGCTGCTTAACTGTGACAACGTGCGTCACAACGGCGAGCGTTTTCGCGATGGGTTGATGGAGTTTCTGACGCTGACTGGCAAAACCGATGTGTTGCAATGGGTGAAAGAGAACACCACCTGTCCGAATACCATGGTCGATCGCATCACGCCGCGCCCAGCGGCCGATCTGCCGGCTCGCATCAAACAGCAAACGGGCATTGATGATCAAGCACCCGTGATGGGCGAAACCTTTATTCAATGGGTGATTGAAGACAACTTTAAAGACGCTCGACCAGCGCTGGAAACGGTGGGCGTTGAAATGGTGGATTCAGTGATCCCGTATGAAGAAGCGAAAATCCGCATTCTCAACTCGTCGCACAGTTGCATTGCGTGGGCGGGCACCTTGCTGGGGCAGTCGTTTATTCACGACAGCACGCTGACCGAGAGCATCTACAAAATTGCGCATGATTACGTGACGCAGGATGTGATCCCTTGCTTGGGTGACAACGGTATCGACCTGCCCACGTATCGTGATGTGGTGCTAGAGCGTTTTACCAACCCATACATCAAAGACACCAACCAGCGTGTGGCGGCAGACGGTTTCTCGAAAATGCCGGCGATGATCACTCCAACGATGATCGAATGTTACCAACGTGGCGTCGCACCGCAAGCAACCGCAATGTTGCCTGCGTTGTTCTTCGTGTTTATGCAGCAATGGCACCAAGGTGCGCTGCCTTATGAGTATCAAGACGGCATTCTGGATGCGGCGGCAGTGCATGCGATGTTTGAGTCGGCAGACCCGATTGCACTCTACGCACGTGACAAAGCATTGTTTGGTGAACTGGCTGAGCGCGCTGAATTTGAAGCGCTGCTGCGCGAGAAAATCGCCGCCGTTTACCCCATGATTCAGTAAGGAGCAGGTATGTATTTAGGAATTGACCTTGGCACGTCGGAAGTGAAAGCGCTGGTGATTGATGAGCACGGTGAAACCGTCGCCACACACAGTGCGCCGCTGACGATTCAACGCCCGCATCCGCATTGGTCTGAGCAAGCGCCGCAAGAGTGGTGGGAAGCCACCAACTATCTGATTGGCGCGTTGCGAGAAAAGTGCACCGAACATTGGGGCGCGATCAAAGCGATTGGCCTGTCGGGGCAGATGCATGGGGCCGTGCTGCTGGATGATCACGACGCGGTGATTCGCCCGGCGATTTTGTGGAACGACACGCGTTGCCACGAAGAGTGCGCGGAACTGGAAGCGGCAGCGCCGGATTTGCATGACATTGCGGGCAACTTGGCCATGCCGGGATTTACTGCGCCGAAGCTGATTTGGGTGCGCAAATATGAACCGGAAAACTTTGCGCGCATTCATACCGTGCTGCTGCCGAAAGATTACCTGCGCCTCAAAATGACCGGACGCAAAGTCTCTGATATGTCGGATTCGGCTGGCACCTTGTGGCTGGATGTCGCCAAGCGCGATTGGTCCGATGCGCTGCTGGATACATGCCAACTGACGCGCGCTCAGATGCCTGAATTAGTGGAAGGGTGCGATGTGTCGGCGTCACTCTCGGCAGAGATGGCGCACAAATGGGGCTTGAGTCCATCGGTGATTGTTGCTGGTGGCGGCGGTGACAACGCCGTGAGTGCGATTGGTGTTGGCGCGGTGAATCCGGGCGATGCATTTATCTCCTTGGGCACATCCGGGGTGCTGTTTGTGGTGAACGAACAATATCGCCCCGCGCCCCAATCGGCGGTGCATGCGTTTTGTCATGTGCTGCCACAGCGTTGGCATCAGATGAGCGTCATGCTCAGTGCCGCCAGTTGTTTGCAATGGTTCTGCCGTATTATCGGAGCGACCGAGGTGGAACTGCTGGCGGACATTGAGCAGTTGAGTGAGGAAGAAAAAGCCAAAGCGCCGCTGTTCTTACCGTATCTCTCAGGGGAACGCACGCCGCACAACGACCCGCAAGCCATGGGCATGTTCCACAGCATGAGCCATTCAACCAATCGTGCGTTGTTGGGTTATGCCGTGATTGAAGGCGTGAGCTTTGGGATTGCCGATGGTCTGCGCGTGTTGCAAGACAGCGGCACCCAGGTTGACCAGTGTTCGTTGGTCGGCGGCGGCGCTCGCAGCCCATTCTGGGCGCAGCTGCTGGCAGACACCCTCGGCCTGCCGATTGTGACGCACAAAGGCGGTGAAACCGGCGGCGCACTGGGCGCTGCGCGTCTGGCATGTTTAGCGTCCGGTAAATCCGTGGCACAGGTGTGTAAAAAGCCAGACATTCACCGTATTTACCAACCTTGCGCGGATCGCAAACCCGTGTTGAGCGAGCGCTATGCTCGGTTCCGTGCCCTCTATCGAAACGATTTGGCCTTACGGTCATAACCTCGGCCATTAAGAGCCTATTTAAAAAGAATTTTTAGAAGAATCATCACAAACCTCATGGACTACGCCCCTGCAAAGGGGCGTGGGATTCCTTTACCCTACGAAACGAGGAATATATGGAAAACGTAAGCAAACAGTGGCTTGGATTGCCGCTCAATCTGATCTGGGGATACATCGCGATTGCCATCTTTATGACCGGCGATGGCTTTGAGCTGGCATTCCTGTCGCACTACATCACTGAGTTGGGCTTTACGCCAGCGCAGTCCTCTTTTGCCTTTACGCTGTATGGTTTGGCTGCTGCGCTGGCAGCTTGGGTATCCGGTGTGGTTGCAGAGATCATCACACCGCAGAAAACGATGAAAATCGGCTTCTTGCTGTGGTGTACTTTCCACGTCCTGTTCTTAACCTTCGGGTTGGGGCAGTCAAACTACGCGCTCATTTTGCTGTTTTACGGCATTCGCGGCTTTGCCTATCCGCTGTTCCTTTATTCCTTCATTGTGGTGATCGTGCACAATGTGCGCAGTGATGGCGTCAGTTCCGCGCTAGGTTGGTTCTGGACGGTGTATTCGATCGGTATCGGCGTGGCCGGAAGCTACATTCCAAGTTTCACCATTCCTTGGATTGGCGAGCTGGGTACTTTGTGGCTGTCATTGGCGTTTTGTGCCGCTGGCGGTTTGATTGCCATGATTGCGCTGCGTAAGGTGAAAACGCCAACGCACATGCACAATCTCACCACCAAACAGAAACTGACCGAGCTCAGCCGCGCCGTGACGCTGCTTTACACCAACAAAAATGTGCTCTATTCCAGCTTTGTTCGCATCATCAATACGCTGTCGCTGTTTGGTTTTGCGGTCATCATGCCGATGATGTTTGTCGACGATTTGGGCTTTACGACATCCGAATGGCTTCAGGTGTGGGCGGTTTTCTTCTTCACCACCATCTTTTCCAATGTCTTCTGGGGCATCATGGGCGAGAAACTGGGCTGGTTGAAGGTGGTGCGCTGGTTTGGCTGTGTGGGCATGGCGTTGTCTAGCCTTGCGTTCTATTACATTCCCCAGCACTTTGGCAATAACTTCGCCATGGCGCTGATCCCGGCGATTGCGCTGGGTATTTTTGTTGCCGCATTTGTACCCATGGCGGCCGTCTTTCCTGCGCTGGAACCCAAGCACAAAGGCGCGGCGATTTCGGTCTATAACTTGTCGGCCGGTTTATCGAACTTTTTGGCGCCAGCGATTGCGGTGATCGTGTTGCCGTACTTCAGCACCATCGGGGTAGTGATTACCTATACTGCCTTGTACGTGCTGGCGTTTTTCTTCACCTATCGCATCAAGGTGAACCAACCTGGATTTGAAACCGAATTTGTTGATTCAGGTAAAGTCACCGTTGCTTAACACGGTTTAGGGTATGGCAATGGCTTTGGTTGCCATACCTTTTTTATTTTTGAGGTAAGTATGAACAAAAAAGCAGTAATTTTTGATATGGATGGCGTGATCATTGACTCCGAGCCGTTGTGGCAGGAAGCGCAGATTGAATCTCTGGCCGGGTTCGGTGTGGCGATCACGCGTCTGGATTGTGAACAACTGACCATGGGTAAGCGCATTGATGAGATTGCGCGCACCTGGTGTCAAACGTATTCGTTGGCGGTTGACTCAGAAGTGTTAGAAACCCTGATTCTGACCAAGCTGTGTCAGCGCATTTCGGCAACGGGCGAAGCGATGGCAGGCGTGTACGACGCCTTACGATTTTTTGTCGAACAGGGCATGCGCATTGCGCTCGCGACCTCTTCAAACCACGTGGTGATCAAAGCAGTGTTTGACCGTTTATCGCTTTGGGACAAATTCAGCGTGATTTGCAGTGCGGAAGATGAAAAGCACGGCAAACCGCAACCGGATGTGTACCTGACCGCCGCGCGCAAACTCAATGTTGCGGTGTCGGATTGCTTGGTGATTGAAGACAGCTTCACCGGCTTAACTGCGGCCAAACGTGCTGGTATGACGACATATCTGGTCTCGCCTGAGAGCCAACAAGACAAATTTGCCATCGCCGATGCGCGATTTTTGGATCTTAACACCGTGATTGCTTCGTTACGCAACGCGATTGTCGGTTAGTCCAATATTTCATTGCGGTTAAAGTGGCCGCAATCATTTAATTTATTATGGACTTTGGATTCCATAATGTTTGGCATGATTGGCAATCGAATTCCCGCAGAATGAATCGCATAATGCAATCACTTTGAAAAACACAGTTGCTCAATCGACTCATTCAGCGACTTAACCAGTTACACTACTTGCGGGAAACCACCATGTCGAACCAAATTATTGCAGACCTGACTAAACGTTATACAGCCAAGCGTTACGATGCGAACAAGAAAATCTCATCAGACGATATGGCGATCATCAAAGAGGCGCTGCGTCTTTCTGCTTCATCTATCAACGCACAGCCTTGGAAATTTATCGTGATTGAGAGCGATGCGGCGAAGCAACGTTTCCATGATACGTTTGAACGAAAACACCAATTCAACCAACCGCATGCGAAAGCGGCGTCGCACACTGTGTTGCTGGCGTACAACCCTAAATTCACCAAAGACGATTATCGTAAAGTGGCCGACGTTGAAGTGTCATCGGGTCATCTGCCAGCGGATCGCTATGACGGTTTCTTAAATGGTGCATTCACGTTTGCGGAAGCGAATACTGACGACAACGGCTTTAACGGCCACTGGACGAAAGCGCAAACTTACATCGCATTGGGTAACCTGCTACATGTGTTGGCTCGTCTGGGTATCGATTCCACCCCTATGGAAGGCGTAGACCAAGAGCTGATCGGTGACGTGTTCAGCGAAGAGCTGGATGGGTATGTGTGTGATGTGGCGGTCGCAATGGGTTACCACCTAGAGCTGGAAGACTACAACCATGGTCTGCCTAAAGCGCGTTTGCCGCTGGATCAGGTGGTGACGGTACTGTAATCCGTCTCTCGGTTTGTTATGCAAAAGCGCCTTCGTGGCGCTTTTTGCATTTCTCGGGGCTTAGTTATCTTTGTTGTTCGTGTGTTAGTATTCTTCGATAACTTGTTGTCTGGAAGCGTTATGTCGATTAGTCACCAACTGTCTCTGTTTGTCGATGTGGTTCGTCAGGGCTCATTTTCTAAAGCGGCGTTATTGCATGATATGGATAACTCGGCGCTGTCAAAGCAGATCAAAAAGCTGGAACAGAGTCTGGGTGTTCAGTTGTTGAACCGCTCAACCCGTACCATTTCGCTCACACCCGTTGGCGATGAAATCTACCAGCAGGCGCAGGTGCTGGAAGATACGCTCATCAATATCCAACGTATTGCGGAAACCTACCAGTCAAAGCCCAGTGGCAGCATTAAAATTGCCGCTCCCAACTATTTCGGTCAGCGCTATTTGCAGCCGGTTCTCGATGCGTTTATCAGCAAATATCCGGAGGTGGAACTGACGCTAGTGCTGGATGATAAACGCGCCGACATCATTGCGGATAAGTTCGATATCGCGATTCGAATTGGCAAATTGGCCGATTCCAACTTGATCGCCAAGAAGATCACCAACACCAATTTTGTCCTGATAGCCTCAAAAGACTTTGTGGCAAAACATGGTCTGCCGGAGACTCCCGAAGCTCTGATTAGCCTGCCTGCGGTGATTTATGCCAATGGCGATGTAACGTTAGATAAACTGACGATAAGCTTTGAGCCGGGCAGCCAAGAGATGCTTAATCTGACCATGAAAGGCAACTTCAAAGTCAACGATGTGAAGCTGGTGGTGGAGTCGATAAAAAAAGGCGTCGGTTATGGATTGATAGACATGTTTGGTTTGGAAGAGTCATTAGAAGAGGCGGGGTTGGTGCAACTGCTGCCCGGTTATGTAATTTCCACCATGAGTACCGGAATCTACGCCATCTATCCTAATCGCCAGCGCAGCCTGTTGGTCGATGACTTTGTCAGTTTGCTGATGAACCACCTCGGCGAACGGCCATTCTGGCTCGACTATGTCGATATGAACTAAAAAAGCGAGCTGAAGAGCTCGCTTTTGACTTTAGAACGGATACTTATTTCACGTAAACACGTGGGTTAGCGCTGCCCCAAAGGGTGTAAAGTTCAGGGAAAATCACTTCCGCGTTGTTTTCCATTTCCGAGGCGGAAATGGTCTCGCCTTGTGATTGACCAAACAACACCACTTCGCTGCCCGCTTTCACGCCTTTGATGTGGGTCACATCCACCATGGTGGTGTTCATCGACGCCACGCCTACCACGTTGGCACGTTGACCGTTAATGATCACCTGCGCTTTGTTGCCCATTTTACGTGGATAACCGTCTGAGTAACCGACCGGAACGTTCGCCATCAGGCTGTCTTGCTGCGTGGTGAAGGTGCTGTCGTAACCTACGGTGCTGTTTTTCGGCAGGTGATGCAGTGATGCCACGCGCGTCTTGAATGACACGATTGACGGGTACTCCGGATTGGTCGGCTGATCGCCGTACAGTACTCCGCCAGGACGCACCATATCCAGTTGCGCTTCTGGCACATTCAGCGCTGTGAACGAGTTCGCCACGTGCAGCAGAATGTCTTCGCGGTTGAGTTTCGCTTCTTTGATCAACCATGCCGAATGGGTGTTGAAAGACGCCAGTTTTTGGCGCACTTCGTCCGCGTCGTAGCTCGGGAAGTGCGTCATGATACCGACAATACGCACGCCTTTGGCGGCCGCGATTTGTAGTGATTCTTTCTTGCCGGCGTCGGTAGTCATATCAATGCCGTTACGGCCCATGCCACCGTCGTTCAGTGCCAGATGCACTTTGATGTCGTGTCCGGCTTTTTTTGCCAAAGCAGAGAGCGCTTTGGCTTGTTCTGCGCTACCGATCAGCTCTTCCACGTTAAGGTGCATCGCGTCTTTGATTTCGCCAAGGCTGGCTGAACGAACACGCATCAATTCACCTTTAAAGCCGCTGTCGCGCACTGCTTGCGCTTCCGCATTGCTGGCAATCGCGACACAAGGGATCTGCTGCTCAAGAATGGTTGGCATCAAACCCTGAATACCGTTGCCATAGGCGTTGGCTTTCATGACCGCACAGATCTTTGTGTGGCTGTTCATTTTCGATTTGAACTGTTCGATGTTGTCGCGGAACTGCGTTAGGTTGATCTCAAGCCAGGCGTTGGCCGCTTGAATGTCTTGTTGCTGAGTGTCACCGCTGAAAAGATTTAAAGGCGCGCTTAACGCTGGTGTAGCGGTAGCGAAAGTGGCAGCGGCGATGGAGAAAGCCAGTAACGTTTTCTTTAGACGCATAACGTCTCCTTATACAGTTATTGTTGGAGGAGGGTAGAGATAAGATTCAGAAAGCGTTGGGGTCGGCACTCCGTGAGGAGTGCCAGACAGATTAATGCAGTTTAAAGCGTCCCATTACATCCTGAAGTGACACAGAAAGTTGGCTCAGCTCACGACATGCTTGCGCCGTTTGCTGTGAACCTTGCGCGACTTCCTGTGAAGCAAAGTGAATGTTCTCGATACTGCGGCTCAGTTCTTCAGCAACCGAATCTTGTTGGTTACAGGCGGTCGCGATTTGGCTACCCATGTCAGAGATATCGGCGATAGAACGTTCGATCTCGCCCATCAGTTGTTTCGATTGCAGGCCTTGTTGCGCGCAACCAGTAATGCTGGTGCGTGACAATTCGGTCGCTGACTTGGCATCTTTTGCCAGAGATTGCAGCTGCTCGATAATGGTGGTGATTTCGCTGGTCGATTGCTGAGTGCGTCCCGCCAGTGTACGAACTTCATCGGCCACCACAGCAAAACCACGGCCTGATTCACCCGCACGCGCGGCTTCAATTGCGGCGTTCAACGCCAACAGGTTGGTTTGGTCTGCGATGTCGCGAATCACGTCCACAATCACGTTGATCTTGCTTGATTGCAGTTCCAGCTCGGTCACGGTGTCACCGGCATTGCCGATCACGTTCGCCACGTCTTCAATGGTATCGACCATGTGCTGCGTTTCACGCACGCCGTGTTGTGTGCGCTCATTGGCTTCACTGGCCTGGCTGGCCGACTCTTCGGTGTTGCGTGCAACATCCGCGACCGCCGCTTTCATCTCGGTCATCGCTGTGGCGATATGGGTGATTTGTAGCTGCTGATCTTTCATGCCAGAAGCCGACAGATCAGAGATTTGCGTCATCTCTTCCACTGCGCTGCTCAGTTGTGTGACAGCCGCGATGACGTTGTCGATCACCTGACGCAAATCATCTTGCATCTTGCTGGTGGCATTGGCCAGTTCACCCAGTTCATCGTTACCGATGGCCTGACGGTCAAGATCACTGGACAGATCACCAGTTGCAATGGCGTTCGCTTGCGCCACCACCAACTTCAATGGGCCGCAGATCAGACGCGTCAAGACATAAGTCATGGCTACCATGATGAGCAGAATGATGACGTTGCTGCCAATAGAAGAAGTACTTAAGTCATTTACCGAGGTAAGAATATGACGCTTATTGTCTTCCATGGCCTTCTTAAGAACCAGGATCAGTTCGCCCAGCTCAGAGTCAACGTCTTCGAAAGCAGATAAAGATGAAGAAAGAATAGGTTGTGCTTTGATTTTATCGTTGGCTAACATAGCGGCGTTATATTGATCCATCGTACCGAGATAAATTTCCCAGTTACGCATGATTCGTTTAAACGTTTGCTCTTCTTCTCCCGGCCATACGGTTTTTCCATAAGCTTCTAATTCGCGAGCGATTTCATTTCGTTTACGAATATTACTTGTAATTTGATTATTTATTTTATCAGCATTATCTAATGTATAAGCGACAAACTGTGAACGTCTCCAGCGAGAAAGATCATCGCGAATAGAATCTACACGTTCTACTGCTGGCAGGGTGTCATCGGTGTAGTTGAGGAGCTCTGCTTTAATGTTCTTGAGCTCAGAAGACAAAAATACGCCAAAGGCGATATTAATTAATGCTATGATCAGAAAGGAAAAAGAAATCTTTTTCGCAATGGAAAGATTCTTGATAAACATATGTTGATATACCTTGATTTTTTATTTTTACTACAAAGTAAACCATATCCGTATATGTAATTTTGATCCGTATTTTTACCGCAAGGCGCGCAAGTTAACACTTATTGACTAAATTTTCGATAAGGATATTGGATTAAAATTAAAATAAATTATGTCAATAATTTAATACAGATTTCGAACACGCCATTTTGACGCAGCCATAATTCTGACTATGTAGAATTAGTGTTAATTTCAATTCATTTCGTCCTTCGTTTATTTATTCTTTAACGGCACTTCTAACCCTAAATGGTTAGGTTGTTCATTGCATAGATATTTTTAAATCGCGCAAACGAATGCGTGGAAAAGATGTTTTTTTCTCAATCGGATAAATCGGTGACCTACAACAAAACCACCATGCTGATTGAAGAAATTGAAGATAAAAAACGCGTTTATGGTTTGGAAGCCCTCGCGTCCTATTGGGTACACGAAAACATTCAGCTGGGCGCGTCGGGTCACTATGTTATTTCTGAAGTCAAAGGCGACGACGGTTTGGAAGATGACGCCGCCGCGTATGACTACAAAGGCCGCGGTCGTACCTACACACTCAACTACCAAGTGAAGTTCTAACAAGTCCCGTCACACCGATAGTTGCGCCCAATCATTATCCGGATTGGGCGCAAAACATACCGCGTGGAGCGTTTGTTGCTCATTCAGTTGATAAATATGAATTATTTTGTTGACCTGAAAACTCAATCCGTTAAAGTACGCCCCGTTCCCGCGATGATGTCGCCGGAACGGATGGTGTTACCATCGCATGATTGCGTTGCCCTGGTGGTGAAATTGGTAGACACAAGGGATTTAAAATCCCTCGACTTTCGAGTCGTGCCGGTTCAAGTCCGGCCCGGGGCACCATCAACAAAAACCATCCATTGAGGCGCGTTGGCAGAGTGGCCATGCAGCGGATTGCAAATCCGTGAACCTCGGTTCGACTCCGGGACGCGCCTCCATTCTTTCTAACCAGCACTTTGCTGGTTTTTTTGTTTTTGCCTCTCACGATTTTCTTATCTCTCTTTGATATGTGCATTACTTCAATGCGATGACGCTCTGCGCTTTGTTGTCTTCATTTCTAACGATGGGTTGTTCTCCAGCTTACTTATGCGTCTATGCAGAAAGGAATTGCGCTCGATGTTCCGTCATCTTGCAGCGCGAGAACTATAATGTAACAAGTTGTAACAAATTAATCCGAATTGTCGGGTTAACTCTTTCTGGAATAAGCACGTGGTGGTTTTTTAGATCAATAAACAGGAGAGATTATTGTGAAAAATTTACTAAGAATGGCCGCATTTGCCACGGTTGTCATGGCGGCTCAAGTTCCGGCTGCCAGTATGTCTGCTCAGGTTGTTCATGCTGATCTGTGGGATCAAATGGGCGTCATGGGGATTAAATTAGATGTGCCCAGCGTTGTTGAAGGTTCAGTGTCTTTTGAAGTGATTAACAGTTCTAAGACCATGGTGCATGAAATGTTGGTGGTTAAGGTCAACAATTTTCATGAAAGCTTGCCTTATCAAACGAATGAAGCGCGCGTGATTGAAGATAAAGTACAGGACTTTGGCGAAGTGTCTGAACTCGAACCGGGTCAGTCTGGTTCACTGACGGTCAACCTGAAACCAGGTAAGTACTTGCTGCTGTGTAACATACCTGGGCACTATGAAATGGGTATGTTCACCCCATTTATCGTGGAACCCAAAATGGGCAAGTAAGAGCGTCACGACACAATGGGTGAGGGGGAACTTGTTCTATTGTTCGATGGTTGCTACACCAGTGTGATCGCGTGCCGACCAAGATCTCAGTGATGTGGGCACAAAAAAGGCCAGCCCAAGCTGACCTTTTTATTTTCCTACTGCTGATAGAGCGCTTGTTCGGTTCGCAGACCTTTGATCAAACTGACACACATCAACAATAGTACAAAGCTGAACGGCAATGCCGTGGCAACCACTCCAGACTGCAAAGCCTGCAGCGCTTCTTTACCACCAATCCAAAGCATAACTGCCGCGATAGCACCTTCAACACTGGCCCAGAAAATGCGCTGAGGAATCGGTGCATCGACCTTACCGCCCGCCGTAATGCTGTCTATGACCAGCGAACCGGAATCGGATGAGGTAATAAAGAAGATCAGAATCAGGACAATCGAGATCATCGAAATTGCACTGCCAAACGGCAACTGGTCGTAGACATGAAACAGGGTGAGCGAGATATCGGTCAGACCATGAGCGCCCAGTTCGCCGACTTTATTCGCCACTTGATCCAGAGCAATGCCACCAAATACCGCCATCCAAATCAGTGTCAGCAGTGTCGGAATAAACACGACCGCGCACAGAAACTCTCGCACAGTGCGGCCACGTGAAACACGAGCGATAAACATACCGACAAATGGTGACCATGAAATCCACCATGCCCAGTAGAACACAGTCCAGCCATGCATCCACACTTCATCTTCTCGGCCGTGTGGGTTGCTCAAACCAATGATGTTTTGCGCGTACGCCATAAAGGTATCCGGAATTGAGCTGATGGCAGTGTCAAAGGTAACCGCGATAATGAAGATGAGCAGTGCGAAAGCAAAGGCCATGTTGATGTTACTCAGCACTTTTACGCCGCCATCAATACCACGAATGACCGAAATGATTGCGATTAAAGTGACAAACACAATCACGGCGAGTTGCATTCCGATACCACCATCGGTACCGAAAATGTAATTGATGCCGCTGGTAGCCTGCTGTGCACCGAGTCCCAGTGAGGTTGCAAGGCCAAACAGCGTCGCCAGTACCGCCATAATATCAATAGCGTGACCAAGCCAGCCCCAGGCACGATCGCCGAAAACCGGGTAGAACACGCTGCGGATCGACAGCGGCAGGCCTTTATTGAAAGCAAAGAATGCCAACGCGAGCGCCACAATAGCGTAGATGGCCCAGCCATGAATTCCCCAGTGGAACATGGTCGCCCCCATCGCCAATGACTTCGCTTCTGGCGTATACGCCTCGACATTAAGTGGTGTTCCCCACCAGTCGGTGTAGTAGGCGGTAGGCTCTGCCACACTCCAGAACAGTAGACCAATACCCATACCCGCGGCAAAAAGCATAGACAGCCATGATACGCGTGAGTGATCCGGAACGGCATCTTTACCACCGATGCGGATTTTACCGAAAGGGGAAACCATCAACGCAAAAGTGAAGAGTAAGAAAAAGTTGGTGGCCCACATAAAGAACACATCAAAGTCTTCGATGATACCGTTCTTGAGAGTATTTAGGGCATCTTTGGCCGTCACTGGATCGACGACCAGTAATGATGCCAGAAACAGAATGATTAATCCCGCGCTGATCCCGAACACTGGGTTGTGGACGTCAAAGCCCCATTTCTGAATGTTGTCCTGACCGACCTGATAGTCAGTCGTTTCTATACTGTATTTCTTTAAAGCATCTTCCATAAAATCGCTCAAAATGTTTTGTGTACTCGTTAAGTGGTTGACTTAATCCGTACGGTTCTAGTTCGCCAAAATCAAAATTGATTTGTGTACGAATGAAATTTTGTGATGGGAATGGTAACGAAAAACGAACGCACAAGTCAAATTAAGGCGTTTAATCTCGTTTTCTTGATTGTGATTGATGTCATCAGAAAAGCAGGAAAGTGTTGTGTACGAAATATTATGATGTGTGGGTTTCTTCGGAAACCTCTGGCCTCAGAACATTTCTCTTTAAGGAATGGTATTCGGTAGGGAGATACACTGCCTCTTTTCTTGACGGGTTCGTTGCCGCAGTAAATCGTTTGATCTTCGTCACAGTCTATTGGGGGAAATGTTTGTCAGGGTTTTGTCCGATTTGAGTCGCTAATTACCCATCCGACATAAGGGCATTATTCGTCAACAAAATCGAAATGATTGGCTATTTTTTGTTCACTCTTGTTATGGGTAACGCCTAATCGACTTCGTAGATTAGGTGAGTTATCTATGACTCTAAAACGATGGAATAAAATAGTGCTACGGGTAAATTGGCACTAAAAACAGTATGATAAATTATCATAATTCATATATTAAATTATCCCGACACTATTTATTTTTTAATCTGTCATTGTATTTATTATATATTTTATAAATTAACGATAATATTTTCTTTCAAATATATAATTAAACTTGGAATATAATGTGTGTTCTATTTTTTTATTTATTTTTTGCCATAGGTTAGTCATCATTTTTCTGGGTTGAGATGTTAAATTAATGTTTCTAGTGATGGTTATTTGACGTTTTTATAAAAGTGTCAAACTTATGTCATTTTGTGATTAACTTTATGATGAATATGATATTAATGACAAAGGAATGTTGTCTTTCTTCGAGCTGTTAGTCTAATTTTTCATTCGGATTATAAAGTTTCAACCAACAAATTATTATCATTTTTATCTTGATGATTTATATGTTGTTTTCAAAAAAGTTAAATTTATTAGTTTTTGTTGGTTGAAATTTAATCAGTGTATTTGCTAGTATTCTCGCTCGATTGTTGGCTCTGATTAATTATCTCGTCACCGATTTATCGCTAAATTTAATTTAATAGTGATTGATTGATGTGACCATGGTTGAATATAAATAGAATTTAAACATTATTATTTAACCATAGATAAAACTTTATTGTTCTAGGTTCTGCAGATTCTCGCTGCGGGAACGGGCTTTTTTGTGAAAAATTTCTGTACTTTATTGGGTAAAAAAATGGCATCAAAGATTAATTTAAGTAAGTTTGGCTTAGGTAAAGCCTTCTATTTAATGATGTTTCTTTTGGTATCTGTGCAACACACTTCATTCGCGTATGCAGCAGGTAGTACAACAGGCCAGCAAGACACTCTGGTGATGTTGTTGAACTTCCAGGAAGACCCGAATGATCAGCCGATTTCGGTGAGTGAAGCGACAGATCTGGTCTTTGGTGAAGTGAACGATTTTTACAAGGAAAACTCTTACGGAAAAACCTGGCTGGCAGGTCAGGTGGTCGGTTGGTACACCCTGCCGGTTTCAAATCAGGTGTGTGACTACCCGACAGTTCAGGCGGAAGCCGATAAAATGGCGGAAGCACAAGGCATCACGATTGCTGATTATCAGCGCGTGATTTATATCATGACTCAGTCTGGCTGTGGCGGCGGCGGTTCCGCAACTACGGGTAAAACCTTCCCTAGCCGCGCTTATATCGACGGTACATTGTCTGCCAAGATCATCGCGCATGAATTCGGACACAACTTAGGTTTGATGCACGCGCGAGCGATGGACTGTGGCGACACAAGCCTTTCTTCAAGCTGCAGCACCATTGAATATGGCGATTCTTACGACGTGATGGGCGACCCGGATCTGGGTTACATCAATACCTTCTATAAAGAACGTATGGGCTGGATCAACGATTCCGCTTCGCCTAAAGTGCTGACCGCCTCAAAAGATGGTCTGTACGAGATTGCGGCTTACGAATCTCAAGATAGTCAGCAAAACATTGCGCTGAAGATCCCTCGTGGCGTCAACCCACAAACGGGCTTGAATGAGTGGTTCTACATTGAATACCGTCAGGCACAAGGTTACGACGAGTTCCTTGCCAGTCGTTCTTATCTGCTTTACCGCGGTGATGTCACCGATGGTGTGATTGTGCGTCTTGCTCAGGAAAACGGTGACTATAGCTATATGCTGCATATGAAGCCGGATTCGGATTACAGCCAGGTTTATGGCCGCAAAGACTGGAAAGACACAGCGCTTCCTGTTGGTGCGACATTCACCGACCCAAGCTCTGGTATCTCAATCAACCTGACCAGCGCCGCGAACGGTGTGGCAGATATCTATGTGTCAATGTCAGGTTCGGATTCTGGTAATGTATCGCCAGCGGTCTGTGAAATGGCAGCGCCGACGGTAACGGCGACGGCAGTGGGTGACAGCTCTGCAAACGCAGGTTCTACCGTTAACTACCAGTTGTCAGTGACCAATAATGCGAGTGCAGAGTGTGGCACGCTGGATTTTGCGGTGACGGCTCAAGTGGCTTCAGGCTGGACCGCGGATCAACAAACGGTTTCTCTGGGCGCTGGTGAAACAGGCCAAGTGGTGGTGGCGGTGACGTCATCTCAACAAGCGCAAGCCGGTGACTACACTATCTCGTTTGCTGCAACAGATACCCAGGACACCTCGTACAGCGCGGCAACTCAGTCGTCTTACACGGTGATCACTGACAGTTCTACGATTTCGGATATCACCGCGGTTGATGATGCGGTAACGATGAGTTCACTGACGACCGTGGATATCAATGTTCTGGGGAACGATGTGGTTGATGCGGGCGCAAGTGTGACGATTTCTGTAACGGCACCAAGCAAAGGGACGGCAAAAGTGTTGTCTGATGGTTCAATTCAGTACACACCGGGTAAGCGCTTCAAAAGCAGTGACAGCTTTACCTACACCATCAGCGATGGCAATGGTACTTCAACGGCGACGGTAAACGTGACTCTACAGTCTTCGTCTTCTGGTACTGGCGGTTCGCCGGGCAAAGGCAAAAACAAGTAACGAAAAAATCCACCTCTTAGAGGTGGATTTTTGTTTTATTGCGCATCATCACGCGGAGAGTGTTAATCCGCTGGACACAATGGACAGCTTGCTTCTACTGGTAAACCGGTATCGACAGTTTGACCAGTAATCGCGTTCACACCTTCTGCGATAACCGTATCTTTGAAGGTACGTACATCATGTGCCAATACCGGGCCACCCGCGACATCGGTTCCAGGGACTGGGACATAGTCGTCAGAGTATGGCATACACGCATATGGTGCCAGCGTACCGATACTAATGACTTGATCCGTACCATCATGTGTTTCTGTGATCGCAACGCCATTCATTTTCACAGCGCTGTCATTACATACTTCACCTGCGAATTTGACTCGTAGGCCATACGCGCCAGAACCATTCTGTTCAACATAAGTTGTACAGTTTTTGGTAATGCTTAATGAGCCCGGAGGGTTCAGAGGTGGACAGTCATCGGAATCAGATTTCGACAGTATTGGATCGCCGCCTGTTTTCAGCGCCGCAGTTGCCGTTGCGACGTTTTCAACCCCGTTGATGAGTGACACAAAGGAGCCCGTGTAGGTTTCAGTCGCGCCAGCCGCCAAAGAAGGTGTATAGAAAGTATCACCGGCAGTCACGTCTTCTACGTTAATGTCATACAAAGAACCGAAACCTGTATTGGTTACTTTGATTTCATAGTCGTAGATGATGGAGTCACCAGATGGAGACAGTGCGCCTGTTGGACAGGTTTTCACCATTTCCATGCCGCACAACGAGAATTTACCCAACACAAAGTCTTTCAGTGATGCGGTAAATGAACTTGAAGAGCGGGTTTCTGCCATAAAGCTACTGAAACAGGTGTCAGTACCGTTTAGCAGTTGAGTGATGTTAATACCACCTTCATAAAAGCTTTCATATGGAAATACATTTGGTGAACCTGCTTTTGGTGTGTATGACCAAGGAGAGGTTTCATCACCACTGTTGGTAGTTGCACACGCTAAGTCACCAGCTTGCGCGCCACATTCAGCAGGATGAGCACCGTCAGATTCAAGTTTCAGACGTAAGTTTGATGCTGCACAATCGCCAGGCATTGGGTCATTGCTATCCGCTTTTGAACAGCTTGGATCCCACAGCACAACGGCGATGTATGGCACTTCATTCGCACCTTGAGGGTAATCAACCAGAATCAGTACGTCGCCAATAGTGTGGACACCTGAGAAGGAACCGTCACTTTGTGCAACCACTTCATCCTGGAAGAACCAGAAGCCCATGAAGGCATCACCGACATTGGAAAAACGGTCAGCACCAAAGTAGATGATGAGATCTTCGCCACCCGCGCCATTATCGACACCATAGGCAGCGGCGTATGCATTGGTCAGATCATCTTTATCCGGTACAGAACCGTCTTTGTGGCTCCATTGGGGCACATCTTGAATGTCTTTTCGACCACCGGTAAATATCGATTTTGGAGAAGGGTCGGCAATAATACCGGTTGTCACATTGGCTGAATCGGTATCGTTGTAGATGTTGCTCCAGTCATCGCCGGCGGTGCCCGCTGCATCTACAGCGTTACCATCCAATTCGAAAACATCTTCGTCGTGAACCGCGAATACAGGCGTAGTGAAGAAGCCAAGAATCACCCCCAAACACAGCGTGCGTATCGCGAGTTTAAATTTACTAAAGTCCATCTTAATCACTCCTTTTTAAAGTTAAAGATCCGGACCTTTACCTGTTATCGAAGATAATCAGGATTTGCTGAATCAAATCACAATGGGAGTTTTAGTACTCTCGTTTGCTTGGTGTGGCATAAAGCAAGAAATAAACCGAACTGCAAGCGATTGATATTTATTGAGTTTACGGTTTTGATGGAAAAATATTGAACACTGAATTAAACACTTTGTATTGTGTTTGGAAATTTATTTATATTTTTCATTGATTTAAAAAGTGTTAATCATCCTGTTCAGCTGGTTTACAGGTGAACACATGCATAATGAATGTCAGCTGATTTAATGGAGTGCGATTTTAAAAGTCCGAAAAATCGGCGTTGAAATAAGTTGAATGGAGAGATGATAAAAATATTTTTCGAGAAAAAACGTGGAGGAAAAAAATAATCCTGCGTGTCATGAAGGTGTTGACCAACATAGCACACAGGATTGGAACAGCTGAAGCTGTTAATTAGTGATCGCTAATTAATGATATTTGCAAATTCGTGGGGAATACAGCCACAGAATATTCGCAAACCATTATCCAAGATCACGGCAGGTATCAGGATCATCACATGGTCTGTAAGAGGTAGACGGCATAGTGATAATGGTATTGGCTCCGGCTGGTGTTTGGTTTGCATTATTTGAAGTGGCTGCAAAGCTAACACCTATGCTTGAAACAGCCAGCGCTGCTGCAAGAAAAAGAGCTTTAATATTCATACTTTTCATGACTTTATCTCCTAAAGAGTCAGCGACGTTGAGCAAGTCGCGCTTTTTGTTACACGGCTTAGAGACAGGTGATATAACGTCTGATCCGATTCAAATGCCTGACTGCTGATTGCTTTTGAAACACTCCTGCCGATAAGTCGGATGCGGGAAATACAGCAAGAAGTGCTCCTGTCGCTAACTCATTAAAAAATAGACACATTGCGACTTCGGCATGTGTTCACCGTTACAAGTGGTGTAACACATTGAATCTCAGCTATGACTTTCGTGAAACATATAAATACAATATAAAACAACATGTTAGGTTGATAGTGTTACGCAACTCAGTGACTGTGTCAGAAAAGAGGAAAGTGTGACAGGTGTTACACTTTTTCGCGTTTCACGGATTAAGTGAAAAAATGCAGGCAGAGTTAATCAGCATTAATTTATTGATCTCAAATAGAAAATAAATTTGTTTGCTGAAAAGCACGGGTAGTGTGGGGTTGGAAGATGGTGAACACTTTTCGCAAAGTGTCTGGCGGGCACTAAACAGAAAGGCGATAACCGACGCCGCGAACGGTCTCGATGCAGTGCGCATAACCACAAAGTTTGCGACGCAGGGAGACAATAATAGTGTCAACCACATTGCTGGAGCCTTCAAAATGGATACCCCATACGTGCTCCAGCAGCAGTTTTCGGCTGACGGCTGCGCCTTGGTGGTGAAACAAAATGCTCAATACGCCAAATTCTAACGGGGTGAGGTCGATGGGGTGCTGATTGACTTTCAACTGCCGCGCGCCGCTGTCAAACCAGTGGCAATCCAGTTGCTGCCATTGCTGACTCAGATGCAATAAGGTTTGAAACCGTTCCGGATCGCGCGCTTGCAGCTGGCGGTTGATGATATTGCCCAGTACCGGAATTAAGCTGATGCCATCGTGATGAGTTTCCGTACTCCAGTGGTGGCAAAGGGTTTGATAGAGTTGGCTGCAATCGTCCTGTTGCGCCAGATAAGCCAAAGCGGGTTCGTTAGCGCGTGACAAGAAAGACAAACATTCCAATGCACCTAACAGGCCGGGCGGTTCGGGGGAGGCAAAAAAATAACGCATCAGCGTATGGATCAACTCAGTGGACGGATAGCGCTCGACATTCAAGACGCGGGTATCGGCGCTGAGAATATTGAGCAACGTCGGATGGCCCAGAGCGAAACTGTTGATGGTTCTTGCAGCACACTCTTCTACACCGAGGAATGATAAGTAAGCCAAGGCGTGGTCAGCGGACAGTGTGGCAAGTTTAATCGCGCGAAAACGCAGGTGCGGCGATTTGTTGGTCATCCAGCTTAAATGAGGGGGCTGACGACGGGCAAACACTATCTTAGTGTTGTGTGGTGTTCGGGGGAGGAATTCACACCGTAGCCAGGCTTCAAGCTCTGGCTGACAGTCCAGATGATCAAGCAGCAGCACGGTGTCAGCCGCCGCAGTTTGAATCCTCTTTTTCAGACTTTTGCGGAATTTGTCGCGATGGGCATTGCCGTCAGTACGACAATCAATTTTGCAGCAGCGTTTGTCGTTGAGGCGGGCAAAGTCTTCCAGAAGAGCGCTTTTGCCCACGCCCATTAATCCGTGCAGGCAAACCACGTCAGGATGTTGCGAACTCAATAATGAGTGCAACACATTAAGTTCCGGCTCGCGGCTTTTTGTTCGCTCATACGCCATTCGCCGATCCTCCGGCGCAAAACGTCATTCGCATCCCATCGAAATCTCATCAAATTCTCACCAATAGATTTATCAATAGTGCTTATGTTTACAGATGTAAAGCGAGTGAGGGGGAAATCCGATGAGACTAATTTGTTTATCGGCTTGTGCTCTGGCAGTGGTTGCGACATTCGCCACCGCTTCTATGGAAGAAGAAAAAGTGATGCGTGCGGAAAGCGCGGCGCACACCGATCTGAGTTCAACGGCAACGATTATGGACACAGACGGCACGGTGCTGCGCAAAGGCAGTAGCCACTGGCATTGTATGCCCGGCATTCCTGTGATGGAAGGTGATGCGCATCCCATGTGTAATGACCCGGTTTGGACGGCATTACTTCAGGCAGCCGCGGAAGGCAAACCGTTTGAAACCGATAAAGTAGGCTTCTCATACATGCTGCAAGGCGATGCGCTGGTCAGCAATGAGAGCCCGGCAGCAACCGACCCTAACGACGGCGGAGTCTGGGTCGAAGAAGGTCCGCACATTATGATTGTGGTGCCTCGGGCACTGCTGGAGGGGATCAGTACTGACCCTTATAACGGCGGCCCTTACGTGATGTGGAAAGATACCCCATATGCTCACATCATGATTCCGGTTGGAAACAAAACTAAGCCATGATTGGCCACTCCGGGTTCAGGGAGTGATGGGCTACCTTCGGGTAGCCTATTTTTTTGTCTGATACTTTCACTTTGGTAAATATTTAAGGTCGAACCCGCCAATTTGTCGGAGGTTTCCTACATTCCACGCCATGGGTAGGCTGTTAATCGGTTGTTAATGGTGTTTCTACCCCTTTAGGGTAGTTTGATTTTGTAATTGATTTACATCATGAATTCATTTTCTTTCATAATTAACAATCTTGCTTAACGAAATATGACAATTATCTAGGAATCCGTATGAGCAAGTTGAAGCTAGTGATCATCGGTAACGGCATGGTCGGCCATCGCTATATCGAAGATCTCGTGGAGAAGATGGATGCGTCTGAACTCGACGTCACCGTTTTCTGTGAGGAGCCGCGCGTCGCTTATGACCGTGTGCACCTTTCCTCCTATTTTTCCCACCATACCGCGGAAGAACTGTCGCTGGTTAAAACGGGTTTCTACGAAAAGCATGGCATCAAAGTCCACATTGGTGAACGTGCGATCAACATCAACCGCGAGCAGCGCACGGTCTACTCCAGTGCGGGTCGTGAAGTCCAATACGACAAACTGATTCTGGCGACAGGTTCTTATCCGTTCGTACCACCAATCAAAGGTAACGAAGGCAAAGACTGTTTCGTTTACCGTACCATTGAAGATCTCAAAGAAATCGAAGCGTGTGCGAAGAAGAGCAAGAGCGGCGTGGTGGTCGGCGGTGGTCTGCTTGGCCTTGAAGCGGCTGGCGCTCTGAAAGCGCTCGGCGTGCAAACCCACGTGATTGAATTTGCGCCTGTGTTGATGGCTGAGCAGCTGGACCTGCAAGGCGGCCTGCAACTGCGTAACAAAATTGAGCGCATGGGCGTGCAGGTTCACACCAGCAAAAACACGCAAGAAATCGTGGCGCAAGGCACCACGGCGCGCAACACCATGAAGTTTGCCGACGGCTCTGAGCTGGAAGTAGATTTCATCGTGTTCTCAACCGGTATTCGTCCGCAAGACAAGTTGGCGCGTCAAATGGGGCTGGACATCGCGCCGCGCGGTGGTATCGCCATCAACGATCATTGCCAAACCTCGGATCCGGATATCTACGCCATCGGCGAATGTGCGTCGTGGAACGAGAAATTCTTCGGTCTTGTCGCACCGGGTTACAAAATGGCGACCGTCGCGGTGGATCACATCGTCGGCAACGACAGCCGTTTTGAAGGCGCAGACATGAGTGCCAAACTGAAATTGTTAGGCGTGAAAGTGGGCTCAATCGGCGATGCCAACGGGCGCACACCAAATTGTAAAAGCTACGTTTACCAGAACGAAGAAGAGGAAGTGTACAAGCGCATCATCGTGTCTGAGGACGGCAAAAAGCTGCTGGGTGCTGTGTTGGTGGGCGACACCTCTGACTACGGTGACTTGCTGCAACTGATGCTCAACGAAATTGAGCTGCCAAAACATCCGGATACACTGATTCTGCCCGCGCATGCCGGCGCAGAGAAACCGGCTCTGGGCGCCGACGCGCTGCCGGAAAGTGCGGTGATCTGCTCTTGTTTCGATGTCACCAAAGGCAAAATCGCGCAAGCGGTGGCCAATGGGTGTCATACCCTGGCGGAAGTTAAAGCGGCGACAGGTGCTGGCACCGGTTGTGGTGGCTGTATTCCACTGGTGACGTCGGTACTGAATGCGGAACTGGCGAAATCAGGCATTGAAGTGAAAAACGATGTGTGTGGCCACTTTGCTTATTCGCGCCAAGAGCTGTTCCACCTGATTCGCATCGAAGAGATCAAAACCTTCGATGAGCTGCTGGAAAAGCACGGCCAAGGTTACGGCTGTGAAGTGTGTAAACCGCTGGTGGGTTCAATTCTGGCCTCTTGCTGGGGCGAGCACATTCTGAAACCACAACTGGTGAAGCTGCACGACACCAACGACAACTTCCTTGGCAACATTCAAAAAGACGGCACTTACTCGGTCATCCCTCGTATGGCGGGGGGGAAGTGACGCCGCAAGCCTTGGGCGCACTCGCGGCTGTGGCGGAAGAGTATAACCTGTACACCAAAGTGACCGGCGCGCAGCGTATCGGCCTGTTCGGTGCGCAGAAAGATGACCTGCCAGCCATCTGGCGCAAACTGATTGAAGCCGGATTTGAAACCGGGCAAGCCTATGCCAAAGCACTGCGCATGGCGAAAACTTGTGTCGGTTCGACTTGGTGTCGTTACGGCGTGCAAGACTCTGTCGGTTTAGGTTCATTTATTGAAAATCGTTACAAAGGCATTCGTACACCGCACAAGATGAAGTTTGGTGTGTCGGGTTGTACGCGTGAGTGTGCGGAAGCGCAGGGCAAAGATCTGGGCATCATCGCCACTGACGCTGGCTGGAACATGTACGTGTGTGGTAACGGCGGCATGAAACCACGTCACGCAGATTTGCTGGCAAGTGATCTTGACCGTGAAACACTGATCAAATATATCGACCGTTTCATGATGTTCTACATTCGCACAGCGGCGCCGCTGCAACGCACCTCAGTCTGGATGGACAATCTGGACGGTGGCGTAGACTACCTGCGCGAAGTGATTGTAGACGACAAACTGGGCATCAACGACCAGCTTGAAGCCGACGTTGCCAAACTGGTCGCCGAGTATGAATGTGAGTGGACTGCGACGATCAATGATGAATCGCAATTGACCCGCTTCGCGCACTTTATCAACTCAGACCTGCGTGATGACAACGTGGTGTTTGTACCAGAGCGTGCGCAGCATCGTCCGGCGACATTTACTGAAAAACATCCGCAAGCCAAAGGCGACATTCTGCACGTCGCGGCGACTGAAGCATAAGGGAAGGTGGATTATGTCTTTTGAAAAAATCTGTCACATCAACGACATCATTCCAGGCACCGGCGTTTGTGCGCTGGTGAATGGCGAGCAGGTTGCGGTCTTTCGTCCGACTAATGCCGAAGAGGTGCTGGCGATCAGCAATACCGACCCGTACTTTCAGTCCAATGTGCTGTCTCGCGGCTTGATTTGTGAACATCAAGGCGAGCTGTGGGTGGCAAGCCCGCTGAAGAAGCAGCGCTTTAATCTGAGCACGGGCCTGTGTCTGGAAGATGAGCGTTTTAGTGTAAAAGCGTACCGCGCCCAAGTGGTGAACGGTAACGTTGAAATCGCCGCGTAATCAGGCAATCCCTCCTCTGCGGAGGAGGGATGCAGATTCAATAGACAAAGGTTTCTTAACGCATCAATCCCCGTTCATAGTGATGTTTTCGATGCCTTTCTCTATTCAATCTTCACTTTTAAATTTCACTTTTAGATAGGGACACACTTATGTCTGCATTAAAACCAGTCGAATTTGTTCAAACCATGGTTGACGTTGGCGAAGCGAAAATCAAAACGTCAACTCGCGACTTGATTTTGCGCGGTACGATGGCAGGGATCATTCTCTCATTGGCGGTTGTGGTAGCGATTACTGCCATCACGCAAACGGGCATTGGCCTGGTGGGCGCGCTGGTCTTCCCGGTGGGCTTTTGTATTCTGAGCCTGATGGGTTATGACTTGGTGACCGGCGTATTTGGCCTGGCGCCGCTGGCGAAACTGGACAACCGTCCGGGCGTAACTTGGGGACGCGTGCTGCGCTGCTGGGGTCTGGTGGGGTTGGGTAACCTGATCGGTTCGCTGATTGTAGCGGCTTTGATTGCGCTCTCTCTGACCATGAACTTCAGTGTAGAACCTAACGCCGTCGGTCAAACTTTCATTAAAGTGGCCACTGCTCGTACGGTCGGGTTTGAAAATCTGGGCGCAGACGGTTGGATCACCTGTTTTGTACGCGGTATTCTGTGTAACCTGATGGTGTGTCTGGGTGTTATTGGTAACATGACCGCACGCAGTGTCGCAGGAAAAATTGCCGCGATGTGGCTGCCAATCTTCATCTTCTTCGCGTTGGTGTTTGAACACGCGGTGGTGAATATGTTCCTGTTCCCTCTGGGCATGATGCTGGGCGCTGATTTTGGTATCGCGACTTGGTTGAACTTCAACCTGATCCCAACCATTCTGGGTAACATCGTTGGCGGTCTGGTGTTTACTGCACTTCCGCTATACCTGACTCACGCAAAAACAGCACCTGCACTGGATGCTGAGCAACGCGTTGACGTACAGCCTGCGTTGAACACAAAATAATCGAGCTGAGGCTCCGCGCAAAAGCGGAGCCTTTTTCTCACTTGCTGTAAACCCGCAGCGAGCAAAGAACAAATTAGGTTTGACGATAACAAGTCATCATTCAGCGGCCGATGGCGTAAAGGGTGACTTTTTATACTCAAATTTGAATGGATTGGCGTTGCTATGACTACTTATCCCACTTCTCAACACTCTAGCTTTGTTTCTTTGGTCGGCGCCGGACCGGGCGATCCGGATCTGCTGACGGTAAAAGGTTTGCGCGTGATTCAGCAGGCGCAAGTGCTGGTGTATGACCGTTTGGTTTCACAAGCGATTCTGGATTTAGCCCCGCCAAACGCAGAACGCATTTATGTGGGCAAGCAGCTCGATTTTCACTGCGTGCCGCAGGATCAAATCAACCAGATTCTGGTCGACAAAGCGCGCGAAGGAAAGCATGTGGTGCGTCTGAAAGGCGGCGATTCATTTATCTTTGGCCGTGGCGGCGAAGAGCTCGAAGTATTGGCTGAAAACAAGATTGCGTATGAAGTGGTACCGGGTATTACCGCGGCGGCAGGGGCGACGGCCTACGCAGGTATTCCGCTGACGCATCGCGATCACGCGCAAAGTGTGCAGTTCATTACCGGTCATTTGCAGAAAGATGGTCAACCCATCAATTGGCAATGTCTGGCGCAAAGCAACCAAACCTTGGTGTTTTACATGGGTTTGAAACAGAGCCCGCACATTACTGAAAAGCTGCTTAACGCAGGGCTAAGCGGTGAAACGGCTTGTGCCATCATTGAACGTGGCACTACAACCCAGCAACGTGTCCTGACTGGAGAACTGGCTACGCTGCCTCAACTGGCACAGCAGGCAGAGAGCCCGGCGCTGATTGTGGTAGGTAGTGTGACCAGCCTGCACAACAAGCTCAAATGGTTTAACGCGTGATCAGATTTGGCAGCGGCTGATTTGCCGCTGCATCTCATGCTGGCGCATCGGCATGGCATCGATGGTGTCTTTCACTTTTATCCAGTCGGTGGTTTTACCCCACCGCAGCTTTTCTTCACCATCTTTGCCGACCAGCACCGCAGTGTGGCTGCCCGCAGGCACGCCATAGGCCATCAATACGTCACGCAGATCGAATTCATCTTTGAGCCAGGCAGGGTAACTGTAGCCATCTTCGGTAATGATAATGGTGACAACGTCACGCTCATCCAGCTCGCACTCATGCATCAGGGTTTCCAATAAAAACTGACGCACATACTCATCCTGAGTCGGGGCAAAGTAGAGCACGCTGCGATGTGACCAAGAGTGGGCATAGAGCGGATACGCTGACGCAATCAGCGGCAGGCAGCTTAGGCAGAGTGCCAGTAAAATCCTTCTCATACGCCCTCCTGTGGCTCTGTGCTCAGATTCCTTGGCCATGACGTTGTCATCGTTTTTGATTTTGCGCCGTCTTTCGCTTTTGAGGCTCATAGTGTGGTAAGGTCGCACACTCCAAGCCCTAAAGACATCGAGGCATTGTTACTCTTACGATTCCATTGGAGCCAGAGTTCACAATCCCGAGCAACACAGACGAAGATTATGGAAACTATCGCCATTTTGGTGGACGTTCAGAACGTGTACTACACCTGCAAAGAACGCTATCAGCAACATTTTAACTATAACCATTTCTGGCAGCAGGTGACCAAAGATCGCCGGGTCGTTAAAGCCAATGCGTATGCGATTGCGTCCAACGACAGCCGTCAGCGTCAGTTCCACCACATTTTGCGTGGTATCGGCTTTGAAGTGATGCTGAAACCCTACATTCAACGTTCCGATGGCAGTGCTAAAGGCGACTGGGATGTGGGCATTACTTTAGATGCCATCGAGCTGGCGCCGGAAGTGGATACGGTGGTGCTGGTGTCTGGTGACGGGGATTTCGATATTCTGGCCAAGCGCATTCAGGATAAATACGGCAAGCAGGTTGAAGTGTATGGTGTGCCTGGATTGACGGCGAAAAGTTTGGTTGACGCCGCCAATCGCTACGTCACGATTGAAGGAGCGTTACTCCTCTGACGGAGTGACACTCTCATCTGTGCTTGCTTCTGCGGCCGCTTGTTCCGCTTCCATCTTGGCGCGTTCAGCTTTGGAAATATAACGAGGCTTGTTGCTGTTGTGCAGCTTAGCGTTTTGCTTTTTCAGCTTCGTTTTTAAAATTTGGTTGATTCTCTTTTTACGGTTCATCTCTGGCTCTGGGAGTCAAGGTTGCGAGGTGCGGAGCTTACTTGTTTTCAGCCTTAAGCTCAACAGCTGCGCGCGAGGTTTTCTATCGGTTTAAAAGGTGGGTAAATGGCATTGTCATCGCTACTAACCAACGCATTGCTGACAGAGTTTAAAACGGTGCACGGCATGCTGCAGATATACTGCAAAGCGCATCATCCAAGTGACATCAAAGGCGAGGATGGACTCTGCGAAGCGTGTCGCGCGCTACAAAATTACGCTGAAGTGCGCCTGGATCGCTGCCCCTATGGTCAGCACAAGCCAACCTGCAACCGCTGTCCGATTCATTGCTATAAACCCGAGCCCAAAGAGCAGATGCGTCTGGTGATGCGTTATGCTGGCCCGCGGATGTTACTGCATCATCCGATTCTGGCGATTCGTCACTTGCTGCATGAACGCCGCCCGATTCCGGCCAAGCCTCCGGCGAACCAGTCCAATCGTCATCAGCGTCAACAGCTGAAATGAATAAAGGCAAGCCGAAGCTTGCCTTTTCCGTATTCGATGCGTTGGCGTTATTCGCCCGCCACCCATTCGCGTTTGGTTTTTACGCTCGACAGCAACATGTAGATACACGTCGCCAGCAGCGTCACAAACAGGTAGCCCAACAGGCCTTGCGTGCCTTGCATAAACCAGTCAGCCAGAACCGGGCCTGCGACGGAACCGATGCTGTAACTGAACAGCATGACTTGCGTGGCAGACACAATGTAACTTGCGTCCAGTTTGTCGCAGCCAAGGTTAATCGCAATAGGGTAAATGGCGAATGTCGCCATGCCAAGCACAAACAGGCCCGCTGCCAGCATGTTAATGCCGGAGTAAATCAGCGGCATCGCGGTTGCGCCTGCGCCAATCAAGCAGAACATCGCCATCAGCAGCTTACGCCCCATAAATTTAGACAGCCAAGGCACCATAGGTTGTACCGCCATCGCGCCCAGAATAACCAACGCCATCAAGGTGCCGATATGGGTATTGCTGATACCGCGAGTCGAAAGTTCTACTGGCATCAGGCCGTAAATCGCGCCCAGCGTCAGGCCAGATACCAAGCAACCGATAATGGCCGCATGGCTCAGTTTGGCCATCTGCTTCCACGACAAACTTTCAGAGTGTTGCGATGGCGGCTGATCCGATTCGCCGTAAATCAGCACAATAGAAGCCAGTAGCAGTAGGGTAGTGATGGCAATAAATGGTACGCCACCTGAAACACCGAGCACGCCAATGCCCAGTTGACCGACAGCAGTGCCGCCGTACAGTGACGCCATGTAAATGCCCAGACGTTTCGCCCGGCCGGTTTCATCGCCATGCAGCAGCCAAGATTCCACCACCACAAAAACGCCCGCAACAGCAACACCCGCAATAAAGCGCGTGATCAGCCACGCCGAGGCGTAAGGCAATGATGGCAGCGCAATAATCGACAGTAGCAGAATGGCTAAACACCAAATAAATGCCATCCGGTGACCCAGACGGTTAACGAACGGTTCCATGATCATCGCGCCCAGCAGTAAACCTGCATAGAACACACTCGCCAGCCAACTGGCCAACGATTCTTCTAGTCCATAATGAGAAAGCATGAGCGGGATCAGGCTCATCAGATAGCCAGACGCGATCGCGTACAGCGCCAAAGCAATAACTGGCACTGAAATGCGTTGCGCAGGAACAGCGGACGTACTCACGGCGTAGCCTCGAAATTAGATGCAGAACAGGGGGAAATTCGCCGCGAATATGGAACTAAAGAATGGAAAGGTAAAACGAAAAATTATGGTCTTGACGATTAACAAAATTTATCAATCGGCTAAGCAGTGAAATGAGGGGTTAAGTTGGCATAATTCAGCAAATAATGCCAACTTTATTGTCTGTTTTTATGACAGGCTTACTTATTTAACGCTTGGTTGAGCCATTGATCGAACTGGGATTTTGGCAGCGCGCCATTGATCACATCCACTCTTTGACCGTTTTTGAACACCATAATGGTTGGAATGCTGCGAATCTGAAATTTTGCTGCCAGATTCTGCTGACTTTCGGTATCGATTTTCACGAAGCGAACCTGGCCTTTACGCTCTTCAGCCACATCACTGAAAATAGGCGCAAAGCCGACGCAAGGGTTACACCACGGGGCCCAGAAATCGACCACTACCGGTTGAGTGCTTTGCAACAATGCCTCAAAGTTCGCGTCCGTTCCTTCTATCGGTGCTCCGTCTAAAAGAGATGTCTGGCATTTACCGCAGTTCGGACTTTCGGAGATTCGTTCGGTCGGTACACGGTTTAGCCCGTGGCATGACGGGCAGCGGGTATTAAATGTGGTCATCACTTTCTCTCAATCTGGCGCTGGGTTAGGCTCACTTTCTTACGCTGTGCGGATGTGCATAGGCAAGTTGTGGGGCATACCCCTTAACGTTAAGGGACAAATCAGCGTATAATTTCGGCCATTGCGTAATATAAACGTTCGTTGAACTGTCGGTTTCCGCACCGCGTGATGCTGTAAAGGTCGCAGTTCGCCTGCTTATTATCGCTCTCTCTACAGTGAAATGTGGGGGCAGGTTGCGCGATTACAATAGATAACGACAACAAAAAAACAGGATTACAATGACCAAGTTTTATGCCGAAATTACTGGTTGGGGCAAATGCCTGCCACCAGCGACGCTCTCCAATGACGATCTGGGTACGTTTCTTGACACCAATGACGAGTGGATTCGCACCCGTACCGGGATTGAAAATCGCCGTATCAGTCACGTCAACACCTCTGATCTTGCTACCGTGGCTGCAAAACATGCGCTGGCTTGTGCTGGCCTTGACGCCAATGACATCGACCTCATCATTGTGGCCACCTGTTCACCCGATTCCCTGATTCCAAACATTGCCTCTAAAGTTCAGCAGAACTTAGGGATTACGGCGGCTGCGGCGTTTGACCTCAATGCCGCCTGTACCGGCTTTGTTTACGGTCTGGAAACCGCGACCCGCCTGATTCAGGCAAGCAACTACCGCCACGCGCTGGTAATCGGTGCTGAGCGCCTTTCGTTCTACCTTGACTGGACGAAACGCGATACCGCTGTGCTGTTCGGTGATGGCGCAGGTGCCGCAGTATTGAGCCGCACGGAAGCTCAGGTGGGGCTGCAGGATGCGCAAATCGGCTGTGATGCGGCTGGACGCGATATTCTGGCGGTGCCGAAATTTGGTACCGCGATGGATCGTTTTGATGAAGAGAACGGTTACTGGTCGTTTGATTTTGTCGGCAAAGAGATCTTTAAACGCGCAGTGAAAGGCATGGGCGCAGCAGCGCAGCAGGTACTGGCGCGTAGTGGCCTGAGCAAAGATGACATTGATGTGGTGATCCCGCATCAGGCCAACATTCGCATTATTCAAACGCTGTGCGACCTGTCAGGTATCGATCAAAGCAAAGCGTTTGTGAATATTCAGAATTACGGCAATACCTCTGCTGCGACAGTGCCTATCGCGCTGTGTGAAGCGTTGGAACAAGGCAAAGTGAAACCGGGCGACAACTTGCTGCTGGCGGCGTTCGGCGCGGGTTTAACCTGGGGTGCAGGCCACATCAAGTGGGGTGAGCGTGTCACACCTATGGCGACCAGCGACGCTGCCTTGCCAGCCAGTAACCACACCGCATTGCAACTGCTTGAAAATGCAATTGAGCACTGCAAACGTCACAACGCAGCGGAATAATACAAGCAGGTTATTAAAAAAGGAGCGTACATCGCTCCTTTTTATTGTCTTTTACACACCGTTTGCAGAACTTACAGACTGATACAATTGCCCTGACTTCCCTGATAATTCTCGGACATTTCTTCACAAGCGATTCCATAGATTGCACCCATCAAGATCGATGAAATGGTTTGTCATGAAAAAACGCACACTCTTTACTGCCATGACGGCGGTTATCCTTTTGGCCGGTTGTCAGGATTCGAACCCCAAAGCTGCTCAGGCGAATTCGCCATTGGTGGTGACCAAGCCTGTGGAAGTATTGGCCTATCAGCCGAGTACCACCTACATAGGCCGCGCTGAAGCGATGGAAGATACTGCCATCACCGCTCAGGTAACCGGTTATTTGCAAGCGCGCCACTTTGCAGAAGGCCAGATTGTCCAACAAGGTCAGTTGCTGTACAGCATCGAACCCTCTTCATTTTTGGCTCAGGTCGCCAGTGCCAAAGCCTCCTTGGCGCAGGCTCAGGCCGGGTTAAAAAAGGCCGATATGGATTTCAAACGTGCACAAACGCTGTTGCCGCGTGGCAGCATTTCTCAATCCGAATTTGATACGTTGAACGCCAATCTGCTTGGCGCAGAAGCGGCGGTGGAAGCCGCAAAGGCACAGCTGAATCTGGCTCAGGTCAGTCTCTCCTATACCGAAATTCGCGCGCCATTTACCGGCCGTATCAGCAGCAGTAAGGTCAGTCAGGGGGATTTGTTGTCACCGTCGACCGGCGTGCTGACAACGCTGGTCAGCCTCGATCCAATTCATACCCGTTTCAGCGTCAGCGAACGTGAACGCCTGACGTTTGATATCGACAAAGTCAAAGGTGATGGCAGCAGCGAAGCGAACGGGGTTGAAGTACAAATTATTCTCGAAAATGGCGAGGCGTACCCGCAACTGGGCAAGCTCGATTTTCTCAGTAACCGCATTGACGTCAACACCGGGACAATTGCGATGCGCGCACTGGTGCCGAACCCGGAGCATCGTCTGTTACCCGGTCAGCATGTCAAAGTGATGCTACGCAGTAAACAAGCAAGCGATGTGGTGGTCGTGCCACGTAAAGCGGTGCAGATGGATCTGGAAGGTCACTATGTGATGGTGCTGACCGACGGTGATATTGCCGAACGCCGTAATGTCGAACTGGGCACGCAACTGCCGCAGGGAGTGGTCATTCTGGAAGGGCTGAGTACCGAGGATGTGATCATTACGCAAGGTCTGCAACGCGTGCGCAATGGTCTGACCGTGCGCCCGCAAGCCGCCACACAAGAGTAAGGGGACGTTATGCTCAGTCGTTTCTTTATTCAGCGCCCCAAATTCGCGCTGGTGATCTCCATCATTCTGACACTGGCGGGCGCCATCGCGTTGTCTGTCCTGCCGGTGGCGGAATATCCCAAAATCAGCCCGCCTTCGGTGAGTGTGACCGCCTTTTATACCGGCGCAAGCGCTGAGGTTGTCGAACAAGCGGTTGCGGATCCGATAGAAACTTCGGTCAACGGCGTTGAAAACATGATCTACATGTCGTCGAAAAGTGCCAATGACGGTTCTTACAACCTGACGGTGACATTTGATGTCGGCACCGATCCGGATATGGCACAGGTCAACGTACAAAACCGCGTGGCGCAGATTGAATCCAAGCTGCCGCAAGAAGTTCGCATGGTTGGGGTGACGGTGAAAAAGCGTTCGCCGGATATTCTGATGGTGCTCAATTTCTATTCGCCGGACGGGCGCTATGACGATCAGTTCCTGACCAACTACATCAACCTAAACGTCAAAGATCAGCTGGCGCGCGTTAAAGGCATCAGTGAAGTGAACGTGATTGGTGGCGGTGAATATGCGATGCGTGTGTGGCTGGATCCGAAGAAGATGGCCAGCCTGAAACTGACCACCACGGATATATATGCCGCGCTGGCTGAACAGAACGTGCAGGTGGCGGCTGGCCGTATTGGTGCTGCGCCATACCACGCGGCTCAGGACGTACAGTTTAACCTGGTGACCAAAGGCCGGCTCGAATCCGTTCAAGAATTTGAGAACGTGGTACTGCGTGCCAATAACGACGGTTCCAGTGTCTACCTGAAAGACGTGGCACGTCTGGAGCTGGGTAAAAAGTTCTACGATGGGAACGGCAAATTCCGTGGCCGCGACGCCTCAATTGTGGCTCTGTCGCTGCAATCGGATGCGAATGCGCTCGAGAGCGGTCAGGCGGTGATGGATATGCTGGACAATCTCAGCACCAACTTCCCGCAGGGTATGGTTTACGAGACCAGCTATGACACGACACTGTTTGTTGCCGAATCGATCAAAGGTGTGGTGAAAACGCTGGTGGAAGCGATTCTGCTGGTGATTGCTGTGACGTATCTGTTCCTGGGCAGTTTCCGCTCGACGCTGATTCCTGTGGTGGCGATTCCGGTGTCGCTGATTGGTACGTTTGCCGTGATGCTGATGACCGGTTTTACCATCAACACGGTGACGCTGTTTGGCCTGATTCTGGCGATTGGTATCGTGGTGGATGACGCGATTCTGGTGATCGAGAACGTCGATACCACCATGGCGAAGGATCCGACGCTCAGCCCGCGTAAAGCAACGTTGATGGCGATGAAAGAAGTCACGGGGCCCATCATTACCTCAACGCTGGTGCTGTTGGCGGTATTCCTGCCTGTCGCGATGTTGCCGGGCATCACCGGCATCATGTATCGACAGTTCGCGCTGACCATTTGTATTTCAGTGGTGATCTCGTCTGTCAATGCCTTAACGCTTTCGCCGGCGCTGTGTTCACTGGTGTTGAAACAGGGCGGTGACAATACGGCTCGTTGGTTTAAAGCCTTTAACCGTGGACTGGAAAAAGTCACCCATCGCTACGGTCAGATTGCCGGAATTCTGGTTAAGAAAAGTCTGATGCTGGTGATGTTCTTTGTGTTGGCAGTCAGTGCCGTCAGTTGGATGGCGAACAACACGTCGACGGCCTTTGTGCCGCAGGAAGACAAAGGCATTCTGCTGGTGAACGTTCAGCTACCGGACTCGGCGTCGCTGTCGCGTACTGAAGAAACCACCGCGCAACTGGTGGCGATGGTGGAGAAAGAGCCGGGCGTTGATGGTGTCACGGTTGCCAATGGTTACTCGTTTATGACGGGGGCGGCGGCTTCAAACGGCGCTTCATTGTTTATTAAACTGCATGATTGGGAAACGCGACGTGCACTGGCGGGCGATCACTCTGCCAATGCGATTGCAATGCGCATCAATGGCCGCGCTGCACAAACGCTGCCGCAGGCGATCGTGTTTGCGATGGGTCCGCCGGCCGTACCGGGTATGGGTGCCGCTTCAGGTTTTGAATTTGTGCTGGAAGACGCACTCGGCCGCAGCCGCACTGATTTGGCGATGGTGATGGATGACGTCATCCGCACTGCGATGCAGCAACCTGAGATTGCCTATGCGTTCAGTACCTTCCGCGCCAACGTGCCGCACTATTACGTGGATATCGATCGCGAGAAAGCCAAGCAACTGGGAATTTCACTGTCTGATATCTTCCAGACGCTGCAAGGCAACCTGGGTTCGATGTACGTCAATGACTTCACTATGTTTGGCAAAAACTTTCGAGTGACCATGCAAGCCGACAGCGAACATCGTAATTCGATGGCAGACCTGAAGCATTTTCATGTGCGCTCGGTGAGCGGAGATATGATTCCGCTCAGCACCCTGGTCAGCTACAGCGAAGTGTTTGAGCCGGATGTGGCGTGGCGCTACAACATGTACCGCAGTGCCATCATTCAAGGTCAGCCTGCTCCGGGTTATTCCAGTGGTGATGCGTTGGCTGCGATGGAACGGGTCGCCGCTCAGGTCTTACCGCAAGGCTACCAATATGAATGGACGGGAATGGCGTATCAGGAAATTCTGGCTGGTAATCAGGCCATTTACGCCTTTGCGCTGGCGCTGATCTTTATCTACCTGTTCATGGTGGCGCAATATGAGAGCTGGAGTATTCCGCTGGCGATCATTCTGGTGGTGCCGGTCGCCACACTCGGTTCCTATATGGCGCTGACCATCACCGGAACGGCACTCAACCTGTACGCACAGATTGGTCTGGTGCTGCTCATCGCGCTGGCGGCGAAGAACGCGATTCTGATTGTGGAGTTTGCCAAGATGGAGCGCGAGGAGAAGAACCTGCCGATTGATCAGGCGGCGATCGATGGTGGTAAGCTGCGTTTTCGTGCGGTGAACATGACGTCATGGTCATTCATTCTGGGTATCTTCCCGCTGATTTTTGCCTCGGGGGCAGGGCATGTGAGTCAAAACTCGCTGGGGATTTCGCTGGTGGGCGGTTTGCTGTGTGTGTTACTCGCAGGCACCTTCTTAATTCCCGGATTTTACGCGCTGGTGCAACGCCAGCGAGAAAAAATTCATGGCGGCAGTACGCGTTTAGTGGACATTGACGAAGACTAAATTGCGCGAGATCAAAACACTACTATTGAGGTTATCAGTAGTAGTGTTTTTGACACGTTTCCTGACGAAAAATTGACATTTCTCTTTCAAAGAATCTTCTAACCTATTCAACGTGATTTGAGGATGGACGCCAGGATTTGTTGCAGGAGCACGACAGTCACATATCAACTATAGTTATGCTTAACTGCAACTTACTGATTGTGCTTGCAGTATTTTCTCTGACTAGGCGATCCATCCATGACTTCTAGAAAAGCGTTGCAATTGGCGGACGACGGTTACGCCACATTACTTAAAATCGTCGATTTCCTGATCATCAATCTCAGTTTGACCGTGCTTATTCGTTGGATTGGCGCCAAAGAGACCGCGATCGACGCCACGGCCGCTTTTCTGTTTTCGGTTCTGTTTCTTTTGGCAGGTGAATACCTGCGTCTCTATTCGCATGCCACTTTTAGCCGTATTCGCCGCTCCTTCATTCGCCTGTTGTACACGCTGGTCGTTGCGGCGTTAGCGATGCAACTGGTGAAATTTACCTTCAAAAACTTAGAAGGTTATACCATCACCAATTTGAACAATGCGGTGTTTTTGCAATGGTATGTGATTTTGTTAGCTCTGATGTTCAGTGTGCGCTGCGCAACCATTGCGGCAGTGCGTGGCGTGCGTAAAGCGATGAACAAAAAACGCAGGGTGGCGATCATCGGCTTAACGCCCGGTGGCCTCACGATTGAGCAAGCGCTGATGCGTGCGCACCGTCCGCAAGATCTCGACATCGCGTTTTACGATGATCGCGATGAAAACCGCTTCCCTTATCCGATCCGCTCACCAATGAAAGGCAAAGTGGAGCCGTTAATCCAACTGGCGAAAGAGGATGGCATTGATGAAGTCTATATCGCCTTGCCAATGGTGGCGCGCGATCGTATTCGCCACTATCTGGATGAATTGTCAGACAGCACGGTCGATACCTTTCTGGTCCCTGATCTCTACACCTACAACCTCAGCGTTTCCCAGTTGAAAGAAGTGGGCGGTGTGCAAACCTTCAGTATTTTCAGTTCGCCGTTTGATGGCGTGGGCAAGTTCGTTAAACGCGTCGAAGACATCATTATCGGCTCTATGATTGCGCTGTTGATCTCACCCGTGCTGCTGGCGGTGGCCATCGGGGTCAAATTGAGCTCGCCAGGCCCGGTGCTGTTTAAGCAAGACCGTTATGGTTTGGGCGGCAAAAAAATCAAAGTGTGGAAGTTTCGTTCGATGAAAGTGATGGAAAACGACGCGGTAGTCACGCAGGCGACGAAAAATGATCCGCGCGTGACCAAGTTCGGCGCCTTTATTCGCCGTACGTCGCTGGATGAACTGCCGCAGTTTATCAATGTATTGCAAGGTTCAATGTCCATTGTTGGCCCACGTCCGCATGCCGTCGCACATAACGAGCAATACCGTAAACTTGTCGATAACTACATGATTCGCCATAAAATTAAACCTGGAATTACCGGATGGGCGCAGATCAACGGTTATCGCGGTGAAACGGAGACCGTCGACAAAATGGACAAACGCATTCGTTACGACATCCAGTACATGCAGAATTGGAGTTTGTGGCTCGATATCAAAATTATTTTTCTGACCGTTTTCAAAGGCTTTGTGAGTGAGACAGCTTACTAGTGCATTAATCATCGCGGTGCTGGCTCCGGCGGCACACGCAGAATTAACCCCGAAGTCGCATATTGGTATCGCGGGAATCGATTTTCAAAGCCAGCTCGGCGTGGACTACGGTCACGATGACAACGTGACCTATCAACGTGACTCAGACGCGGCCATCGATTCCAATTTCTGGACGCTGACTCCGACACTGAAGGCCATCGGGGAGCGGGGCGAAGACCGTTATGTGCTGATGTACAGCGGCGAATATCGACGCTACGAAGATTCGTCCGCTGACGACTACGACCGCCATTTTATGATGCTGGATACCGCGTGGCGGTTTGGACGCATGCATGGCCTGACTTTTAACCTTTCGCAAACCTTTGGTCAGGAAAAACGTGGTCAGGATATGTCGGAAGGCTTTGATGACGCCGAATTCAAGCAGTTTGGCTTTAGCGAAGGTGGCTTGAAGAACTCGTTGCTTGATACCAGTTTGCGCTACAGCTACGGCGCGCCGGAAGGTCGCGGCAAGTTGGAAGTGATGCTACAGAGCAAAACTTTGCGCTTTCGTGATACTGATGCGTTCGAACAAGCATCGGCGTCGTTTTATGAATACCTGCTGGAGCAAGAGTGGCGGGAAGACAGTTTAGTGGTTGATTTATTTGACCAGTACAGCAGCAAGAGCCGTTTTCGCTATAGTTTCATTACCAACCGTCGTTACTACGATGAAGCGGAAAATAAGCGTAGCAATGAATATTATTTGCTGTTCGGTTTAAAAAGTGAGCGTACGGGAAAAACGACCGTCGAGGGGAATGTCGCTTTGTTGTACAAAGAGTTTCCCAATGATGAGAATGCCGAGGATTTTAAGGGCTTTAACTGGGATCTCGAAGCAAACTGGAAGCCAGTCAAGCATTCCGAGTTTACACTCTACACCTGGCAAAAAGTGAAGGATCCCGAACAAGAAGGGGGCTATGTCCTGGAAGGTAAATATGGCCTCGCGTGGACACATTATTGGTGGGTGGATCGTTTCTCTACCACGCTGGATTACGGCTATCAAACCGATGATTACCGTATCCCAAACAATGATCGCTATGACAAAACGCAGGTGGCCAAGGTTGCCTTCGGTTACGATTTCCGCCCTTCAATTCGCGTTGAGTTGAATTATCAGTGGAGCGACATGACATCCAACACCGATGATGTCATTCGGTATGGAAACCAACCAGGGGAGACGTTCACTCGCTATTTGGGTTACGAACAATCCTTGATTCAGTTGTTATTAAAGGTACAGATTTAGATGCGCGCGTTAATTATTGCATGGTTGAGCTTTATTTGGCTGGTGGCGATGCCGGTATCGGCGGCTGATTCGCCACAACCCACTGCGCCAGGCGGTGACACTCAGTCGCAGCAGGTGGAAGATTATCACCTGGGAACCGGTGACATGATCGACATCATCGTTCACGGCGAACCGGATATGTCGATGAAGCTGAAAATCGCCAAAGCGGGTGTAGTGAACTTCCCTTATATCGGTGAAGTCAAGTTGGCTGGCAGAACACCGACCGAAGTCGAAACGGAAATCGAAACCCGTTTGCGCGGCGACTACCTGCTTAACCCGATGGTGACCGTAAATCTGGCGGAATTTCGCAAAATTTACGTCACGGGTGAAGTTCAGCAACCGAATGGTTACGAATATCAGCCTCATTTAACGGTTGAGCAAGCGGTGGCGCTCGCGGGCGGCTTTACTGATCGCGCCGATCGTAAAGACATCAATATTCGCGTTTCAGCAACCAATGAACTGCTCAAAAAAGTTGAATTAACGCATCTTATCCAACCCGGTGACACCATCATCGTCGAACAGAGTTTTTTCTAATATGTCAGTAAGAATGGTAGAAAGCGGCACGAAAATGGAAAGCAGCATTGATTTTGCGCCGCTGGTGAAATCGCTTAAAAAACATGGATGGAAAGTGGTTCTGGCGACGGTTCTGGTCACCGGAGCTTGTGTGCCGCTGGTCATGTCGATCAGTTCGAAATACGTCTCAACGGCTGCGGTGCTGATCAAAGCGCAAGAAGACAATGCGACCCCGATTCAACAGGTTGACGGCTATGATTCAACGCGCGGTCGCTACTACGACACTCAATACAACCTCATGCAGTCGCGTGTGATCCTTGAGCGTGCGATCAAAACTCTCAAACTGGATGAAGATGCGCGTTATAACGGCGATAAGCCGCTGAGCGAATCCCATCCGGAGTGGACGCTGTCTGAACAGGAGCGCATGGAAAAAGCACTCAAGATGCTGCGTCAGAACATCACGTTTACCGAAGTGCGTCAGACTCAGTTGGTGTATGTCTCTTTTGAATCCAAAGATCCTCAGGAAGCGGCAAGAGTGGCGAATGGCGTCTCGCAAGCTTTCATCGACTACACCGTAGATAAGAAAGTCGAGAAAACCGAAGCTGCACAGCGTTGGAACGAAGAGCAGATGAAAGATCTGCGTCAACAGATTGCGGCGAAGAAGCAGGAAATGGAGCAGTTTCTGGATAAAGAGGGACTGCTGACATTCCGTGGGATTGATGGCTATGAAACTGAAGAGCTGGGCATTGTTACCAACAAACTGGCGGATGCCAAAGAGCGCCGTTTAGCGTCGCAGGCGCAGTACGAAATCGTTGCCCGCAACCTGAACGCGCCGATTGAAGATATTGCGTCGATGCCGGAAGTGTCTGCACATCCACAAATGCAGGATCTGCGTATTGCGCTGATTCAGGCCAAACGCAATCTGGCGGATCTCGAACTGCGTTACGGGCCAAAACACAACAAGGTATTGGAAGCCAAAGCGCAGATTCATGCGATTGAAGCGCAAACCCGATCATTACTGCAGGAGCTGAAAGAAGGTCTGCTCAAGCAGTACCAGACAGATCTCGCGAAAGAGAACCGTTACAAAGCCCTGGCGAAAGTTCAAAAAGACGATTTCAAAACGTTGGTGGCGAAACGTGACCACTACGAAAGTCTGAAAACTGATCTGGATAAAACAGAAGATTTGTATCGTCAGCTATTCCTGCGCAGCAAAGAGCAAAGCCTGACGTCGCAATATCGTGAAGCCGATGCGGTGTTGTATGACCCGGCTGCGGCAGCTGAGCGCCCGCAAAAACCAAACAAAGCCTTGCTGCTGGCAATGGTGGCGATTCTGACGCCCGCGCTGTGCATTCTCTATCTGATCATTCGCGCCGCATTGGATCGTAAAATTTACATGTTGAGCCAGATGCAATCCAAACTGGGGCTGAAGCCACTGGCGGATATTCCACGCTTTGAAGGCGAAGAGCCGCGCGAGCAGTTAGTCAGCCTGATCGAATCCAATCCTTATGCGATGGAAACCATTCTCGGGCTGAAAACGGCGGTGCGGCTGGCGGCGCCACAGGCGCGTGTGGTGGGTGTAATGGCAACCACAGTGCAGGAAGGAGCCTCATTGCTGGCACAACTGCTGGCTAAAGCCTGGAGTCAGAACGAACGCACGTTGCTGGTGGATCTTGATTATCGTGGTAGCGGTGCGCTGTCATTCAGCGTGATTGACCACCCACAACCTGAACCTAACGGTGTGGCGCAGTGGATCGAAACGGAGCAGTCACTGGATACTCTGATTCAGCCTCTGACCACTCAATGCGACTTTTTGCCGCGCGGCGTATGGCAGCCGTCACCACTGGTGCTGTTTGCCAATGAACGTTATGCCGAACTGATGCACATTTTGAAAGAACGCTACGATTGCGTGATCGTCAATCTGCCTTCGCTGAGCGACAGCAAAGACAGCCAGTTGGCTGCGCAAGCTCTGGATACGGTGCTGGTGGTGGTGTGTGCTGAGCAACGTCAGGCACCGGAGATGGTGAACGATTTGCGTAAGCTGCATGGTGACAACATTCACGTGGTGGGCGGCGTGCTGAACCAGGTGAATGCGGAAAATCTGCAAAGCGAGGAGAGCAAACGCTTTATCACGCAAGGAAGTTTCACGACGTTCGCTGCGGTGGAGTAAGCCCATGAGCCTGCTCAGAAGCATCTCAACCATTGCCGGTTCGTCAGTCCTGTCGCAGGTGATTGGCGCCGTATCGCTGTGGCTGATCTCTCATCGCTACGGCATGGGCGAGGTCGGTGTTTACGCGCTTACCTACAGTATTGTTCTGATTGGAGCGCAGGTGTGCACGTTCGCCTCTCAACTGTTGTTACCGAAACAGGCGGATGATTGGCTGGTGCAGAACATCGTGTTTTGCCTGCTGCAAAGCCTGATTGTGGCGTTACCTTTTACGGCGGCCGTTGTGGTGCTGTTCGATAAGCCGTTTGGCCTGTTTTATCTGCTGACGGTGGTGCACGCTTGGGTGTTGGTGTCGGAAAACTTGCTGATGCGCGATGAGAAAATGGCGCTGCTGGCTTTGCAACGCATTTCGATGTCGGTGGTGGTGATTTCCATGATTGCGCTGTCTCACTCCGCGCTGTGGTTCTACTGGGCGTGGGCGACGACTGCATTTGGGTTAATCATCCTTTGGCTGTGTTATTCGACCCCGCTCAAACAATTGCGCTGGAGTCATGTTTCATGGACAAATCTCCGCCATTTTTATCGCGCCAACCATCACCATATTTCCAAAGTGGGCAGCGCTGAAGTGTTGGCGATGGCCAACAACAACCTGCCGATGGTGCTGATCAACTTTTGGTTTTCGTCCGTTACGGCGGGCTACTTTGCGGTCGTCAGCCGCTTTTGTCTGGCTCCTGTCGTGATTGTCGGCAATGCGGTTCGCAATTCGATTTTCTCAAAGTGGTCGATTGATTTTCGCCATCAGCGCTTTAACTACCCGGAATTTGTCAAAGTCCGTAAATTGCTGTTTGTGCTTGGCCTAGTCGCAACTGCGGGCGTGTTCATCTTCTATCCGCTGGTGATGGAATTTGCCTATGCCCAGCACTGGGTCAGCCGCGAATGGGTTGAGTCGGTTCCCACGTCACGCTACATGCTGCCATATTTGTTTCCGGCGTTAGCGGTGTGTCCGCTGACGGTGATTGAGCTGGTGTTTGGTTCACCGCGCTACTTTTTGCGCATTCAGATCGAGCAGTTGGCAGCCGTGATACTGGCGTTTGTTGTGCTGCCTTATTTCTACCCAGACTACGGCATGTCAGTGCTGGCCTTTGCGGTATTGTCGGCGCTGCGTTACGGCTTTATCTACCTCAAAGTGAATCAGCGAGCTCGCCTGATGCGCGAATCAGTGGGGGAGACCCATGCTCAATAACGGTCTCTACATGCAGGTTTATTTGTGGATGACGTTGGTTGTCTGCGGCATGGTGCAGTATTTCACCGGGGTGGGCGCCGTGCTCTGGCTACCGTTTGTCCTGGCGTGTGCAATGTTGCTCCTGATGCTGCTGCAAACCCGCTACGCGCCATTCGGACTCGATAACCGCGAACGGGTGATTGCCGTGGTCTTTGTCGCCTTCTTTGCGATGGCGACAGTCTCAACGCTGCTGCAAAACGGTGTGGTGGTCACCATTGTCGGTTTGAAAAACGAACTGGCGATTGCGCTGGTGCTGTTTTGTCTGTTGCTCGGCTTCTGCCGTGAGTCGCAGATCTATCGTTTGACTCGCGCTATGTACTGGATCTTCTACGCTCAATTTCCCGTGATGCTGTATCAACTGCTGGTTGTGGTTCCCAAACGCGTGGCGATAAAAGGCGAGTTTGAGATGTGGGACTCGGTGGTCGGCACGTTTGGTGGTGACCCGATGGGCGGTGGTAATACCGCAGCGCTGGGTCTGTTCTGCTTGCTCATTATGCTGCTGAAAGTGTCGGAGTATCGTCACGGCGTGGCGAGCAAAACCAATACCGCGTTTCATGTGATTGCTGCTTTCATCATGTGCATTCTGGGCGAGGTGAAATTCGTTATCCTGATCGCGCCCATTTTGCTGGCGTTTGTCTGGTTTGTGCCGAGCTTTATGCACGGGATGAAACGTTACAACGCCAAGATTATTCTGATCATGATTGGCGGTTCGGTGGCTTTGCTGCTGCTCGCCGTCTTTGCGCTGGCTTCATCCTATTCGTCTGCGTTCGGTACTGATCCCAACAAAGGCGCGTTTGAAATTTTCATCGAATCGATGGAATACATTTTTGACCCCAACTTCATCATGGAAAATGGCGAACTTGGCCGCATGACCACCGTATTTTTCTGGCTGAAAAACAGCGGCTTGTACGGGCTGCCCAGCATGTTATTTGGTTATGGCCTGAATGCCACCAACCATGGCAGTTCGGTCGCCCCCGGTTTCCTCAACGATGTGTTTAATGTGCTGCTGGATTCGACCTCTATGAGCATGTTGTTGTGGGAAATTGGCCTGATCGGCACGTTCTTGTATCTGTTGGTGGTGTGTATGGTGATTTGGGTAGCGATTCCCCAACCTCGCCTGCACGCATCCGACATGGATGTGGCTGACATTCGACTGGTGGCCTACCAGCCTGCGTATATCGCGTTTGGTCTGGCGGGGCTGATGAGCATTCCTTACAGCCAGATTCTGATGTTGGTGCCGATGATGCAGTTTATGTTTTTCTTTTCTCTGGGTGCAGCGCTGGTGATCCGCAAATCTGTACTCACACTGGGAGAGCGTTCTTATGAGTGAAATGCCTACCGTCTCCGTCATTATCAAGACTTACAATGAAGAAGAGGGAATTGCGAAGACCATTCATAGTATTCGTGACAACCTCCATGCCTATCCGCATGAAATTTTGGTCGCCGACAGCCTGTCGAGTGACAACACCCAGAAAATAGCCCTAGAACTTGGGGCGGTGGTGGTGTCGTTGGTCCATGGAGAGGAGCGCTGTTGTGGAGTCGGGCACCAGCTTGGTTATCTGCACGCGCAGGGGGAGTTTTTGCTGCTGTTGGATGGTGACATGCAGCTGGCGCCTGGCTTTATTGAGAAAGGGATTGAGTTTTTACATACCCATCAAGACTACGCTGGCGTGGCCGGAATGGTGGAGATGGACGACGCGGTGAGCTACGAATTTAAGTCACGTAAACAACGTCTGCATCAGATTTATCCGTTGGGTGATTGTCATCATCTGGCGGGCGGTGGTTTGTACCGCAAGTCGGCGATTGACCACATCGGTTATCTGACCAATCGCAACCTGCACGCTTATGAAGAAGCGGAACTGGGGATGCGCCTGCACCAAGCGGGTTTCAAACTGCGCAGGCTTGATGTGCCGTATTTCCATCACACCTCGTATGTGATGTCGACGTTTGCCTTGTTGCGTCATCGCTGGCGGAGCCGCTACCTGTGTGCTTCCGGCGAATTGCTCAAAACATCGTGGGGTAAACCGCATTTTGCTCAAGCCGTCAGCACCGTGAAAAACGAACTGATCTTTGCGCTCTATCTGCTCGGCGTGGCGTTTGCGCTGCTGTTTTTACCGTGGAGTTGGTTTGGCCTAGCACTACTGCCACTGGCTGCCTTCTTTACGCTGAAAGTGGTAAAAAACCGCTCGCTGCGCGACGCGGCGCAAAGTGTGATTAACCTGAGCGTATTTTCTGCTGGCCTGATTCGTGGTTTGGGCACGGCGTTAAAAGATCCGGCGACAGCGCCGGAGAATCGCGTCATTCGAGGAGAAGAGTGATGAAAGTGTTGTTGGTCAATAAATTCTTCTTCATGAAAGGCGGCGCGGAAACGGTCTTTTTTCAGGAACGCGAAATGCTGATGAAATCCGGAGCGGTGATCGTCGATTTCTCAATGCAGCATGAGAAGAATTTCGCCTCAGCGTATCAGGATTTTTTCGTATCGAACGTTGATTATTACGACGGTCAAGGTTTGATGAGCAGCGTACGCACGGCTCTGGATTTCATTCACAATCGCGAAGCATGCCGGAAAATCCGCATCCTGATTGAACAGGAGCGGCCGGATGTGGTGCATTTCCACAACATTTATCATCAGCTGACGCCATCGATCATCAAAGTCGCCAAGTCTCTTGGCTGCAAAACGGTGCTCACCGCGCACGATACCAAAATTGCCTGCCCGAGTTACACCATGTACCGCGACGGTCATACCTGCGAAGCGTGTCTGCATGGCTCGGTGTGGAATGCGTGTCGCTACCGCTGTCAGCAAGGTTCACTGTTTAAGAGCGCGTTATTGTCGCTGGAGGCGGTGTATCAGTCACTGGCCGGTAACTACCAAGCGCTGGATGTGATTGTGTCGCCGAGTGAATTTCTGGCCAATATCATTCGTCAGAAACTGCCGAACAACCGCATTGATGTGATCGTCAATGGGATTGATGAACACGTCGATGCGACGGGTTGCCGCGATGATGGCTATTTTCTCTATCTTGGTCGTTTGAGTCAGGAAAAAGGTGTGGCGACACTCGCCTCTGCTTATCAACGGTCGCAGAAACGAATGCCACTGAAAGTGGTAGGGGACGGCCCGTTGTATGAGCCATTAAAAGCGGAACACAGCGACATTGATTTCCTGGGTTTTCAAAGCGGAGATGCCCTGCACGCACTGATCAAGCAGGCCAGCGCGGTCATTGTGCCCTCGGAGTGTTATGAAAACTGCTCGATGTCGGTACTGGAGGCAATGGCGTATGGTAAACCTGTCATCGGGGCCAATATCGGCGGCATTCCGGAACAGGTGCGGGACGGCGTGGAAGGCCGCTTGTTTGAGGCAGGTAACCCGGATTCTCTGGCGAGTGTAATGGACGAGTTCGCCACACAAAAAGAGGCGGCTGTTGAGATGGGACTTCATGCACGTCAACGACTGCTGAATAAATACTCGCTGACCACTCACGAACAACGTTTATTAGATTTGTATCAGCAACTCGTCAGTGAGGTGGCTTAACATGAAAATTACCGTATTGGGCACGCGGGGCATTCCCGATGTGCTGGGGGGCGTTGAAACCCATTGTCAGCATCTTTATCCGCAACTGGTTAAACAGTTCGGCGCCGAGGTGTGTGTGATTGCGCGTTCGCCTTACGTGCCTTACCAACGCTCTTCTTATGAAGGCGTGCAGACCAAAGCCATTTGGGCGCCGAAGAAAAAGTCACTTGAGGCTATAGTGCATTCAACTCTGGCCGCTTTCTCGACCCTGTTTGATGGTTCCGATGTGGTTCACGTGCATGCGATTGGCCCGGGGTTGGTCGTGCCGCTGCTGCGTCTGCTGGGTAAGAAAGTGGTGTTTACCCACCACGGGCCGGACTACGATCGTCAGAAATGGGGCGGTTTTGCTAAAAAAGTGCTGATGTTGGGCGAGAAATTTGCCGCGAAGTGGGCCAATGAAGTGATTGTCATTTCAGAGGTGATCAACCGCATTCTGCAGCAAAAATATCAGCGTTTTGATGCCAATTTGATTTACAACGGTGTTCTGGCGCCTGTGCCTTTAAGCGCAGATATCATCAGATCAACCTTGAGCCAGTATCAGTTGACGCCACAGAACTACATGGTTGCGGTGGGACGTTTTGTGGAAGAGAAAGGTTTTCACGATCTGATTGATGCATACCGCGATTCTGAGTTGAGCATGCCGCTGGTATTGGTGGGCGATACGGACCATGAAACGCCATACAGCGCGGCGCTCAAAGAGAAAGCGCGCACCACACCAGGCGTTATCCTGACAGGCTTTTTGAAAGGCGATGAGCTCAAAGCCGTGTTCTCGCAAGCCAGATTATTTGTCATGCCTTCCTATCATGAAGGACTGCCGATCGCGCTGCTCGAAGCAATGTCGTTCTCGTTGCCAGCTATTGTCAGTGATATTCCCGCCAACAGCGAAGTGGCTCTGGATGCCAATTGCTATTTCCCGGTGGGTGACGTCTCGGCACTCAGTCACAAGCTGGCGGCGCTGCCTGAAGAAACGCACGTTGACTATTCTGAATACTTGGCAAAGTATGACTGGCAGAAAATCGCCCAGCAAACCATGCAGGTTTACCAAAAAGTTGTAGGACGGACAGTGTGACAGCGGCAAATGAACATAAGGCGGTGACTCAGTTTTACTACGCGCTCGATCAGGAAGTCGCGCAGGAGTTAACCGACAAACAGAAGCAGGCCATTGAGCATGCGATAAAAAGCGTTGGGTTGGGTAATCGTCATCCGGTTGATGTACGCAAAAGCCTGCCTTGGTTTGGTAAGCGTTACTATCTGGTTTTACTCATGGGACGCGATCGCCGAACTCAATTGCGGGCGTCTGAATCGAAGCTGGCCAACTTTATTGTCACCTCAGCGATATTAGTGGGTCTGCTCGCGCTGTTGGGCTTGTCATTTCTGGCGCTGTATCTGCTTAAGTCCGCGATGGGTATCGATATTTTCCCCAACTACTCACTCGGTATCTGGGATTGGTTTAAAGGGCTGATGCAATGAGCTCACTCACGAAGCGTTCTTCCCGCGGCTTACTGTGTCACATCGGATGGATTTTGCTGCTGATGTTGCCACTCTCTGCCTGTCAGGCGGAAAAGAAAACGCCCTCTTCGTCCACATCGGATTCACGCAATGAGCTGATGGTCACTGTGCATCCTGCCGCGCTCAGTGGGCCGATTTCGAATCCCGGTGTCGGTGTCGAAACCTTTCACAACAGTTGGGGCGTTTCGCTGACCAGCGATCAATATCCGGCGTCAGGTGTGGATTACTACCGTTTTTACTGGAGCGATCTGGAACCGAAAGAAGGCGAGTACGCGTTTGATACCATCGACCGTCTTCTGGCTCTTAATCAGGCGCAGCAGCCAGCTAAAATGGTCGCACTACGCTTTATGACGGCCGATGAGCCGTGGAGTGGCAGTAAAATTCCCACTTGGTTGATCAATAAAGGCATCCGTGGAGTCTGGACGCAAGATGGCAAAACCTTTGTGCCGGATCTGGACGACAATCTGTACCTCTATTATGTTGAAAAACTGCTCAATGCACTCGGGCAGCGCTACGATGGCAATCCGAGTCTGAGCCATATCGATATTGGGATGGTGGGCTCTTGGGGCGAGTGGCACAACAGCAATTTTGCTACGCTGGAACCGTTGCATCAGCGCTACAGCGATGACGAACTGAACAAACTGGTCGATTTGCATTTTGCTGCGTTTGCACAAACGCCGAAAGTGATGCTGATCAGCGGCGAAAACAGTCTGGCTTATGCAGTGGAGAAAGGGGCAGGATGGCGCGCCGATTGCTGGGGTGACTGGCACCATTTCTCCGACAGTTGGAGTCACATGGTCGATGATTATCCTTATCGCCTCAAAATGGCTCAGCAAACTTATGCGCTCTTTAATCAGGCATGGCAGTCCGCGCCAGTCAGTCTGGAAACCTGCGGCAATATGGCTGAATGGCTGAGTACGCAAAACTATACCCGCGAGCAGGTCAAAGCCAGTCTGGATTGGGCGGTAGCCCAGCATGCCTCAACGTTAAACCTAAAATCTCAACCCGTGCCGAACCAATATCGGGATCTTCTGGATGATGCGCTGAGTAAAATTGGCTATCGCCTGCGAGTGGATACACTTGAGCATCAGGCGCAGCTCTCAGCCGGTTCAACTCTGACGATTCAAACGTTATTCGTCAATGAGGGTAACGCGCCGCCATACCATCACTACTATCTGGCGTATCGTTTGATCAACGATGCTGACGAATCGGCGTTTTTGGCGATTTCGGATAACGATGTGCTGCAATGGCTGCCGGGTGAGCATTCGACCATGAGCAGTTTTACCCTGCCGAAGCGATTACCTGCTGGCCATTACTTTGTGGAGCTGGCGTTGGTGGATCGCTATGGCAAAGCGCAACTGAATCTGGCAAATAGCGGCAAACAACAATCTGGTTGGTATCGGTTATCGGATTTAACGGTGCGATAAGCAGTAAGGAAAAAGCGGGCTCAGCCCGCTTTTCTGTTTTAGACCAATGCCTGAGCCAGCAAGCTGATAGGGTGAATGGTCTCCAGCGCGGTGTTTTCTTCAATCTGCCATTTACAGGTTTCGCAGTCGGTAATGGCAAAATCTGCGTCGGAGGCTTTAATCGAATCAAACAGGTGCGAGCCGATTTTCATTGAAACGTCGTAGTTCTCTGCTTTGAAGCCATAAGTACCGGCTAATCCACAACATTCACTGTCGAGTACAATCAGTTCCAGCCCAGGGATCATGCGCAGCAGTTCAATGGTAAACATTACGTTACCGCTGCGTTCCAAGTGGCAAGGAGTGTGGTAAACCACCTTCAGATTGACGGGTTTCATTTTGGGCGCGTTACCGTTCATGAACTCTTTGAGCAGGAATCGGGTCACGTATTCAATCTCGTTAGAGACTTTGCTGTTATCGACACCCAGCACATGTGGGTACTCTTGCTGCAAAGTAAACGAGCAGGTGGACGAGGTGGAAATCACCTTGGTGTGGTAATCGTTCACCGCAGCTTCCATGTTCTTCACATTCAATAGCGCATTTTTGCGCGCCTTATCGTGAAAACCGTTGGCAATCAGCGGTACGCCGCAGCATTTTTCGTTGTCCAGCAGGCGCACGCCAATGTTCATCGCATTCAGAACTTTGACTAAGTCTTTGCCCAATTGCGGGTGGTTGTAGTTCACGTAGCAGCCATGAAAATACGTGACCTGACGCTGATACAATGGCTGGCTGGTGCAGTTTTGTTTGAACCAGCGGCGAAACGTGCCGTGCGAATATTTTGGCAGGGCTTTGTGGTCATGCACGCCGATGGTTTTGTGCATGATCTTTTTCACGATCGGCATCGATGTTGCGAAGTTCACCACTGGCGCAAAGGGTGTCGCCAGCGAACCGAACAGATCGGTGTGGCTGAGTACGTAGTCGCGCATTAGTTTCGGATTGAGCGGTTTCTTGCCGTGTTTACCTCGTGCCACCGCGATAATATCGCCGATTTTCACCCCAGAAGGACAGGCCGTCTCACAGCGTTTGCAGTTGGTGCAGTATTTCAGTGCTTCATCGTAGTATTCCGGGCTTTTGATGCGTAAACGCTCACCGTCCGGGCCGCACTGTTTCGGCCCCGGGTAATCCGGGTTGGCTTTGGCGACCGGGCAGTAGACGGTACACACCGTGCACTTAATACATTGGTCAAAGCTGGTGTTCAGAGGAGCAGCTTTTGAAAATGGCGCGTTCATGCGAGCACCTCCTGATCAGATGGTTTAGGGTGAGAAACGGGCACTTGCGGATTCATACATTGCATGATGGCGTGATAGGCCGTACCAATCGCAACGCCACCGCCGCAGCCTTCAAAAACCGGATCGTAGCCTGCCAACATCGAACCACAGCAGTAGAGATTTCGCACTGCTTCCCCGTTGCGTGTGGGATTGAGCTGAGCGTTGGTTTCCACACCGAAAGCCATAAATGGGTGTGAACGGTCAGCGAAAAAGGCGGGATTACGCCAATCCGCCCGCGCGGGTTTGTGTGTCACTTGCAGCCCAAACACAGGTTCGGTGATGGTGTGTTGCTCAGCATGCAACCCCTGACTGAAATAACTGCCGGTTGCCATGATGTAGTGTTCAGCGCTGATGGGCATATCGCGCAGGTTTTGTGTTTGCAGGCTCACCAGACGGCCGCGTTCAAAATGGCCATTAACCACTTTGTCGCCTTTGAGGTGAATACCACCCAACTGAATAAAGGTGCGGCTCAACGCTTCTTCGATACGGATTCCGAGCAGAGAAGGCGGCATAGTCGGCACTTCATGAAAGCGAAGTTGCGTCGTAGCGCGCAGCTTGGTGAGCAGCGTCAGGCCGTCACCGTCACCGTTGCCCATAATCGCGGGCATGATCACCAAGTCATCACGATTGGCGACACGCATTAGCCCGTCACACAGCGTGGTCCACGCGGCTTTCTGTTTGAGCAGGCGCGCAATATCGATAGAGCGCAGCTCGTTCGGGTTGCGGCGATAGCCTTCAAAACCCGGAATCGACAACGTCACCGTATGAATCGGCACAGCATGAAAATCAGGGTGTTGGCTGAGGTTATCTTTCAGCATTTGCGGTTGGAAATCGCGATAGCCGTCTATTGAAACCACCACGATGCGCTCAAATGGCACCTCGCTACGGTGTTGATAAACGAACGGTTGCGAAAGCCAGGTTGCTTTCAGTGTGCCCAGCGGGGTAATACGTCCGTGGTTCGCTAAATCATCCTGATGCTGCAGCGGCACATTGGCGGCCGCTAAAGTATGACGAAACCAATCCAGACTTTTTTGCAACGTGGTGCGGCCCACCGCATTGTAAGGGTGCAACGGCGCTTGCTGTTTTAATGCTTCGAGCGCATCAAACGGATGCGTTACCGGGCTGCCGTCTGGTAATTTAGCCAGTACATCAATGGAGCCGGATGAGAAATGCAGCGCGCTTTGGCCCTGACTGATTAACACGGTCTTTTTACCGGCTTGTAGGCTGCGAATGGCGGCGGTGTAGCCAGCAATTCCGCCACCGATAACCGCCACATCATAGTGCATCATAAACCCGCCTCCTGTTGTTCTTGTTGTTCTGGCTGAGAGTGATGGGGAAGGTCGCTGGCACCGAGCAGACCTTCGTAGATCCAATAACTGAATTCCGCTTCGCGCAGTGCATCACCCCAGAAGATCGGTTTAATGCCTTTCCAGCGCTCTTCCAGAAAATCGACCAGCAAGCCGCTTGATTGACAGCCGTCGACCTGACCATATTCGGAAAACAGGCTGGCCGCGCGGTAGCTGCACAGTTCGCCCTGACAAGGGCCCATACCTAAGCGAGTGCGGCGGCGTAAATCGACCAGATTATTGACGTCGAGCTGCTTAATGGCGTATTCGATTTCGCCAGCGGTGACCATTTCGCATTCACAAATAATCGCTTGGCTCTTGGCATCATCGGACAAGAACTGTTTTGCGCGTTCGCCATGACGGTAGATCGCCGATTCATAAACTGGCTTGGCAATGCTGGCCGTTTTCTTAACCGTTTTTGGTGTTTCGTTTGAGCCCGGCAGCGGGCGGGTATGTGTTTCACACGCGGCGGTATTACCCAGTTTCTCGGCCACCAAATTGGTCGCCCATTCGGCCATCAGACGATAGGTCATCAGTTTGCCGCCAGTAATGGTGGTAAGGCCTTTCAGGCCGTCACGCTGTTGGTGATCCAGTAACACGATGCCACGGCTGATATTGCGGCCGCTGCCGTCGTCGTCCACCGCCACAAGAGGACGTACGCCCGCATAGGCGCGCAGCACGCGGGTATTGGCCATGATTGGAGCGAGTTTCGCGCCTTCGGCCAACAGTACATCCACTTCGCGCTCGGTCACATGCAGATTATCGATCTGGTCGTAGTCGATGTGCTCGGAGGTGGTGCCGATGAGCGAAATGGTGTCGCCCGGAACCAGAATGTCCGCATCCGATGGTTTACGGCAGCGGTTAATCACCAGATTATTGATGCGGTAATCGAGGATCAGCAGTGAACCTTTGGCTGGGAACATCTTGATGTTGAGATCGGCATATTCGCAGATATGTTGTCCCCAGATGCCCGCTGCGTTGATCACCTCTTTAGCAAAGATTTCAAACTGTTGGTTGGTGCCCAATTGCAGGCAGCGCACGCCCAGCACGGTATCGCCCTGACGAATCAAACTGGTGACGATGGTACGGTTAAACATGCGCGCGCCATGTTCTTTTGCATCCAGCACGTTAGAGGCACACAAGCGAAATGGGTCCAGCGTGCCGTCTGGCACTTTGACCGCGCCAATCAGCGCAGGGTTAACGTTCGGCTCCAGAGCCAGCGCCTCTTTAGGTGTTAAACGGGTGGTTTCGATGCCTGCATGGCCACATGCCTGAATAAAAGTGTCTTGAAAGCTGAGTTCGTCTTCAGGGAGGGTAATGAACAGACCGTCAGTTGCCTCCACACAATGGCGGGCAATACGTTTGAGCGTTTGGTTTTCCTGAATGCACTCTTTCGCCGACTCAGCGTCGGTCACCGCATAGCGCGCGCCAGAATGCAGAAGGCCGTGATTTCGACCTGTGGTGCCAGAGGCAATGTCATCTTTTTCCAACAGGATGCAGGCGATGCCTCGCAATGCGCAATCCCGCATAATCCCGGTTCCGGTAGCACCGCCGCCAATGATTACGACGTCGGTTTCCATTCGTTGATAAGCCGTCATGACCTTTACCTTATGCAACTTGAATAAACTTACACTTAGTGTGTCATTTTTTATCATTTGTGTTCGGTATGTTGCTCACAAAAGCGCGAACGAGCGCTAAATTGATATATTTGGTGGTTGTTTAGTAGGGTTGTGGAGAAATTAACCAACAATGTTGCGGGTTTTTAACAGCTTGATGCACAGAAATGTTACATATAAGTGGATGAAAATAAGGATAAATGAGCTAACGAGCTGGTCAGATGTGTTCGTTGTTGAATGGGTAAGTTCGGTAATAAAAAACGTACAACGCCTTATTTAATCAGTAACTCTCTGTTTATTTAGTGTTTGCTCAATTAGATAAAGGTAAGGTGAAAAGTGAACCTACTGATGAAATGATCAAAATGATGCGCCAATTAACAAAAAACGAGTTTGACGTTAACAATTTTGTGCTCGAACGCTCATAAATTTCCATATTCGATTTTCGAGAGCAGTTTTCTGTGCCAGATTCGCCCTACACAAACATTGTGTACATAACAATAAACAGGACTCTTACTTATGACTCGAACAAAACAACATACTCTTTTAGGAGAGTGTATCGCGGAGTTTATCGGCACCGGACTGCTGATTTTCTTCGGTGTGGGTTGTGTGGCAGCACTTGTGCTGACAGGCGCACAATTTGGTCAATGGGAAATCAGTATCATGTGGGGCATGGGCGTTGCCATCGCCATCTACTGTACTGCTGGTGTCTCTGGCGCACACATCAACCCCGCGGTAACGATCGCACTGGCCGCTTTCCATGGTTTTGATAAAGCGAAAGTGGTTCCTTATATTGTGGCGCAAATGCTAGGTGCATTCTGCTCGGCAGCTTTGGTTTACAGCTTGTACAGTAACCTTTTTACCGATTACGAAATCGCGCACAATTTTGTACGTAGCAGCCAAGAAGCGTTGGCAACAGCGGGTATTTTCTCTACTTATCCGAATGCATCATTGTCGTTTGGTGGTGCTGTGGCGGTAGAATTTACCATTACTGCTGTGCTGATGTTTGCCATTCTGGCGCTGGGCGACGAAAACAACGGCGCACACCGTAATGCCATGAACCCGCTACTGATCGGTATTCTGATCGCAGTGATCGGCGGCTCGCTTGGTCCACTAACAGGTTTTGCCATGAACCCGGCACGTGACTTCGGTCCTAAGCTGTTCGCTTACCTGGCTGGTTGGGACTACGCGCTGACTGGCGCTAAAGACATTCCATATTTTATCGTACCAATCATTGGCCCAATTGCTGGTGCTTGTTTTGGTGCGTGGGCATATCCGAAATTTATCGCTGTTTACCTACCAACAGTCGGCACCGGATGTACCATCCCGAACCAATGTGATGACGTGGAAGAAAGTGAACAGGCACACGTCTAAAATTAAAGTAATTCGAAGCTAGCAAGAATGTGAAACTATAAGGAATAAACCATGACTGAGCAGAAATATGTGGTTGCATTAGATCAGGGCACCACCAGCTCGCGAGCTGTTGTACTGGACCACGATGCAAATATTGTGAGCGTTTCTCAGCGTGAATTCACTCAAATCTACCCAGAAGCGGGTTGGGTTGAGCATGATCCAATGGAAATCTATGCAACTCAGAGTTCAACGCTGGTTGAAGCACTGGGCAAAGCGGGCATCCGCAGCGATGAAGTGGCGGCGATTGGTATTACCAACCAACGTGAAACCACCATCGTTTGGGATAAAGAAACAGGCAAACCGGTTTACAACGCCATCGTATGGCAATGTCGCCGTACGGCTGAAATCTGTGAAGAGCTGAAATCTCGTGACGGATTGGAAGCGTACATTCGCGAAAATACCGGTCTGGTTCTGGACCCATACTTCTCAGGCACCAAAATCAAATGGATTCTGGATAATGTAGAAGGCGCACGTGAAGCGGCCGAATCGGGCAAACTGCTGTTCGGTACCGTTGATACATGGCTGGTGTGGAAAATGACTCAAGGTCGCGTACACGTGACCGACTACACCAACGCATCACGTACCATGCTGTTTAACATCAATACCCTGCAATGGGATGAAAAGATCCTGAAAGAGTTCAACATTCCTCTGGCAATGATGCCAGAAGTGAAACGCTCTTCAGAAGTGTACGGCCAAACCAACATTGGTGGTAAAGGCGGTACGCGTATTCCAATCGCAGGTATTGCGGGTGACCAACAAGCGGCGCTGTACGGCCAAATGTGTGTTAAAGCTGGTCAGGCGAAAAACACGTACGGCACAGGCTGCTTCCTGCTGATGAACACCGGTCAGGAAAAAGTGACCTCAAGAAATGGTCTGCTGACGACTCTGGCTTGTGGTCCGAAAGGCGAACCTGCGTACGCACTGGAAGGTGCAGTATTCATGGGCGGCGCTTCTATTCAGTGGCTGCGTGATGAGCTGAAACTGATCTCTGACGCGCACGACTCAGAATACTTCGCAACTAAAGTGGATACCTCAAACGGTGTGTACGTGGTTCCGGCGTTTACTGGCCTTGGCGCGCCATACTGGGATGCTTACGCTCGTGGCACCATCGTTGGCCTGACTCGTGGCGTGAACTCTAACCACATCATCCGTGCAACGCTGGAAAGTATCGCTTACCAGACTCGTGACGTACTGGATGCGATGCAGGCAGACTCAGGCATTCGCCTGTCGGCTCTGCGCGTGGATGGCGGCGCGGTTGCCAACAACTTCCTGATGCAGTTCCAGTCTGATGTTCTGGACACCGAAGTTCACCGTCCGAAAGTTACTGAAGTCACAGCACTGGGCGCAGCCTACCTGGCTGGTCTGGCAGTGGGTTTCTGGGACGACCTGGAAGAGCTGAAAGACAAAGCAGAAATCGACCGCAGCTTTGAACCTCACCACGACGAAGAGAAACGTCAACGTCGTTACAAAGGTTGGAAGCGTGCAGTGAAATGTGCTCAGGCATGGGCAGAGCTGCATAACGAAGAGTAATCATGCATGTAACCGTTTCTTCGTAGGGGAGCAGCGGTTATCGGGGAAAAGCAAAAGCCCGGGTGACAACCCGGGCTTTTTTTACACGTCTTTTTTATTCTTTTCAGGCGGCGCTTTGCACACCTTCGGCTTTATCAGCCTTCTTTTCCTGCTGCATCTTGAACAGGAAGTATACGTTAACGCAGGCGATGAACGCGTTTGTGGCAACCACTGGCCATGCGTTAATCATCAAACCGTACACAACAAACAGTGCACAGCCGATAAAGTTTAGAACGCGGAGTTTCACGATGTCTTTCATTGTTAGCGAAATCGCTACGCCGATTGATGCCGCATAACCCATGATTTCAACCATGTTCATGTCCATTTTTTGACCCTCTTTAAATTTTGCCGAACAGTGTCAGTGTCGGTACCAATCTTCTCGTCGTGAGATAAGTGAGGATGCTCCATGCCTCGAATGGTTCGGTTGTTTTATCTGTGGTCACTATAACAACAGGGTTATTGTGATAAAACCCTCAAAAACGAGTTCGGTGAAGGTTAGCGATTACGCAAACGTTTAATGTTAATCACACTTTTGTCATTACCTAATTCTGTTGGCGCAAATAGTAGGCAATCGGGTAGGGAGATGAAGCAGGCAACACTGACGATGTGTGTCCGTAGAACGTTTGCAGTGGACACTCCGAAAGGAATTGGCCAAGTGATTTCAGACAACCCGACCTACGTATCATTCGAGATCAACCACAAGAACGGGCGCAACTTTAAGATTATCGGCAAAGCCATCGCGCCAGTGTTTAAGAAGATTTTTTAAAATGAAGCCACCTGATAGGTGGCTTTTCTTATGGGGTGGGGGATTGGTTTAAATGTTTGTTATACGAGCTCTTTCTGGATGCTTGAAAGATATGCAAAATGTTTGTACTCAACGGGTATGTTACGTCCAACGCCCAATTCGCGATAGCTAAATTTCAGTGCACATGCCCCTAGAGCTGCCACATTAAGCCCTTGCATGTATGGTTGATAATTTTCTGGCAAATAACCATTACCTAACATCATTGCATTACTTACTCCAAACCATGGGTCAGTAGCTATTGCCGTTAAGGAACGCTTAACTCTTTTAAAGCCAGTTTCTTTCATAACGCGATTGAAATCATTTAAATCGCGATGAAGTTTATTAATTGCTTTGTTCTTTCGTTTAGGTATGTCTTGGCTTGCAACTACAGTATCTACAATTGAATCCATGGCATCACGTAACGCTAAAAGCTCTGGTAACCTTTTATTCTTAAAATCAATAACTTCTGGAAGAGGGACATCACCTGTTGGAATTTGGATAGCATTATACAATTCAAATTCTAAACACCCCTGTGTTTTTGCATATTGCTGAGGAACAATTAATTGAGCCGTTGGCTGGGCAATACTCCACTCTTCATTTTCAACTTCGTTGTTTTCTTCGTAAGCTGCCATTTGAGTTGCTAGTGGTAAAAATCCATTTTGAACACCTCGTAACTCACGAAATTGTACCGCTGTAGATTTAGCAATCCCTTCCTGAATGAGGAAGTCAACATCATGGCCACCACCAATATGAATCATATTGTTTGTTGGATAATCTATCTTGTCCCAAAAAAGAAGGTAGTTTCTGAGATTTATCGGCTCGACAGAGCCATTCATTTGTAATCCATGCCCATTATTCAAAATTGAATAATTTGGAGTAATTATTATACCGCGTTCCATTTCGCCTCCTGCTCGTATAACTCCCTATTAAATTGCTTGTTAACTGTTTGATAGCAGGAAATTTGACGCAGATGTAATGTAAGTTCCAAACACATCGAATAAGTTCTTCGCTGACTCAATATCCGGTGCAAAGGTACACGCTACACTAGTAACTACACCGTAAGCTGCTTGACGCCACCCTTCTTTACTACCTTGTTCCAGTTTTTCATTTAACATCTCAAATGACTTTTCTAAATATGCTTGTTGTATTTCCGTCAACTTTACAAGGTCTTCTATACGACTTTTCATGAGATCCATTTGATCCTTGAGTATCGTTACTTCTTGTTCAGTAAAATTAGGGTTAGTGCCTTTAAAAATATGTGACTGATTAAAAATGCTTTCAGCTTCTTTCAATACTGGCAATTTTGTCAGTAATATGCGAGCACTTGTATAATTTGCGTCAAGTAATCTGACCTCAAATAGATCACCAAAAAGGCAAGTGAAAGCCTCGTTTGTACCTAGTTCAGAGCCATCATTCGGGTAACCTGGTCGTCCTGCTGATACATACCAACCTTGATTTCCTGCTTCATAATGCATCGTAAGTGAATGCTCTTGCACAAACTCTGTAGTGTTTTGTTTTAAAACAATAATATCTTGGGTTTCAAACAAACCATTGACTCCTAAATAAAATAAAACAGTTAACAGTCTCTTTTAACTAGACTTTGTCTGTATAAGTCCACAATAAAATACAGACAAAGTCTATCTAATACACCATGGCAAACAGGTGTTCACAACTGACAAATGAAACGCATCAACAGTATCAAACAACCGTGTCTTTTGGTGTGATCGGTTTGGGTTTTATCACCATAATTATGCATCAATGTGCATTTCTGTGTGAGTTGAATACTGTGTTTATGCACAGTTATGTTTTATTATTCCTGCTCATGTCGTTAAGTGAGCTGATTATGAGCATCAAGAAAGAGGGCAGAAACGGAAGCGTCTTGCCGCCAGCTTGAGAACTAAGATTAAATGCTGTGAAATCTGGGTTTGCTAGGTATGGCGGGAATAAAAAACCCGCCATTGGGCGGGCTGGTATGTTACTTAACTAATTGATTTATAATGCTTGTATAAAATCAATGACCACATTTTGTCCTCGGGTGTGGTTCTAATAGCTCCAGCCTAAGTTTCCGACATCCAGATTCAGATCGGTTCCTTTGTCGCTCTTTGCCTTGTCCACCGTCACCGGTTTGTCTGACTTAATTGTCAGTGCGACTTCCGATCGGCTGTTCAACGTCTGGCTCTTGATTGGCTGATAGGGGTTATAAGGTTTGTGAGCAGGCAAGCCGCCGCTTTGATAGTCAGCATAGGCTTTGGTGCGCTCTGTTTGGTTGCGGGTTTCGTTGGTAACAATTCCCAGAGTGGCGTTTTTGTCTTTGATGCTGTCGAGTTTGTTCGCCAGGTTATCGACTTCTGTGCCGGCAGCGTCCAAACCTGTTTTCCAGCCGTCAGGAATGAGAGAGTCCGGCAGCATGTTGATGAGTTTCTTAACTCCGTCCCACAGTCCGATGAATTGCTCTTTCACCCAGTTAATCACTTTGTCTAAACCGATAAACTTATCCACCAGGTAGGTAATGGCAATAATCGCGGCGCCAATCGCCGTGACCATCATGCCAATCGGGTTGGCCATGATCACCGCATTGAGGCCAATCAGCGCCACTTTGGCGATCGCCAAAATGGTGATAATGCCTTTGAAGTTCTGCGCAACAAAAATCAGCCCTTTACCTAAGAACTCCAGCGCCTGATACAGCCCGTTGACGGTCTGAATCACTTTGTCCATAAACTCGGTGCGCCATTGGGTGTTTTTGAATTTTTCTGAGAACTCGGTAAACAGCCTGGTGGCTTTTTCCATAATCGGTGCCAACGCGGCAAACTTAATCGAGCGCAGGCTTTCAGAGATGCGCTGCACTGCGTCGTTGTACGCTTCGGCTTTCGCGGCATCTTCTGCAGTAGCGCCGCCACCCAAATCGTTGAACTCCTGACGCGCAGCAGTCAGCCCCTGCGTGCCTTCGCGCAGCATGATGAGCATTTCCCGCCCGCTGTCACCAAAGGCGGCATCCGCAAACGCCATCTGCTCCTGCGCGGTTTTCAGTTTGGAGAAAGACTCTAGCAGCATCTGGTAGGCTTCCTGGGTATCTTTCGCGCCCTGCAAATCGCGGAACGCGGCGTTCTTACTCTTTTTCAGGTAACTGCCCAGTGCGCCCGCTCCGGTGGTTTGAAGAACACCCAGACGACGGGTAAAGCGGGTCATCGACGCCGACAGCGCATCGGCGCTCACGCCCGCGTGTTCGGCCTGCGATTGCATGGCCTGCAGTTCGCTGATCGGCAGATTGAGGTTGGCGGATTTCTTGGCAAGTTTGTCCATCTCTGCCGCGCTGCTGTTTACCTCGGCTGCCAGTCCGGCCAGGCTGAAACCTCCGAGCAGGGCGGCACCTTTGCCGAGTGCCGCTCCGGCCACATTCGGCAGGCGAATGGCGCCATTGAGCTTTTGCAGTGGAGCCATCGCGCCGCGCAGGATGGCGTATTTCTTACTCAGTTTGATGATTTCCGCGCCGTGCTTTTTGTAGCTTTTCTCAAGGCGCTTGTTCTCGCCATTGAGGTCATGCACTTTGACGCCTGTCTTTTTCAGCTCGCCACCCAGTTTGACCAGGTGTGTTTTGTACTGGTCCTGCTGCTGAGTGAGCTTATCGACTCGCTGCTGCTGTTTGGCAATTTTCTCGGTGAGGGCAGCGGTCGGTTTACCCGCCGCGGCTGCGCTGGCTTGCAGCTCCCGAAGTTTCTCACTGGCCGCTGCCATCGCAAGCGTATTCTGGCTCATCGCTTTTTTGGTGTTTTTAAATGAGCCAATCATGCCGATCGCGGCGGTATCATCCGCCTGCGCTTTCTGAATCTTTTTGATGGCGTTGGCGTAGTGGTCGGAATCACTCGCCATGCCTTTGAGTGGCGCGGACACTTTGTCTTTCAGTCCCATCACCACGGAGAGGTTCATCTTCATTCGGATGTCCTTCATACAAAAAAGAGAGCTAGTCGCTCTCTTGTGTTTCGGTTCGTTGCCGTGCCAGCTCGCGGAACAGTAATAAATCGTCGTAGCTGAGGGCGTCTATTTCGCTCGGCGGCCAGTGAAATACCATGGCGATGTCGGCGTAGTAGTCCTCAACCCGGTTTATCAGAGTTCCGTATTCACGAAAAAAGAGGCGATGGTGGTCAAAAGTGGCGCCCAGTTCTCCGGTGGCAAGTTCAGCAAATCGCGCTCAGTCAGAGACGAAATGCGCGGCAGCAGGATTTCACCGGCATCAAATTTCATCTCACACACATCAATCAGGCTGAGTCCGCGCAGGTTGCCCGAATGCGGTTTACGGATCTCCACCGTGTTGATTTCCACGCCATCTTTCACGATAGGGGTGGCCAGCGTGGCCGTTTTCACTTCAGCCTGATTGTTAATCGGAGTTGCCATAACCGAGTTCTTCCTTCAGTTCGTTGAGTCGGGTCTTGCGACCGCCTTTGTTCGGATCGAGTTTCATCACCGCATCAAACAGCGCGTACGCTTTCTCGGTGTCGCCATCTGCGTCATACCAGTCGCCTGCCAGGCGGAACATCTTCACCTTGAGCGGCGCGTTGGTGGCGAGGTTTCCGGCCTGTAAATCGGTAACAGCCTGAAGCAGGTAGTCGCGGTTAAACGCCAGCTTCTCTTTCGAGGCACTGTGCGAGTACTGAAACACGATGTCGCAGAACGCGGTCTGGCCGTTTGACTTCCAGCTGTCCGGCGTTTCCAGCCCCATGTCGATGGCCGCCCGGAAGCTGTCGTGTACCGTCGTCAGTTGGCCTAAATCGACCTGCCACTGATAGAACCACCACACCACATCGAGATTGCCGAGGTCGGTGTGAGTGGCGAGAAGCTTTTCAACCAGCGGCTGGTATTTCTTCACCAGTTCAGCTTTGTACGGGTCTTTTTCCTGAGAGCCGGCCAGAGTGCGCAGGAACGCCAAATCTTGTTTGAGCATGGCCTGCGTTTCTTCCCACGGTTTGTCGGCCAGCGTCGGGCGGGCGGTTTTTCCCGTCGGCGCGGCTGGCATCGGCTTGGCCTGAGCCGCCTTTTGTTGCTGAGCCTGACGTTTTAACAAAATCGATAGCATGTCACGCTCCTTATTGTGAGATGAGCTCATAGCCGTTGAACAGCACTTCCAGCTGGCCGTCTTTGACGTTCAGCGTGAGCGGATCCACCGCCCAGGCATCCGTGAGGGTGTAGACTTTGCCGCTGTTGAGCTCAAGGGTGATGTTCTCATCCACGAACGCCTTGATGGCGTCTTCATCGGTGGCTTTGGCGTGCACGATGGTGGCTTTGATGTAGGGCGCGCCGTCGTACACTTCACTGTGTCCCAGCACGCCGTCATCGCCCATGACCGCTTCACGCTTGAGGTTACCAAACCCGATTTCTGCGCCTTCTTTAATGGGCAGGCGACCCAGAGAGCCGGCGTTCAGTACGGCGCGGCTGGTGATTGTGGTTCCCATGGCTTACTTCCTGAATTGAATTTTGCCGGCAACGATGATCAATCCGTTCACGAACTGCGGTGAGTCCTGATAGTTGATCCGCTGCTTGTTGGTGTCATCGAGCTCAACAATGAGCGACTTCTTGTAGCCGTCGAAGTCCTGCACGATGCCGTTGTATTCCAGCTCTTTGTACAGCGCCAGCAGCTCGGTTTTGAACATGCTGGGCGTGACAATTGCCTGTCCCGGCGCAAAGCGGGTGCCGTCTTTGGCCACTTTGAAACGGGCGTATTTGCTTAAGATGCGTGAGCGTTGTTTCTGACGAAAATACATCGCCGTGGCTGGCGTCATGATGTCGAGGTAGCTGTTATCGGCAATCCCCGACGCGTTTTCGGTGTAAGCGGTGACCGCACGCTCCACCTGCACTTCTTTGGTGGAGGTGACGACGTACGTGCCCATTCCTTCGTGGAGCAGCAGGTTACGCTCGGCCCAGTCAAACTCGGTGTCCGCAATGGAGTAGACGCCGCTCATCTTGAGCGTTTGCAGCGGGCGGCACGGGTCGTTTGCCAGTGACGGCGCAATTTGTCCCGCCCAGGCACCGATCGCCGCCGCATCCGTCAGGGCTTCATCGGCGGAGTTACCGAGCGCGTTCACCGGCATAAAGCTGATCAGCGGGCAGTTGCTTTTATTGGCAAAGGTAATCAGCTCCGCATGGGTGCCTTTTTTCGGGATGTAAGCCACGCCGGGGATCTGTTGTAGTGCCTGATAACGCTTTTCCAGAAACTCGCCCAAATCGCGGATGGTGGTGTCATCATTGAGCGAGCACAGGATGTGGTGGTACTGCACATCGCCGAGGGCTGCCAGTGCTGACATAGTATCGGCCGCGTCCACGCTGATGGCGTAGACGGGCATGCTTTCATCCTGCTTGCGAAAATAGGTCACCATGTCGACGATGTCGGAGGCGCCGAACTGCGCCTGCGCCTTGGTTTCGTCCATACACAGCACAACGGTGTTGGGCGCCACCGGTGCGCCCGCAACCGCATTGCCGATCACCAGGCACAATTGCTGGTCTTCCGCGCTGTTGGCCAGGCTGTTGTCGATTTCGACATACATGCCGGGCACATAAGCGCTGGCCGGAACTTCTGAGAAGCTGATGCTCATTGGCCGTTCTCCTTATTCGTTGCCGTTTTCGTGGTGACGAGCACGACGGATTGGTCTTTAATGCGACGCAGCCAGTAAGGGTTACGCGGCTTCTCTTCGCCTGCGGCCTTTAACGGCTCGCGGGTTTCCGGGTCACGAACCAGTAACCCTTTTTGTGGTTTGACTTTGATGGTTTGCATTTAACTTTCCACGTCAGTTGTAAAGTGCTCGGCCGCCATGGCGAGCAGCTCGCGCTCGATCTCTGGCGTCCAGCCGATGAAGGTACGCCGGGGCATCTGATAGTTCTGTTTGACCCGCCGCCCGCCTTGCCAGCGTCCGGTCTTGCTGTCGAAGAAGCCATTCACGCGGGTGGTAAACGAGAGCTGGCTGCCCTGATTGTGTTCCTGGCCGATGCGTCCGGCGACGCCCGCCAGACCCACTTCAAAATGGTGTTCATCGGCCTGCGTGCGCAGGGATTTCGACAGGCCCATCAACATGTTCTTGTTGTTGACGGTATGGCGTAACGATGTCCCGTCCCGCAGGCTCACTTTTTTGCGCCCTGTGCGGCTCTGGTACGGGTTATTCTCAATGTCCCGCTGCGCCCGGATTTGAGCCCGGAAGAACTGGCGCGCGCGGTTGGCCATGCGCCGGTTCAAATCCAGTTTGTCAGTGGCGGTCAGCACCAGACGCTCAACCACCTGAGTAAGCTGCTCCGGTGTTTTCAGCGTGAGCTCGTTCATGGCAAATCATCCAGATGGCCGACAAACAGCACCAGTTCGTTCAGGTCGTCTTCGTCGACACGGGCAGCAAAATCGCCCACGCATTCAAAACGCTCGCCGTGCTGTTGCCAGTTTCCTTGCGGGTGGGCTTGCAGTGAGAAGGCTTCCCGCAGGTCAATTTTGATTTTGATGTCGCAGCGGCCGTTATCCAGCAGCTCGGTGGCGAAGGTCGGAAACGGCAATCCTTTTTCCATCCGGTACGGGTCGTGCGTATTCATCCAGGAGACTAAGTGCATCATCAGAATGTGCGGCTGCACTCTGACATCCTGCATAAACACGATGGCGGTGTACTCGAGTTCAAACCCGTCGACGCTGTCGCCCTGAGTACAGAACAGCGCGCCGTCTTCGGCCCAGACGGTGAAGTTATTGGCATCCGCCACGTGCTCTCTGAACAGGTCCGTTAAACTTTGCAGCGCTTTCATCACACCACCTCAAAACAGTAGGTTTCCCGCCCGTGAAGCAGCAGATCCACCGCCTGGCGGTATTGCACCTCACAATGGTATTTCTTGCTGCTCAGCGCTTCCTGACGCTCTGCCGCTTCGGCGGTGGCATCGGAGCTGAGGCGGATGCCAATCAGTTCGCTGGCCGTCAGCGCAAACACCGCCTGGGTGTAGAGCGTGGTACCGGATTCCTCATCGCCGAACTTGTCCTTTGAGAGCGCGGCAAGGCTCTCGTACTGCGCGATGGTATTGACCAGCTCGCGGTGCACCTTAATGCGCGAGACCTTCGCCTGTTGCAGAATGCCTGCCTCTGTCTCATTGCTGAGGAAATGAAACAGAGACTGAAACTCTGAAATTTTGAGCGCAGGAAAGTTATCCGTGGCGGGCAGCTCGGAGGCATACACGTCGCTTTTATTGCCGATAAATTCCATACATCACCTTTGAGGGAATGCAGGCAGCAGTGCACGAATAACAATCTGTGTAGGAGCCAGATTGATAACGTGACAGAGCCTGCATTGGAGGGGGTCAGTCTGGCGCGGTTATACCCACGCCCCGTTAATCTTGAGTTTGACGTTGCCGAACTCGACCGCCGCCACTTTTTCAAGCTGCTCGATGACGTAGGCCATGTTCATCGACTCAAAGTTTTCCATCTGGTCTTTGGCGTCGTTTTTCTTACCAACCGTGCGGCGAACCGAGTCTTCCTGAATGTAGATAGACAGGTTGTCGTAGCTGGTCACCATGATGCCCGTTGACGGGAAGCCCGGAACCGACACCGCAGGCAGGCCGCCATAGGTGCCGATGACCTGACGTTCCTGAATCTTGCTCTTTTCTGTCGGCGTATTGCCGTGCGCGTCGTAGAACTTGGCCTTTTCATAGGCCAGCAGATCAGAGCCGATGATGGCAATCAGGTCAGAGTCGTTTTCGCATGCCGGGTGCAGCAGGTTTTTCAGGTTCAGCACCGCCAGATCGAGGTTGGCAAAGTCGCCGCCTTCACCAATTTGGATAACGCCGGAGCCTTCTACGCCTTCGGTGATTAAACGTTCGGCGTTGTGCTCACGCATTGCCTGGAACCAGCCTTTGTTGACGTCTTCGCCGTTCGGGTTGGCGGCGGCATCCGTATTCGCGGCCGCGGTTTTACCAAACCAGCCGACGGTGATTTTGTTGGCATCGATCTGCTCGCGGGTGTGTTTGGACACAATCTGGTTGAAGCTCTTCATGTGCGCCCAGGCATCAAGCTTGGCATAACGGATCGCCGTGTCGAAGTTGGTCTGTACACAGGCGTAAGGCATGGCTCTCATGCCGTGGTAGTCTTTCGGTTTGCGCTCGCCGTCGCCGGAGGTGTCGGTGCGGCTGGCAATCATGCCGCTCACACCCAGACCAATGGCTTCACCAATCTGGTTTTTCACGGTGATGATGTTGATTCGGCTCAGGAACCAGTTACTTTCACGAATGGCCGCGATGATGCGCTGAGTTCCGTTCGGCGAGACGTTGAACATCTCGGTGGCGTTCTCGACGCCGTTTTGCTGCGCGACCGCCTGAACGTAGGCGCTCAGTTTCTTTTTGGTATGCTCTTGCATGTGTTTACCTATACAAATGGGGTGAGAGACTAAAGCCGGCGCTTACAGATACGGCTCGGGTTCCGCATCCTGACCCGCCAGTGTGCGCGCCTGCTCATCCGTGATGCTGCTCAGTTTGGTGGTCAGTTCACCAAGCTGGGAGGAGAGCATTTCGACTTTCTCTTCCAGCTCGCTTTTCTGCGGCTCGTCTTTAACTTCCGGCTCTGCGGGCTGCTCTTTGGCGCTGAGTGTCTGCACCAGTTGGCCGAGCTGATCGCTCAGCTTGGTGTTCTGTTCAATTTGTTGCTGCAGCAGCTCTTCGGTTTCTTTGTTCATGTCGTCTTCTTCCTCAGTGTGAGAGAGCTGCTCGGGCGCGTTTTCGCCTTTGAGCCAGCTTTTGAATTTTTGAAACATCGAGAGTTCGTCGTCGGTGCTCTGATGTGAAAAGTGTTCTGGTTTGATGGGGAAATGCGTCTGCACGTACTTCTTGCCATCGGACTGACTGGACAAATGGATTTGCGTGGTGCCGAGTGACGCAGGTTTGTCGGTCAGTGCCAGACCCGTCAGATAGGCCTTATCAGTGTCAGCAAATTTTTCAATCAGTTCGCACGAGGTATGCAGCAGTTGCCCCTGTTCTACCGCACTCAATAAGAGTGAGTTGGGTTTCAGCACCGCAAACAGTTTGTCGCCACGCTTTTCCACCGACTGCACCGAACCGAATTTTTTGCCAAGGACGAAGTGTTCTTCATTGATCCGCGCGGTATAGACCTCGGGGTTATAGCTCTCTGCGATTTCATCAATGATGTTCTGCCCAATCACACGTCCGTCGACGGTCGTGCCTGCCTGCAAAATACAAATGGGTTGTGACTGAAACATGCCTGAATGCTCCTGAATTCGATGATTCCAATCTAACCAATGGCCTTAACTTTTTGTATTCACGGCGATTCTAGATACCCGATATAGAAAGTCTCTCTGCTGAGTCGCGGCGGGCTCTGTTGCACACTGCCAGCATGAAAACGAATCTGGCTATTGAGCAATCCTCACCGATGTACACCGCAGACCAAACCAAAGCGCTTGGGCTGTATCTGCGTCAGTACAAACCTGCCGAAGTTGCGCAGGCGGTGGGCGTTGCGGTGCGAACCGTCCAGCAATGGATTTCGAAATTTGACTGGAAAGCGATGCGGGACGATGCGCCCGTAGAGCTGATGCTGCGCCAGCGGATCGCCTATCTGTTGTGGCTTGACCAAAAGCACGATGAGCAGCTCAAAGAGCTGGAAATGCTGCTGGCCCAGAAGCGCAAACGCGATGAAGCCGAAAGCCGGCCGCATCGGCCTGCAAGCAGTCACAGCGAAGGCAATAAGCGTGGCCGCAAGCCGAACAAAGTGAAGAACGATGTTTCGCACATCACTCAAACGGTGCTGAATGAGTTTCGTGAAAAGACGTTTTTCGAGTACCAGAAAGACATTCACGCCCACAAGTGCAATCCGGAGCTGAACGAGTTCCGCTTCTACCTCAAATCGCGCCAGATTGGCCTGACGTATTACTTCGCCTATGAAGCGTTTGAGGATGCGGTACTGAACGGTGACAACCAGGTGTTTTTGTCGGCCTCGCGCAAGCAGTCCGAAATCTTCAAAAACTACATCCGCCGTTTCGCGCTGGAAATTGGCGATGTGGAGCTCAAAGGCAAAGATGAGCTGCAACTTTCCAATGGCGCGACGTTTTACTTCCTCTCCACCAACGCCCGCACATCGCAGGGCTTTAACGGCCATGTCTATTTCGATGAAGTGTTCTGGATCCCCAAATTCGGAGAGCTGGACGATTACGCGGGCGGGATGTCGATTCACGACAAGTACCGCACCACGTATCTGTCGACGCCGTCGACCGTGGCGCATGAAGCGTATCCGAAGTGGCAGGGCAAGAAAGAGCAAGGCATTGACATCAGCCATGCGGCGCTCAAAAACGGTTCACTGGGCGTCGATGGCATTTTCCGTCAGATCATCACCATTGATGACGCGATTGAGAAAGGCGCCACGTTCTTCAACATGGAGAAACTGCGCCGTAAGTACCCGGACAAAACCGTATTCGACAACCTGCTGCGCTGCGTGTTTCTGGATGATTCGGCGTCCATCTTTGCGCTCAAAGCGCTGCTGGCGTGTAAAACCGATTCATCGCTGTGGAAGGACGTGGACCACAACAAGGCTAGGCCAGCGGGCAACGCCGAAGTGTTGGTGGGCTATGACCCGCGCGGCGGCGGTCAGGGCGAAGGCTCCGACGATGCCGGATTGGTGGTTGCACTTAAACCCAAACGCAAAGGCGGCGTGTTCCGGCTGATTGAACGGGCGCGCCTGAAAGGCTCCAGCTACGAGCAGCAGGCGCTCGCGATTAAAGCCATGACCGAGAAATATAACGTGGTGCATCTGGCGATTGATGTCAGCGGCGTCGGGTCGGCCGTGGCCGAGCTGGTGCGCAAGTTCTACCCGAGCCTGATTGAGCTGGACTATTCGCCGGAAGTGAAACGGATGATGGTGTACAAGGCGCGCGAAATCATCAACGACGGGCGTCTGCAGTTCGACGGGGAATGGGATGACCTGGTGCATTCCTTTCTGATGATCCGACAGCAGACCACCAAAGCCAGCAATCAGGTGACCTTTATTTCTACCCGCAGCAAGGTGGGCTCGCACGCTGACCTGGCCTGGGCTTCGATGCATGTGATGCACTGGGAGCCGATTGATATTCACAGCGAGGATGACACCACGGTGTCGTTCTTCTAGGAGACAGAACGTGATTGAGATTGAATTTTCTAACCCGGTCAGTGTGATGAATAGCGATATTCTCAGCTACCTTGAAGTGGCACTGATTGATGATTTGTACGAGCCGCCGATCGCACTCGATACGCTGGCCAAAGCGCTGCGCGTTAACCCGATGCACTCGAGCGCGATTGAGTTTAAACGCAATACGCTTACCTACGCCGTTACGGTGAGCGATGTGCTGCCGCGCCGCGACCTTAAGCGGTTTATTCAGGACTACCTCACCTTTGGCAATGGCTACTTTCAGGTGGTACGCAACCTGTTCGGGCAGGTGGTTCACATCAGACACCTTCCGGCGCTCTACATGCGCCGCCGCGGTGATTTGGGTTACACCTACAAGCCCCGCGCCTACAGCAATGAAGGGCGGATTGATTACCGCGACGGGCAGATTTTTCACCTGGCTGAATACGATGTGGCGCAGGAGCTGTACGGCCTGCCGCAACACGTCAGCGGGCTGACCTCTATCTGGCTCAACGACGATGCCACGCTGTTCCGCCGCCAGTATTACCGCAACGGTTCGCACGCAGGTTACCTGCTGTATATGAACGAGCCGGGCATGACCAAAGAGACGGAAAACGACATTCGCAACAAGCTGCAGGCCAAAGAAGGGATGGCGTTCAAAAACCTGTTTGTAAATGCCAAGGGGAAAGACACCAAAGCGCCGGAACTCAAACCCATCGGCCAGGTGGAAGCGAAAGACTCGTTCAAAGACGTGAAGAACCAGACCATGAACGATGTGTTGGCCCTGCACCGCGTGCCGATTGAGCTGATGAGCATCCGCCGCGAGAGTATTACCTCACTCGATCTCAACAAAGTGGACTGGCTATTCCACAAAAATGAGTTGTTGCCGCTGATTGATTCACTGGCCGAATTGAACGGGTTTGTGGGGAGTGAAGTGTTGAAACTGAATGAGTATGTGAGTTTGGGGCAAGATAGCTGAAGCCTTCGGCTAATCTCTGGGCCAATGTATTCTGCGTTGGCTCGCAGATAAACGACGTAATTCATCTTTGCCCCAAAAGAGTTAACGCGTTGTTTGTGGCGCAGTCAAACGCATACTTTCTCGCCTACAAATTTTCATCCATTTAACTCAAATGTTGCCATTCTCTTTGCAATGCCTAAAAGCTGGGCAGGCATACAGTTATATAGAAATTATGATGATTTTTATCTCAACTTCGTGCGCGTTTTCACATTCCGATATGCATGAATATTCTTAAAATCATGCAATTATAAAACCTATGGGTTAGATAATAGGTTTGGGGAAACGCGCATGCGCGTTTTTCCAGATGGTGAATTTAGCAAATTGCTGATAAGTTCATTACATACAAGTAGTTAACTGTGCGCGTTTTTACTGGTCTAATGAGATAAACGCGCATGCGCAATAATAAAATGTTAGGCATCAGATACTTTTACGAGGATTATAGTGAAGATAATACCTACTGAAGAAGCAGCATTTGACTCAGATATGTCGTTAAAAAAAATGATAAAGGTCTTAGAATGCTATATAGAAATTAATCATGAAATGAGGTCTATTTCGCAGGCTCTTTTGGGCTTATATGATTCTAGTTATGAACAGAAGTCACTTCCTAACCTAGAGTTTTCTAATGAGCAGTTGGAAGAACTAAAGGACATTGAAAACTCGTTTGCTCCTCTTATCGAGGAGTACAATACGTCAAGAGATCCCTTTCAAGTCATGAGAGATTCACTCTGGGATATTAAGAGAGAACTTGGAACATACTCTACATTGATGTTAGTTAACAGTAAGCTAGTTATGAGCTTAGAGCTGCTTTTATCAGGTGCAATTGTTACGTATGCTAAAGCTTTTAATGCGTCACAGAGACGAACAAATCTAGATGCTACAAAAATATTTACTAATAAAGAGCAATTAGATTTTCATAAGTATGTAATCGATCTCCGAAATAAACACTATGCACACTCAGAGTATGAACTAAGTAAGCATACTTTGAGATTCATGTTAACTGAGGATTCAGAGGAAATTAACCTAAATACTACTGCTCATAGTTGGACAGAACTCTGGTCAACATTTGACTATATGCAGCTTTTTGGCTTGCTCGAAACAGTAAAACGTTACTTAAAGAAAGAAATAGCAGGTAAATCAAGTGTAATTAAAGATAGGTTGACACCAGAACAAAAAGAAGTGTTGAAGTCTGCATACAAAGCTGCCTAACAAAGCGTTTAAGACGGATTCCCAACGCTTGGCATTTTTAGTTTGCTTCAGTTTTAGTGTTTACGGCACAATGGTTTAGGTTGGGTGGTAGCGTTGCTCACCACTTAACGCGGCGTTAGGCCTCGTTTACTCTAGCATAGGCGGACAAGGAAAATTTAAGTGGAAGAATTAAAGCATCAAATAAGAATGCAAGCTACTGCCAATGTGTTTCAAACTATGGGCACGGAAGGTTCTGGTGCCAAAGTTATCGAACAATTTAAAAGCATGCCTGATGAACTACTAGATATGCTGGGAACAAATGCAGGTATCAAGAAAGAGCACTTACCAATATATCGCAAGTTAACTCGAGGCGAAGAAAATGATTTTACTGAAAAGCTTCAGAATTTTAAGGATGAACTGAAAACAGGAGATATTATTCTTGTAACTGGTACTTCAAACTCCTCAAAGGTATTGGCGAAATTACAAAAAACAGTTTACTCAAAAGCTCGATCTAGTCATGTTGTAATCGTTCTAGCCGACTTTATATGTATAGATGCAATGCCCAATATCGGTGTTTCTCTTAAATTAATACCTGAAGTTTTGAATGATGTTCAAGAAGGTTGGCGGATTATTAGATTTAAAGGACTACAAGAGAAAGACAGTGAGTTGCTCAGCAAGACATGCGCTTATTATATTGAGCAACCATATATAATTTTGCCAAAAAAGAAACCGGCAAAGAAATTCTCATACTGTTCCGAATTAGCACGTAAAGTTTATCTTGATAGCAAAATTAAAAATACTGGGATTCCAAATAATACTATTATAAAGCCATGTGATTTCGATAAAATCGCCGATCAAAATAGTCAGTGGCTAGACGTAACAGATTCCGTTAAGCCTTATGTAGAGTTCTGTATAGAATATGAAGGGGTCTTAAAGTTCATAGCTAAGAGCTTTACACAAGGCATAGAGCTAAACCGGCAACGATTTAGCGAACGAAGAAAAGTTAAAGAAAATGTATCGAAAATGCATAAAAAAGGTGTGATTACCGACTCTGGTGCAGCTCAGATAAAAAATAAAATAGAGTTACTTGAAAAATCATTAAACTATAAGTTTTGGGATTATCAATAAGGCCTAACAAGCGCCTCAACAAAGGACGTAAAAAGCTTGGCTTACGCTCCTTCGTCGCTAATTATAGCCAAGCATTTTACGCCTGTTAGGCAGGCGTTACCCCATAGAAATCTTTATCCGAAATTCTCCTGATAATGCCGACGCCCTAACTCGGATATGTCCAAATGTGAGTTTATTCATGCCCACCAGAGCCTAGAGCAACCTCATGCTGCCTAGGCTCAAACCAGTTTTCATCAATGTTTTTGTTCAATGAAGCGCTTTAGTTCGTCGGCGCCTTGATATTCCAACACCATTCCTTTGTATAAGTTGATGTGGTTAATCGCATCAATTTCTGCGTCTACCTGCGAGCGAAACGCTTTAAGCTCGCTTTCCATGTGATCGCAAAACGAACGCATCATGTTGATTTGCTGCTGCATGGTTTGATACTGGCGGTGGCTTTCCCCGTGGCGCGCTTTGAGTTCGTCAAACTGCGAAAAGGCACATTGTAAGAATCGGGCTTGTTTGGCGGTAAGAGTGACACCGGATGGTGTAATTTGCGGTTGGCTTGTGAGTGCGTCGAACGCGCGGATGACTTGCAGGTGAAACCTGGCGCTAATCCACATCGCGTAGGCGTAGACCAGTTCTTTGCATACCCAAGTTCCTTGGAGTTTCCCACCTCGTAACACTTTGCAACCGATCACCAGATCTGGTGATCGCTCTATTTCAGCGATTAGTTCAACGGTTTGTTCATTACGCATGAATCGAAAAGGGGCGTGTTTGGCTTTGTTTCCGCTTGCTTTATGCAGGTCATTCAGAGAATACAAGCCGTCTAAAATGCGGATATCTTTGGAAAGAATAGATAGATGGGTCATAGCGACCTCCGATGGTTAACTTTGTTTACCACCACTCAAAGGTCCTAATCTTCGGGTGATGGACTGAACAGGGTTAGGACTACCGCACCATCGACACGGCCAGCCCGAAGGCTGCCCCGCCCAGCCCACCATTGATGAGGTGTATTTGCGCATAATCACAACAAATTCACCATGTACAGGTGTGCCGAAGCCACACATAAAAAAACCAGCATACGCTGGCACTTATGTGCCGATGGTTCTAAGCGGGGTCCTAATCCCGGTACTGGATTTTGCCAGTACAGCGATAGGGTAAGGGCGGCGAGGGTAGGGTGTCAATGCTTTAACACACACAAATGTGCGTAACCATACATAACTAGATGCGTTTCTTTCGCCATTTGTTGATATATTTTAGCGAATGCTTGATTATAAAGATGGCCTGATATGCGTCAGGTTTTTATGAGTTTAAGTTACTCCAATACCGTCAGCTGAGCTGATGTAGAGGTGTTTGGTTAAAGGCGCTACAAATTGCGACGGAAAAGTGTACTTCTCTATGAAATAGTCGGTACGAGCTACCGGAATTGCATATACATGTACTTTATTAAGTGAGCTGATATGGTTGTTAAAAAAGAAAAGCCAAAAAATAGAACCGTTTATTATTTTCGCTGTGAATTTGAAAAAGTTGATGGGATCAGTGTGAAGAATTCTCTTGAGCTTATGGCAAACTCTGCTTGGGCAAAACTGAATTCGACACAAGCACGTACGTTCTACCTAGGAGATGATCGTTCAGTAGTTGGCATGAAGCTATCTAGCCGTAGAGCAAAACTAAGCCACGGGGATAAAGATTGTACACTTTTCTCGGTTGGACTGTATGAGGAAGGCGCTGCGGCTAATACGATTGACAGACCTTCAATTACTAGTGCCGAACTTGAAGCTAGTACTTATGATGCGCCAGTTGACCAAGAATTTCTCGATGGAGAAGGATTTGTTTGCCTTTTTGGCAATCATTTGATTATGAGTCCAGCGACAACGTTTAGGGCTACATCTATCAATACTTTCCTCGCGTTGCTGCTGACGAAAGGCGGGTTTAATCATGAGGCCGACGTAATGGAAATACAACAAGTGGCTGATATTGACACTATTAAAACAATAGAAGACGAAGGTGTTAGTAATATCGTGGTTAATGCTGTGTCATATCTGTCGACTTTGGAGTACATTAAGCGCGTTAATCCCAAGGAAAAGGTCTCTGGGAAACTGCAAAAAATTACGCGTATGGTTAAAGGCGTTTTTGATGTTTTGCGAGATGATGATACGGAGACTGAAATTTTAGAAAAAGAGGGACTTAATGTTCGAGTTGTGATTTCGCATGATGGTCGAACGACAGGTGACGCTGCTGACATCGGTCACGGACACGCTAAGGACACGGCAAAGCTACTTGCTTCTACAGATGTTGGTGGTTACGTGATCACAACGAAGAGTGGAACTAAACTCACTAATGAAGACACTGTTTTAAAACATACAGTAAAAGTTAAGCGACATGGAAAGTCCGTAGATAGAGAGCAAATGTGGCTTAGATTAGTTGAAGCACTGGAAAACTATGAACGTGAAGGTATTCTAGAACAATGAGTAATTTGGAAAAGTACAGGAGAAAAACAATCTACTTACTGCTGACTATCGTTAGTAGTGGTTTTTTTGCTGTTCTTTTTCAGCCAATACTGACAGATAAAGCTCTAGATGTTTTAGTTAATATATATTCTATTTTGGCTGGTTTTCTGGTAGGGGTCATTGCCTTAATTGGCGACCCTAGCTCTTTGCCTAATGGCTCATGGCGTGTTGCTGAAAGTGCAACAAAAAATACATTTCGAAAACTAAGTAGTACAAAAAACTTGTTACACGTATATCTTGTCACTTTATTTGCTATCTTCTCATATAAACTTTTCTCTGTGCCTCAGACAATAGAAATAATAAAGGATTTGCCATATGGAACAATGCTCTTGCCTTATTTGGGTAAGATTAAATCTTTTGTTGAACAGGTTATTTTGTTTCTTTCTTTTGTGGCTTTTTCTTACTCGTTTACCCTCCCTAATAGTTTGTTTAATATCCAAAAAATGAGAGTTGAGAAAGAGATAGAGAACCGACGTAAAGACGCCAATATTAAATGAATTTCTCCATTGTTCTTAGTCAGTTTATCTGAACACCTAATGCTTAGATTACCGATTCTCAGGTTCACAATGAAAGGTTAGTTACTTTTTAGATAAGCTATCTATTCAATAGTGCGGAACGGGAACCTTGTGGCTCCCGCGGACTATGCGACCTCTCTCCCTTGCAATAGGGAATGAATCCGGTCGAACTCTTTCACCATGCTGCGTTCAATCCGATCTCCGAGTTCTTTGACATCGTCCTTCGTTGCGTAGGTTTCAGCAACATGGGTTTTGTATTCGCCCAGCTCTTTGGACAATCGGAACAGGTAACCAATCAGTAAACTCAGGATCAGCGTCACGAATGTGCCAAAGGCGAGTACGGCATTCACCCAGCTCGGGTCCAACGTCATTCCCATTGCTCGACCTCTTTGAGTTTTTTGCCTTTCAGCGACAGGATGATGTCGTTCACGGTTTCCTGCGTGACATCATTGGTGGACAGGCTTTTGATTTTCTCTAATCCCCAAATTACCAGGCGGCTCGCAAAGCGTTCCAGAATGACTTTCCAGGCAACCTGAAAAAACAGACCTTTCAGAACTTCCCATAGTGTTTTGCCGAGGATACTGGTTAAAAAGTTCATGGTGTTCTCCTTATTGCAGTGGCGCGCCGGTGCGCATCATTTCGCTGAGTGTCTTCGCCCGTTTGCCAACCTGACGCGCCCAGCGGCTATTCAGCATTTCGTTGGCGGCCACATGCCAGAGTTGCTGCTCGATGGCAGCGATCATTTTCTTGAACATGCCAAAACGGGGCAGGCCAAGATTGAAAATCATGTCGACGATGACCGCCTGACGCGTTTCGTTAAGCGACGCGAAATACGGCAGCGTTTCTGCGTCTTTCACCGCAGCATCGAGGTCATGTTGAAGCAGGGCTTCCGCTTCTTGTTGGCTGATGCCGTTATCCTGCAGGTTGCGGCCGTAGCCGATGGTGAGTTTTTGATTGCTGCAGCGATAGGGTTTCAGCCGCAGCCCTTCGTGTTTTTTGATGAGTTGGGTTGCCAGTGCTTTCATGGTTTAACCTTCGTTGAATGAACAAAGGCCAGTGTATCGCCCGGAATTACTGACTGATATTGAAGCGGTTTCTAGATGGGGGATGTAGAAAACCCGGCGCTGAGGCCGGGTTTGGTATAATGACGTTTGGATAAGAAAGAGACCTAATGCGGCCTTGACGGACGTGTATCACCCACAACTGAAATGATGCCACTATCGTCGGTTGTGGTGTAGTTGCGTAAGTCACGAGTGTATTGCTTCCAGACTTCCAGGGTAAAACTGGCTCGTTCGTCATCTGTCCAGTGATACATGAGTTCAATCTGGACAGATTCCAGCTCTGACTGAACCCAAGTATGCTCCGCTTTAGTTTTTTGGTCGTCCATTTCTTCAGGACTGGGCGCCACTAGTTGTTGAGCCTCTTGTTCTGAAATCGGCGTTAATTCGCCACCAATGCGAATGGTAGAACGAAGCTGATTTATGAGTGCATCATAATCTTGCGAATTGCCAGCCTCATCTTGTTCCGGCGGGTTAAGTTTCTCGGCTTCTAATTCAGCGATACGACTTTTTACCTGTTCATCATGCTCCAGGTCTTCTTTATAAAAAGCGTAAACGTCCTTCGTATTGTCGGTAAAGTAAATCATCTTAGTTCGCTCCAGATTGTGGTTGCATTAGCATTGAAAACCACTGAATAAGTTGAGCCCGAAGGAACAATGAAAGACGTTGTGGCCACATCACCTGCGCTGTCACCGAATACAGCGATCGCCAATCCGTCAACCTTTATCATTCCACTTGTCGCGGCGTCTTCATTTGATGTAATGCTGACCATGATGGGCCTGGTTGTGTTGTTTGTGTACGTAACACCCGAAAGCCGGCTACTGGTATAATCACCCCATGACTGATCGCTGGACCCGATGGTGGTCTCTTTCAGAAAGGAATTTAAGACGGAGGTATCCGGGTATAAGTTTTTTGTTCCATTTCTGGCGTCACTGATTGATGCTTTTTTTCTGTCATCCCAGACCATAAACCATGGTGTTGTCCCCGCGGAACCGGTCCTGAACCGACAATGCATGATCCCACTTCCATGCAATGCATGAATTTGCAGGTTAACTCCGGCGCTTTCACCAAAACACATCAGAGCTGCATTGCCTTGAACGGGAGAGTTACTCCAAGGACTAACCAAGGTATTCACTCTACCCACAAGCTGCTGATTTGCATCTGATATTGATGGTGCGCCACCACCGACACCATACTGGTTAAATGCTTGATGCACTCTCTCTGATGTCCACTTTCTCGGCGTGCTTGATGTACCTTCTTCAGCTTCTGCCTGAGAGACAGTTTCTGCCGTCCAATCACGAGCATTGGTCCATCGGGTATCATCCATAATGTCTGCCAAGGCTTGACTCAGAACCCCAACCACCTTTTCACTAGCGGCAACATCAGTTCTTGTACCTGTGGTCGCGCTCGAAATACGGCGTGCCATCAGACGAAGCGCTTTTGTCACAGTGAGAATGGCGTTGTCATCATTTTCACTGTCCACCTGGCCATTACTCACGATTTTGGCAATACCGGCCACTTGTTCCGTGGCGTAAGGTGAGCCGAGCATTTCCACCGTGATGTTCTCAATCGTGGACGCTGCCAGATTCAGTTCACAGGCTTCAGTGACGACGGTGTTTTTGCGTTTGTAGGTGATGACCTCACCATCGCGACTGTCGACCGCAAACAGCGTCCCGTCTTCCAGCCAGTAACCCAGCTCTTTGCCTTCAAACTCTTCTTCGCCATCCCAGACCGTTTCAAAATGCAGTTGGCCTTGTGCTACCAACGCACCGCGCGTCAGCGCCTTTTTCTGGATTTCAGCAACGAGTGCGGTTTGCTCCGGATTCGGAACATAGCCGGCCGAGCCGATGCTGATGTGAGTGATTTTGTATTCAATGCCCAGATCACCGGCACGAATCGCGGCGGCAATCCCGGCATGGGTGATGAGTAAGCTCATTGGGTGATCTCGTAAGTGTGTTGATTGCGGATATGCCGGCAGTTAGCAAGCTGATGATGGACATCAAGCCGGGAGTGATACATCCAGGTAATTTCAGTGTGCGGCAGGCGCTTTTCCTCAAACGCGGCCCAGGCCTGCGCGCATGAGATTCGGGCGTCTTCCTGCAGCGCGACATAAATCAGATTCGGCGTGGTCCGGTCATCAGAGACGGTTCCGGCATCATCACCTGCCTGGGTGTACAGCAGCGCCTGATAGTCGCTGATTTTCCAGCCGAACAGCGCTTCCTGAAAGTCAGTCAGCAGAGACAATTCAATGTCATCGTGCGTGGCTTTGAAGTCGGTGGCCATCGCCTCAATGAGGCTGGTCAGCTCCGGGTTGTCGGCTTCCTGCCAGTATTGCCCTTTGGGCAACAGGGCGCGGATGGCCTGCGCAAAGTCTTCCGCACTGTAATCGATAATTACGCTGGAGGTGTCCATGTCACGTCTCCTAATACATGAATCTGATGGCTCTGAATCATCACTTCATCGGTTGGCGATTTCACAATGAAGTTGGTGGTGACACTCGACACCGTTAGCACAATTTCCGTCGGCGTGACGGATTCCGGATTGCCCATCGCGGCGTTGATTTTGCCCATTTTGCTTTGCACCAGGCTCTGCAGCGCAGTGACGACATCATCACGAATTGATGGATCTTGGATGCCCTGAATCTCAATGTTCAGCAGAACATGCTCAGGCAGTAAGGCGATGGGATGACAACCTGCCAGACGATGCGCTTCGAAGGTTTGCTGAACCAGACTGATCACTTCGCTGCTCAGTGTCGGGTCAGCGGTGCGGCGACCGATATACACTTCCACCATGCCGCGCTCCGGGGTGTTATCCAGCGCCCAGGCAAAGTCGACATCGGCATGCGCAGATGTTGCCCAGGCTTCATAATCCTCCGCTTTGCCGATCAGGTCGTTTTTCTCGTAGGCCACAATCACTCGGGCGCGCCAGTGTTCCAGTGTTTCAATGTCGGCGCCGCCTTCAATGCCAAGGCTCTGAACCTGAGTCGGGTCGATACCACCTAAGCCTTCGGACAGGGTCAGAATGTTTCCGGCTGGCAGATTGCTGGCACTGCCCGACACGCGGGCAATCACGCTGACCGGCACGTCACTGTATTGCTCTTTGGTGGTTTCGTATTCATTGCCGGCGGCATCGGTCAGCAAAGTTGCTTTGGGGATGACCACCACGCCACCGAGCTGAGTAAACCGGACGGTGCCTGATGCAAACGTGGGCAGCAGGCGCGGCGTGTCATGACGATTGGCATGCAGATAAAGCCAGGCTTCGGAGCAGGTTTCCGGGTGAAGCTGGCGAAACAGCAAATCCTGATAGCCGTACTGACCGTAACTCACGCCCGCAATCGCGCACGCGATGGCATCGATCGCTGGTGTGTTCTGCCCGGTTTTCGCCATCAGTGTCGATTTGGCGCGATCGATAAGTGTCTGCAGGCTGCGTTGTGTACTCATAGTGTGACCTTAAACGTGGTGTCATCGGTGAGGGTAATGATCACATCACGCCCCATCTGATTGGGTTTCGCTTCCCATACGGAAACCGTCACGGCTTTGGCGTGGCCCTCGGTGATGAGCCAGGCTAACGCTTCTTCATAAAAGCGTTTGGCCATGACGAGCGTCTGCGGGGTGAGTTTGTCCCGGCGCAGCGTCCAGTCGCGTGAGCCTACGATGGTCAGCAGTTCGTCGCTCCAGTTGCCGCCGCGTTCGTCTTCGGCCATTCGCGCGCGGTCGTTCTGTGTCGACTCGCTGTGGTTGTAAATGCTCTGCCAGACGGCGTGTGTCATGCCTTCCTCGGAGTGCATCGGCGCCGTGACTGCGTTTAAACGGAAATAGTTCATGATTGGTTTGGCCCGTCAGAAGTGCGTTGGTTGTTGTCGTCCACGTAGTCGTGAGTGTGGGTTTCCACCGTGACGCCCGCAAACTTGCCGGAGCTGCCGCCAACGTTGCCCGCGACGTTGAGGTTGCCACCGATGTCCACATTGCCGGAGAACGAAACTTGGGGCGCGGTGACATCCACTTTGGGCGCTGTAACGCTGACATCGCCTGCGGCCGTGATATCCAGTTTTGCCTTAGTGTTCACCTTGATACCGTCTGCGGTGAAGTGAACTAGATTGCCTTTGTCATCGAGCATGGCGACCTCACCCGGCTGCAGTGCCATCTGGTAACGTTCGTCTTCCACATTCACTGTGATACCGCGCGCGGTGACGCCTCCAATAAACAGGTTGTAGGTTTTGGCGCCCACCAACGGACGGCTCATAAAGCCGTAGTTGTGCACGCGGCGAATGCGATCGTTCGTGCGCCCCGTGGCGGTCTTAATCTGCAGCCACTGCGTCTCCGCTCCCGTGACCGTGCCGGTGCCAACCAGATTCTTAATCCGGCTCATCAAACGGGCCAGCAGTGTGTCAGACATCGCTTTGCTCCCTGAATGGCCGGAACAGTGTCATCGAGGTGGTTTGTGCGCTTTCCGAGACGGACAGGCTCAACGCTTTGATGACCAGCATTTCACTGAACTGCTGCGTCTGGTCGATAACCCGGATGACCCGGTTGAGTCCGTCGATGGCGAGCGCCGGGAACAGTCCGGCAATGCTTGTTGAGGCCGTCAGACTCTGCGCGATCGCCAGGTTGTGCTCATACCGGGCGCGGGACAAACACGCATCGGCGGACTGTAACTGATCGCAGATAATCACCCGCGTGCGCGAAGCATCGATGTCGGCCGCGGTGACCACCGCGCTGGCATCGTCCCACGCGCCCTGAACTTCGGTGCGGTGAAAGCGGGTATGGAACTGACGGGCAATCTCAAGGCGTTCGATGTTGTTGCCGACTTCAAGCCCGATGCCCTGAATGATGCTGTGCGCGGTGTTTTCAATCGTCAGCACGCCATTGCGTTCAATCAGCGCCAAGCCTTGCTCTCGAATCAGCTGCGCGATGTTTTCCACCGGCGACTCTGCGTTGATCTGAAACTCCGGTACGGCCTTCAACGCGGAGACCAGACTCTCTACCCGCAAGCCAAACGGTGCGGCCAGACGGCGCAGTAATTTATCCATCGGCTGGTCGTAAAGCGCATCCATGGTGATGCGCGAGTCAATCATGTTGGCACTGACGGAGCGGCCCGTAATGGTGACTGAGCGGCTGCCTGAATCGGTGGCGGACTCAACCTGGTCAATTTGTCCTTTCAGGATGAGCTGGCCGCCGAGGTAGAAGCTCACCGGCAGCGGCTGGTTAATGGCCATCACCGGCACTTTGCAGCGAAAGGTGTGCGCGAGCTGCTCGAGAGAGTAGCTGAGTTCGGCTGAGTAAAACGCGGTCTGCGCGCCATTGATGTGCATCGTAAGCTGGCTCATTGCGGGTTCCTCACTGCAATGTCACCACGCAGAAACAGAGGGTGCTGCAACGCATTCATCGCGGTAACGATCGGTTCTGCCGTGTACTGGTCGTGCGCGATGGTCAGGGCCGGTTTGCTGCGCGGCTGCTCAATCACACGGTGCGCCGCGGTGCCTTTGATGACTTTGTCATGCTGCGTCTGAATGCCGCCTTTCAGCGCCTCCAATGCATTGAAGATGTCTAAGCTCTCAACCGTTGAGACGCTTGTCGTTTCACGCACGCGCGCATCAATCCCGTCAAGCAGCGCCACGAGGTCGCTTTGAATGATGGCTGGCTGTGTGCTCACGGCGGTGATGTCAAACTGGTCCAGCTTCTCCAGACGGGTAACATCTTGGCTGACCTTCACGGCTCCGGTCACCATCTGAATGTTGTGATGAGGGGTAACGGCGTCCTCTTTAACCTGACCCAACATCAGTTGCTGCGCGGTGCGCGCATTGTCGACGGCCTCACTGTCGGAGTCTGGCTCAGACTGAACGCCCTCGGCGACGCGATCAACGGCGGTGCTCAGCAGCGTAGCGAACTTATCCGGCGCACTGCTGATGCTGCTGATGGCACCAAACGCTTCGTTGATGGCTGAGTTGATGCTTTGCAGCTTGTCATCGGCGAGGTTCAGGCGGTGGGTGATGTCCACCAAGACGTTGAGTGACTGAGTGAAATCGTTCTGTGTCTGGTTGATGTCGGCCACACTGAGGTTTTTCACATCACGGGCGAACGACTGCGCTGAGACACTTTCCACCGCGCTGGCCTGTTGCTTCACGCGGACGGTCGCTGATGTGTTGATGGTCGGCTGCGTGCCGGCACGGACAAAGCTCAGGCTGAGTGTGACCACGCCACGCTTGGTGCTGATGCTTTGCGAAAAGGTGTCGAATACCAGCGTTAGTTCGCCCAGCCAAGGGTGTTCCAGCTCTCCGGCAGGGGAAGACTCAAGGTTAGCAATGAACGCGTTGGCATCGGCCAGCGAGTCGGCGCCGACAAAGACGACATCGAGTTTGATGGTGCGGGATTTACTGCCCATCACACGGATGTTGGGCAGTTCGGCGTAGGGAATTTCACTGACGTGCAGGCGTTGGCCGCCATCAATGGCCGTCGCCAGGATGTTGAGCTGATGCCCGTTCCATCGCCCGCGCTCGTACTGTCGTTCCCACATGAAAGCTCTCACTTCATCTCAAATAAATCAAAGAAGGCAGCAGGCTGGAAAAATGATGGCGGGGAAGGGCGCTCAGGCCTAATTCGGACTCACCCCTCCCTCCGCACCAAAATTCAGCACTGCAATTTTGCGCAATCAGAGACGCAAAATAATTAGGTAGGGTTATTGCACCACAGCCCTGATGGGAACTGAACTCAGGGCTGTTTTAGATTGGGGATTTAGAGAAGTGCCGGGATCGCAAACGTGCGTTTTTGATCGTTTTTTTTGAAAAGAAGATCTTTACACGATTAGGGTAGAGTAAGAAGACCTCATTTTGTCGATAAAGCTCGCTTTGAAATCCGAAAAATCTTTGTCTAAACCTATTCTCTCCGTTCTTTTGAACACTATGGGTAAGTAACTCTGAGTAACTTTGGTTACGTGGATTTTGGAGAAAGGTCTGTACTTGAGTATCTTTTCATTGAGTTGAACATGATCAATCAAGTTGAACTGATCACCAGTAATATCAACTACATGTTCTTCTATCTCCAACCAAACGTGTGAAACCATATTCTCGCCATAACCAGTTACGCAGGTTATTTCTATGTTGTTTAGACGTTGAAAGTAGTGAAAAGCGAGCAACAGTGAGGCGAATTTACAGTTCATGATGGGAAAGGTATTAGTCAATATCGTAGAGGAATCTTTGTCACAGGAATCCATTGCAGTACGAAGCCTAAGTGCTTCGCGTCTCAAGATTTGAATATTGACCATCGATAGTCCCGAAATGAGAAGTAAAAAATATTGGGTGATTAGCCAATGGATAAAAATATAGCTCGATGTTTCTTGAGCATTGTCCATGACGAAACTAATTCATTTATATAGGAAAAGTTAGTGTCATCAAAGCAGTTGAACACATAAACATTTCCTGAATAGCCTGCAGATGTTTGGCTGTTAGGGAGTAAGAACGTCAGCGTTGTACCATTGGGCAATATAAGCGGGTTGCCAGACAGAGTCAGCCCGTACGAGCTCGCCAACTCAATGATACGCTCTCGAATCCTCTCGCTCTCATCTGTCGACGCAGACAAGAATATCTGATTTTCCTTCGTTTGAATCGCGTCGACTAGGGCATTTTTGCAAATGTGCAATTCGATTGAATCTATATTCATCATGACAACCTATATGCTTTGAGAAGTATCCTATCTATTTGGTCTAATTTGCGAGCAGCCAGAGAAATGCGCTTGCTCGATACGCCCGTTCTAAGGGACGCGAGCTCATATGAATAACCAGACTCAAAGACCAGCCTCAATGCCGCTCTGGTTTGCTCTGGAATTTCGCGCATAGGAAGAACATCCAATAGTGCGTTCAGACGCTGTGATGGAATGACATTAATTTTCATGCAGTCTAGACTTCTGGTTTATTGGATTTGCTCAAAGGCACTGAAGATGTCCATCTGATCCACATCTCCCTTACACAGCTCCGGCTGCAGTTCCGGGTCTGGCTTGGCGCCAGTCGGTTCAATAATGCGGTTAACCGTGGTCAGCGTGGTAAACGCTCGGCCGCAGTTTAGGTTCAGACATTGGCAATAGGCTTCGCGCGTTTCGTTACTCATCGCTTTGGACGTTGCAATACGTGCTTTGCTTCCACAAATAGGGCAGGTGATTAACATGGGATCTCCTCACGCTAACGGCCAGTCATCTTCCAACTCAGGGAAGAACGACAGGTCCGGTTGTTGATACTCTTCGGTTTCTGGTTGGGCTAACACTTCGTCCCAACCTTCAAAATTCATCCACGACAAATCATCGGCAGGCACGCGGCTGACTTCGACCAGCTGAGCCGGGCGTTTTTCGCCGTACTCGTCTACCTCCGCAGGGCGGATTTGGATACTTCGTTCATCATCGATGCGAATTGAACTGCCTTTTCTGAGTGCGGCCAGTGCCGCTTCATCAATATTTGGCGGTTTATTCGCCTTTCTTCGCTCTGGTGCTAACAACCTGGTGAGCTGATCGCTGACCTGATCCTCGCGGGGCTCCGTACAGTTATTGACAGAACTCCGAGAGGCGGCGGGGCCGCCAATGACGGTCGCTGCGCTCCCTTGGGCGATCGCTTCCGCATCATCGCTAACCTTGGGTTTCTGTTTAATCGTCCAGACTCTGAGGCGTGTTTTGATGAACACGCCTGATGCGTCAAACCCATCCAACTTGCGAACGGTTTCACCGTGCGGAGAAGCAAACGGCAGCTCTTCATAAACGTTGGTGATCAGCAGGTCAGCGCGTTTCACGAACGGGCCACCCTGACCCATGATGTAATCACGCCACTGGCCACGGTCGGCGGCTTTCATCACTTCCGTGACGGTGCCGTTTTCGTGTTCCAGATCGGCCTGATAAACCTGCGTGAGCAGCACAAACAGATACTTGCTGTCGAACTTCTTATGGCGACGAATCAGCTCTGCCGGAATAGGCGGGCCGATCAGCTTGCGGCCTTCGCGAATGTCCAACTCTTCATAAATGGTCAGCAGCTCTTCATAGTTCAGTTGAGTGAGGTACTGGTTAAAGCTGGCTTTGTCGTTGTTGGCAAAGCGGCGCAGCTCGCGGTAAGTCGTGACCGGAGCGCCACCAAAAAACTGAAACTGGCGGATAGCCCAGCGGCTTTTCCAGGCACTCACATTCTTGGCCATGTCTTTCACGGGCTTACCTGTTTCGTCGGAAATCTCATCGTCCATGGCAAAGCCGTCGATGTTCTTGGAAATGTATTTGGCGATGTAGCCGGTTGCCGTGCCTTTGGCCGGATCGATGTAACCAAAGTCGCAGCGCGGTTTGTAATTGAACGGCCCGTGAAAGGCCTGCTTCTTCTCGGCGCGTTTCGGGTTGCGGTCGAACTGCGGATACAGCTCTTCTTTGTCTTCTTCGACGGCGTAGGAAATAAACACGTCACGCACTTGCGCGACATCTTCCGGCTTCACCCAGATCAGCAAATGCCAGTGCGGCGTGCCATCGTGATGCGGCTCGGCAACGCGAACCCCGAACCAGCGAATTTCGTCACGGCCCAGCTTGGCGCGAATACGCTGCCACACATTGTTAAGGTAGGCTTGCGTATCGCGCGGGCTGGCGCCGTTCCAGTGGTCGATAAAGCCGCCTTTCTTGTAGCTGTTGTGGTACTTGGACGGCGAAGTGAGCGTGAGAAACAAACCTTGCAGCTCAAGCTCATTGCCGATGTCTTCGCAGCCACTGCAGCGCACCATCAGCTCATGGCGGCGGATCGCCGGATTAGACAGGCTCTTTTTCGCCATGTCCCACAAATCGGCTTCTTCGCCCGTAATCTCATCGATCAGTTTTCTCTGCTTAATATATTCATAGTTGGCTTTCTGCTGCTCCTGATGCTCACGGACACAATCCCAAGAGGCATAAGGCGAGGCTTTGTAGCTCACTTGCCCCATGGCGATCGCCAGATGTTCGCGCATGATTTTGCGAATGTGCACCAGTCGGCCGCGCCACCATTTTTCATCGAGCATTCTTGAGATGTCGTTCAGGGCCGTCAGTTCGGTTTGCTTCTTGCGCTTGCGGGGCGCTTTGATGCCGAACTCATTCACGAAAGCTGCCAGCTTGTGATAGGTGTTCACCACCGCAATCTCGCCGATTTTTGATTCAGAGGCTTTGACCTCGCGCTTCGCCAGATCTGCTTTCACTTCTTTGATGGCAGAAGCCGCAAAGCGTTGGTGACGGGCAGAGGCGATTTGCGACAGTTTGAATGCCATGTCTCTGAGTTCGTCGGGTTCGAGTTCGGCAACGCTGCGGTTCTTCTCTGGCTTGGTATGTTTTTCGGCTTGGTCGAAGTCAAAAGAGAGCTGAGGACGCTGAAAGTCTTCAGGCAGGCTGTGCTCTGTAAAGTACACGGAGGCGAATGCGTTATCGCCGCTTTCGAATTCTTTAGAGAACATCGCCACTTTTTGTGTGGTTGGCAGTTTGCTGTATTTTTCCAAGACCTTTTGCGCGCGTTCTGTTGCGGGTGCCATACGCTCACGCAGGTAAATGTTGGCCTCTTTACGGCCGAGTTTTTCAAACACGCTGATGTAGCGCGTGACGAAGTATTTGGTTAGGTAATCGGGCAAGTCTTGGATGCGCGATTGCGCCCAGGCAAAGTCGTCCGGGTTGGCTTCAAACAATTTACGTTCAAGCACACTCAGGCTTTCTGGCTGAATCACTTCATTGAATCGGCGATCACCAAAGCAGCCCGCTTCAACTTCCGTTAAAGGGGCTTGCCATGGGAATTCGTAAAGGTCGATTTCAGCGGGTACTTTTAGGTTTTCCAATGTGTTAAGCTCAATTTCGCACTAATCAACAAAGAGTTGGCTTATGAAAACAAAACTATTTAAACCTGAACTAAAGCTAGATTTTGACGATTCAATCGTTTCGTTTGTCGAAGGTTATGAATCGAATGAACTGTTGCCTGAGTTAAAAGTTGCTTTGCTTTCGGATAAAGCTAAGAGCCAATACCGCTCGATTACAGTTTTCGGACAGGAAGCATTAGATGACCTGGACGAAGAACTGGAGGAGTGGGGACTCGTTAACCTTTTAGCCGGACATCCTCCTGTTTCGCCATACGTTGCAATCTACGGTTATGAGCCTGAGATTGAGTCGTTCGATGAAGACGAAATAATCTAGTTGCATCAGACAGAGAGCCATTAGATAAAGCAGTGGCTCTCAAACATCCCAAATAGCGCCATTCAGTCAGCGGTCTGTTGGGGAATTCGCCCGCAGCCAACTCTCTAGCAGTGTCCAAGCTAGAAAACTTGCTTTTACAGATGCTTTCAAAATGTTGAATCAAACGTTCCAATGTGATGATTGGTTCACTCATACTTCCTCCAACTCTTGCGTAGTAACTAACAGATAACCGCCTTTACCTCGTCCTTTGCTGATTATTCCCTTCTCGCGTGGATGCATCACACTGCAATCAAGATCACGGCAGGCTTGGTTCATGGCTTCTTGCATCGAATCGAAATCGCCAATCAGAATGTTGGCGACTTCCTGAGTTTGTTCGTGGCGGATCACTCCGCCATCGGAACACAGCATTACTGCGGCGTATTGCATGGCTGACTCTCCGCGAAGGTATTCAGAAACTGGTTAGCCTCTTCAATAAACACTCGGCCGCCCTCTACTGTCATTGCCGCATCTGACGTGGAATGGCCGGAAGAACGTGCGATGCCATAACCCGCTTCAATGCAGTCACAAGTTTCTTCCAAGCGATCACGCAGGTACTCAATCAACTTTTGGGCTTTGTTGTGAGTGGTATTCTTTAGCGAGAGAACACACCATCCTTCAGCCAAACCATACTGATCACCGTGAAGTACATGGCTGATTTGAGTATTCATTTCTTGCCCGGTGTAATGGCCGCTCTCATCGATTTCGCGAAGGTTTAAACAGTCACCAATTTGATAATTTCTGTCGTTGAATCGAACTTCATGCGTTTTGCGTCCGGCCAGCACTTCCGTGAAATTCTCGGCGCTAATTTTGAGTTCGTGAATTGTCAGCGTGCTCATGCTTCTTCCCCCTTCTCCAACTCATCGCGGCGCGCAGCGATGCGCTCAATCAAGTCATCTTCGATGTCCAGCAGGTCTTTCAGGGCTTGTTTGCTATCGAGCAGCACAATGCTGTGGGCGTGGTCGGTTGTGGTGGCGGAGAAGATCACCACGTTCAGCATCTTCATGCTTGAGGAATATTCGATACGCACGCTCATCACATCGGCGCTGTCGATGGCCAGCTCATACAGGCTGGTGATAGTGGCGAGAATCGCGCGTTCAAACGCGGCTTTGGTAACTGGGTCATTCATCATCTTTGCTCCTACGCTGAGACGAAAAAGGCCCCCATTCCGAGAGGAATACCACGGGGGCAAAGGTTGGCTAGGTTAATGGGTGTTGCTGAACTGGTAGTGCTTGAGGCGGCGAACATCGCCGACCTTGCTGTCGAACGTGACCGTCAGGTTTTTCAGGTACTGCATTCCGGTGCGGATTTTTTGCAGTTCCAGGTCATCGAACGATTCGAATTCTCGGTTGTAATCGCGCGCGGGCAGGCCGCCGGCGATCAGCACCAAGCCACGGCTTTTCTCTGGCAGTTCGTTGAACATCTTCTTCAACTGGCAGCGGGTGGCGGCGCCGTTAAACAGCGATTTGCACGCGGCGATGCTCTCTTGCGCTGGCGGCGTGTGTTGGGTGTGTGCGTTTCTGGCTAGCTGATTCATCTTGGCTCCTTAGGACAGGCCCGGAATTGGCGCGCCTTGGGTGATAAAATCCACGCTCATCGCAAAGAACGGCGTCGCCCCAGAGGTGCGGTTTTCAAGATCAGAAATTAAAAGCATCAGGTTGCCGATGCTGGCCTGTGCCTTAGAGATAATTTTGTGTCGGGTTGTGCGGGGTAGGCGGGTGTCGCCGCCGTGGTCTAACGCCATGCGCGACAGGTCGCCCGACAGCATCGAATGTTCCAGCACCCGCTTGAGGAAGGTTTCGGCTTTCTCTTCTTGTGGCAGTTGTGCGGTCACCACACCAAGGCCAAGCAAAAGAGAATTGATGATGGTGTAGTCGCCACTGGCTTTGGTGATAGCAACCAGCTCGGCGCACGTCAGAACATGTGGCTGCTCTGGGTTGAGCTTATTGCGCAGCACCGATGCATCTAAGCCAACGGCGGCAGCAATAGCCGACACCTTGTTGGCCGCCCGGAACGCGCAGCACGCTTCATCAAATGCCTTTTGTTTGCCCTCAAGGAAAACGTACATTGAAGTGTTCATGTCCATATTTGATACTCACCTTGTCGCAAGTGAAATGAGCTCACAGCCGCAATGGCTGCTCACTTAAAACGAATGATAAAAGTGGTCGTTTTCAGGCTTTTCAGAATCTTCAATGGCGTGTTGCCACAGCGCGCCCATGTTGACGTAGTGCTTGCCCTTGGCGCCATCGCGCTCAATCACAGGCAGCTTTCCCTCGCGAATCATGTTGCGAATCGAGTTTTCAGACACACCCCAACGGCGGGCCAGTTCACAGGTAGGGAGGATCGGGGAATCGGGTTGAATTGAAACGTGCATATTTAGCTTCTCCAATAGGTCAGGTTGGTCTTTAAACTCTTTACACAAACGCATGCGTGAAAGGGTGACCATATTGACGAAGCGCTTCTTCTCGCAGCGTGTCGCGGCCTTCATGGGCAGCTTTCCAGCCTCAATCAGTTGCTCCGACTCAACCAAATCAATATGTTGACGTCGCGCATACTCTTCGATTGGCAGGTACGGCATATCTAGTTTAATCAGCGGGGTCATGGTATCTTCCATACATAACTGTGCATAAATGCTCACGTAGATGCCTTCAAAACTTCATCGTGTGCAGTTGTGCTTACTTGTGTTTGGTTAATTTTGCTCAATTAAATGATCAATTAAGGTATAGATCAAGGGCTAAATAAGGTACTTATGCGCGAATGGTATACCAGTAATGAGCTAGTTGAGCTCGACGGTACGCCTAATACCCTAGAGGGTATTAGCCAAAAATCTAAAAGAAACAAATGGTTAAGAAGAAAGGCGTCAGGGCAGGGACGGGCGTTTGAATACCATATCTCTAATTTCCATGCTGACGTAAAAAAGCAGTTAATTGAGAGATACATCACGGACCCAGACGAAGCAAAAGCGCTGATGGCACTGGAAGCACCTACAAAAGAGGATGCTCCAGAACCAAGTAATGTTTCTAAAATCGTGCCACTGGCGGAAGTCAGAGACTGGTGCGAATTGCCCGTGTTTGACGTTCACGCAGCAGCAGGGGCGGGCTCACTGGTGCACAGCGAGTACCAGATAGACAAGCTCATCATTCCCAAAAGCCTGCTGGCTGAGTTTGGCCTTGCGCCGAACTGCGCAGCCATCATCTACGTTGACGGCAACTCAATGGAACCCACCCTCAGCCACAAAGACAGGCTGCTGGTTGATACCCGCGAACTACAACACCCGGTCACGGATGGGGTATACGTGATTCGCATCGACGATGCGGTTTACGTAAAACGTTTGAAGTGGAACATTCCGAAAGGGATTTACCAGGTGATTTCAGACAACCCGACCTACGAGTCATTCGAGATCAACCACAAGAACGGGCGCAACTTTAAGATTATCGGCAAAGCCATCGCGCCAGTGTTTAAGAAGATTTTTTAAAAAAGAAGCCACCTTGATAGGTGGCTTTTTTGATGGGGTGGGTTTGACTGTTTGTTATATTGGTTTAGCCACCATAATACTGTTTACAGGATGGACATTTATGATGACCAAAAGTACTGAATGTCCCTGATACTTTGCTTAACGTGACTTGTTTATTTTTAGTTTCGTAACAAGCCGAACAGAAAGGACCATCGTTATTTGCACCATAGTACGCAAAATCTCTGAACTCTAACTGACTTAAATTATTACCCTGGGAGTTTTTAAGTTCGTTAACTTCAAGTTTTAGCGTCGAGTTTTGTTCCATGACATCTGCAAGTGCTAATTTTGTATCTGCCAGCTCCAAGTTCAAATCTGCCAACAAATTCTTAAATTCTGCATCTTCGATATTTTTACTGATTTCACGTAAACGTTTTGCCAGATTGATAGCCTGACCGATTGAACCTAATACATCACTCATTTAAAGCTCCAAACTCAATTGCCAATATAACGCTCAATTAGGGTGTGAGGCACGTAATACCGATGCTGCGGCATACCACCTTAAACACTAAACGCAACGCATAGTAAAAATTCCACGCGTTGCGAATCACTCTTGGACAGATTGTTAGAATTATCTTTCACCGTTATATGACACTTCAGACTTGTCGATACCAATGTCTTTGCGCATTGCGTTGGTTAAATTGAGAGCCTTAGATCTAATAACTTCCCAACTCACATATTTACCATCAAATACAACGGCTAATAACTGATCTATGAACACATCATTTGCATCCATCACCTCTTGCGGCGCTATCATTGCTAGATACCCATAAATCTTGAGGCGCTCTGCCTCGAATTGCTCTCTTTCTTGTGCTGTTAGCTGCTGCTTGTTTCTAAGAACGATCATTTCCACTTTAGCCAGCATTGTAGCCACCAAGTCAATTGTAGCTCTATAGATCAACAATTTATCATTGTGCTCTCTGAGTTGGGTTTGCTTATAGACTTCAATCTCACTATTGAGTTTAGCTAAATTTTGCTGGCTTTCCTGATGTAACCCAGTTCTCAGCTTCTCCAGCTCTCGATCATGTTCGGCTTTTTCCTTTACCATTAGCCGGTTTGCCCAAATTTTACCTAAGTAGTTTGCCAACCCAAGAATAATGGCACCACTTCCGCCAAGAGCAGCAATGATAGTTGCCCCAATTTTTAGATATTCGTCCATAGTTATCCGATAATTTCTAACGCAGCATTAAGGTGTGAGCGGCATACTTGAGCGAAGCGAAACTGCCAAGCGTTGCGAATCACTCTTAAATGCTTTGTTATAAATACTTGTGATTCGTTCCTGACCCTAGAGATATAGTATTTTTCTCGTTAGTCACAGAATAATTTCTGTCATTTAGTATATGAGATTCATAGTCAAAAATACGCTTCTGAATAAAGTCATTTACATTTTCCTTATAAATATCCAGACGCGCCCTAAATTCATCTCGGCCTTGCTGGGGTGTGAAATGCGTATTCTGGCTCGGCAACCTAAATACTGGAATATCATCAGCCTGTATCTGGGAATCCCTGAACTTATCCTTACGCACATTTGTTTCCTGCAGATGATAAGGACCATCATATTCTAAAGCAGCTTTCGCTATGATGTTCTTACTGTCCCCAGACATAAAGTATAGTTCTAGTAGAAGGTCTATTTCATATGACTTACGTGTATCGCCTAGTAAATTCTTGTTCCACTTACTTTGCGGGGTTGCACTAATAAAGTATGTATTCCCTAGTCTAGTTTCGTATGAATTTAGTTGTGATACGAGAGTAAAACTAAGAGGATGCTCGACTAAAAGCGGCACATTAAATGATCTTTTATTACTTAATGAACTAAGAATTTCACCGATAAACTTTACTTCTTCTGTGGTAACGGCTCTCTTTTGTTCCAAGCAGAGTAGCAATATTGTTGCTCTGTAACCAACCATAGGGCTTAAGAATTGATAAAGGTTACATACTTTCTTATGATTAAAATCAATTAAAACCTCTGACATCAAACAAATTTGATTGTGTCTCTCTATATTTTCTTTACTCATAAAAATTCTATTAGTTCCAAGGTATACACCAATAATCACGTATTTATAACGCCCTGTTAAGGTGTGAGCAACGCAATACAAAAGCTGCCACATACCACCTTAAACACTAGTCGCAACGCATAGTGAAAATGCCACACGTTGCGAATCACTCTTAAACAGTTTGTTAAACGTTTTTGTTCTCCTCGAGGTGCAGCACCTCTCCCAGAAACAGGTAAGTATTAAGGAAAAGTGCTTTTGCTTCTTCTGGGGTAACATCCTTGTGAACCCCCGTTGAGACTCTATCGAACAAATTAGCTAAGTTTTGGCGAAAACGTTGTTTACGCGATTTACTTTCACACCTTTGGTGAATGTAAGCATTGATTCTATTTTGATGCTTACTTGCGTCTAGTTTTAACTCATTGCCACCAATGTTCATAGTTTCATCAGAAGCCGGAAAAATTGAATCAGCGAAAGATTCGATTACGCGTCGACAAGTGGTAAGTGCATGACTAATCGCCTCGGCATTACCGGAACTAAGTCTTTCCATAACAGTTGGAATCTGTTCAAGTACATCACCACAGTTTTCTGAAATTAAGTGGTCAACCTCTCGTTTGTAGCCCTCAAAGATTGATTCAGATAAATTATCAAATACTTTCTCGTAGTATACGTCGGTTATAAATTTGTGTAGTAATGCTATGACTTTGCTGCGAATTCCACTGAACTTTGAAATATTATTTGTTGTCTCATTCATTGCTCTAGTTGCATGGTGAACAGCGTAATTGTGGTCACCTGAAGAGTCCGGTGTTCTCATGACTGATAACTTAGCTTTATCGGCTTCAATGCGAGCTTCAATCTGAGCAAGGGGCATCCAATATCCCTTATTTTCATCACGATTTGTCCAACGCCCAGTTAATGTCATGTATTTAAGTGAGATGGAATTATCTGAATAGAAGCCACCCAGCTCAAAGCGCAACCATTCTTTAACTTCTTCAGCGCCAACGATTCTTGCTAACCGAGACGCTTTTAGGATAATTTTTTCGACGGAAGAACGCCCAAGCTCTAAGTCATCCAACAGGTCTTGAACTAACTCTAATGTATGTTCACTCTTACTTACAACCACCATAACTCCTTCAAAACGTTTAACAGTCCCTTTTAACTAGACCTAATAGGTATAAGTTCAGAATAAAGTACAGACAGAATCTATCTAAAACACCATCCCAAAGGGGACATATGCTTTGGTGGCTTTATGTACTCACAACTGACAAATGAAACGCATCCACAGTATCAAACGACTGTGTCTTTTGGTGTGATCGGTTTGGGTTTTATCACCACAATTACGCATCAATGTGCATTTCTGTGTGAATCAAATACTGTGTTTATGTACAGTTGTGATTTATCATTTCTGCTCATGTTGTTGAGTGAGCAGATTATGAGCATTAAGAAAGAGGGTAAAAAGTGGTTGGTTGACCTGCGGCCGCAAGGCCGGAACGGTAAGCGCTATCGCCGCCAGTTCGATACCAAGTTCGAAGCTACCCAATATGAAAAGCATGTGCTGGCGACGGCCCATGATAAAGAGTGGCTAGAAAAGCCCGCCGATCGCCGCTCTCTGAGTGAGTTGATTGAACTGTGGTGGAAGTACGAAGGGCAATCGAAGAAAACCGCCGAAGCCTACCTTAAGGAAGTGAAATTGGTCGACAAGGAACTCGGCTTTCCTAAAGCGCACCAGATCACCCACAAACTGCTCGCAGATTACCGAATGGCTCAGCTCAACAAGGGCAGGGCGATGACTACCTTTAACCGCAAGATGAACTGTTTGAGCAATGTGTTTACCGCGCTCATCGCGGTGAAGGAGTTCCACAACCCGCATCCGGTTTCTGGCTTTAAACTGAAAGTCCCCAAAACACGCGAAATGGCGTTTCTCTCGGTTGATGAAATGAATCACTTACTCAGCGTGCTTTCTGGGGATAGCTACAAGGTTGCCAAGCTCTGTTTGGCCACAGGTGCACGATGGGGTGAAGCAGAAGAGCTAAAGGGCAGCACGGTCAGCCATTGCAAAGTGACCTTTCTCGATACCAAGAACGGGAAAGACCGCACGGTGCCGATCAGCCAGGAACTGCAAGATGAAATCGTCACGGGCAAGTCTGGCCGATTGTTCAAAGATTGTTATGCCGAGTTCTATGTGCAGCTCAAACAGTGCAATTTCGATTTGCCCAAAGGGCAGGCCGCCCACGTCCTTCGCCACACGTTCGCCAGCCACTTTATGATGAATGGCGGCAACATCCTCACGCTGCAAAAAATACTCGGCCACGCGACGATTCAGCAAACGATGACCTACGCGCATTTCGCGCCGGATTACCTGCAAGACGCAGTCAGATTCAACCCCTTAAACAGCCTTTAAAGTGGCCGGAAAATGATCCACAAATTGACCACATAGACTATACATCGATACATATAAGCGTGATTGAGTATGTCTGGAGGCCTTGAAAATACTAGACTTTGCTAGGTATGGCGGGAATAAAAAACCCGCCATTGGGCGGGTTTTAAACTCAAGCGTCAGGCTTATTTTTTGCCTTGGTGCATCAGTTTGTCTTGTTCAGTCAGTTCGCGAATGCGGCGGCTGATTTCACGGCGCTCTTTTGAAATTTCTGCGCTCTTGATGATGTGGTCATCAACACGATCTTCGTAGTCCGCTTTCATGTTTTTCACGATAGCGATGATTTCTTCCTGAGTCATATCAGGTTTGATGTAATCCACCAGGTTTTCCAGCAGATCAACACGCTTACGGTTATCACGAACTTTTTTCTCGTTGTCTAAAAGTTCACGTTTTAGTTTGTTTTTACGGCGAGCCAGACTCACGATTTCAAATACGCTGTTCATAGGTCCCTTTTCCTAGAATGAATGCAACTGTCAATGATTAAAACACAACATCAAGGCTCATAACAGCCTTTAGATCAAACCTAACAACACCTTGACCAATAAATAGTCACTCGGTATTCGCAGAGATTGTACTTGCCTGAAATTGCGCTATATCATGAGGCCAATTAATGACGAAACAATGATTCGACCATGCAACCCTCAGAAATTATTGTTCCTAAGAAAGAAGCATTGCCAGCCGAGCCCGATCTTCGCCCCAAGCTTCGACAAGCTTACATCAGCGAACGGCAAAGCCTTGAATTACTAGAAATTGAATTAAACCGTTCTAAAGTTGTCATGATTGATGAAAACGGCAGGATTGTGCGCTTTTCACTGACTTCAGAACATTAAGAATGGGAGCACGAGGCCAGCCTCGATAAAAGAAGGAAACGACAATGAATTACGAACTTTCTCCGCTAGAGGCCCGCGTTATTGGCTGCCTGATTGAAAAAGAAGTTACCACTCCGGATCACTATCCGCTGACGCTCAACAGCCTGACGACCGCTTGTAACCAGAAAAGTAACCGTGAACCGGTGCTGTCGCTATCTGAAGCGGATGTGCAGGATGCCGTAGAAGGCCTGATTGCCCGCCGTTTGGTGAGTGATGAAAGTGGTTTTAATAGCCGTGCATCGAAATATCAGCATCGCTTCTGTAACACTGAATTCGGTGATCTTAAACTGAACGACAAAGAGCTTGGCATTGTATGCTGCCTGCTGCTGCGCGGCGCGCAAACGCCGGGCGAGTTGAGAACTCGTACCAACCGCCTGTGTAACTTTAGCGATGTTAAAGAAACCGAAGCGGTACTGGAAGATCTGGCGAACCGCTCTCTGGTGGTGAAACTGCCGCGTGAACCGAGCAAACGTGAATCGCGTTATCAGCATCTGTTTTCTGGCGACGTTGATTTTGACAGCTTGGCGAGCTTCTCTGAGCACGAACCTTCAAACTCTCAGCTTGAAGCGTTAGAGCAGGAAGTGGCGGCGCTGCGTGAAGAGGTCGCAGAACTGCGCGCTCTTATCGAACAAAAGCTGTAATCGGGTTCGAATGAACTCGGAAATTGTCAGTCCGAACTGGTGGGTTTATCTGGTTCGGACGTCAGGTAACGCGCTGTATTGTGGCATCACTACCGATGTTGAACGGCGCTTTACCCAGCACCAGAAAGGTCAGGGTGCTAAAGCCTTGCGCGGAAAAGGCCCTCTTTCTCTGGCGTGGCAACAGGAAATCGGCCCGAGCAAAGGCGACGCCCTCAAACTGGAATACCGCATCAAACAACTGTCCAAAGCCGACAAAGAGCGTCTGGTGTGCGGACAAACCTCTCTTATCTAACGATTGTGAATCAGGCATCGTTTACGACCGCGAATGCCTGCCATTAATCGGTGAAATCTGAATTTCTGTATTAACCTTGTTTATGAGCCTGACTCATAGAGGTGAATAAGGAAATGCATCATTATAAATATCTTTCAGCAGTGATCATGTTTGGTATCTGTCCTTTGTCTGCTTACGCTGCCAATGGCGTTGCGGATGCTCGTGGTAACGCGATGGGCAATACCGGCGTAACAACTTCAGACTATTTACTGGCGCCTTTCTACAATCCGGCGCTGACAGCGGTGTATCGTGACCGGGACTCGGTCGGGCTGCTGGTTCCTGCACTGGGAGCGAACATCCGTGATTCGGATGAGTCGCTTTCGACCATTGATGATCTGCAAAGCTCCATTGATCAATTTGAAGCGGCAGGCGTCGGCGCGGCGACACAGGAGAATATTGATCAGCTTAACGGCTATCTTGATGATTTAGCGGATGACAAACCTTTTGCGGTTTCCGGTGGAGCAGGCATTGCTGTCGCGCTGCCCATGAATGCGGTGTCGCTGAACTTTTTTGCCCGTGGCTATGCGGAAATTCTGGCGGATTCCAGTATTGCCGCCAACACCGGCAATACGGCATCCGATGTCGAAACCCGTTATCAGAATTCGTACGTTAACATGCTGGCCTTTGGCTATTCGGAATATGGTGTGGCCGTCGCGAAGCTGTTTACGCTACAAGGTCAACAGATAGCGATTGGGATTACGCCCAAAATTCAGGAACTGCGAACATACAAAGAGGTGGTGACGGTAAAAGACTTTGACCTGAGCGACTACGATCAGAGCAAAACTTCCAAGAATGCCTTCAACCTCGATATTGGTGCCGTGTGGTTAAAAGATAACTTCAGGGCTGGTATTGCAGCAAAAGACCTGATTTCTCAGGAAATTAAAACTTACGATGACCAGAGCAGTTATACGCTTGATCCGCAGGTGACAGTCTCTGGCGGGTATGTTACTGACTTCCTTGCACTGGCGATCGACTGGGATTTGACTAAACAAAAACGCTTTAAAGGCGTGGATGATGATACGCAGTTCCTGCGATTTGGTGTGGAAGGCAACGCGTGGGGATGGGCGCAACTGCGAGCGGGTTATGAGATTGATTTGGAAAGCACGTTAGATAACTCGATCACGGCCGGGCTGGGGATCAGCCCCGGCGATTTAGTCAGTGTGGACCTGGCCGCCAATTATGCGGGTAACTATCAATATGGGCTTTCTGCCAACCTGGCTTTCACTTTCTAACGCCGGCGGGTTGCGGTTTATTTCAGCAGTTGCAGACATGTTGACAGATTTTTGCATGTCTGCGCTTTTATTTGTACGCCGTATGCTTAATAATCGTAGCTGCTTAGTTTTCCTTATTCTTTGATGAATAAGGAAAACTTTCAGTTGATAGGGCAGAGCATCGGGCCAGAAAGTCGTATCCTAATCACAAACGTTGCGTTTGGTACTCAAATGAAAAAAACACTACTACTTATAGTTTGCCTCTGTTTTGCTCCTTTAGCCTTTGCGTATTCGTCTCAAGTACTGAATGGTTACTGGCATTATCAAGAGTTTCTGAATGCAAATCCGCAACAAAAGACGTTGACGGAGTCGCTTTCTAATGCGGTCAGACAATCGCCGGCAAGGCTGAATGTCAAACAAAGCAAGCCTGTGACCATTTCGGTCGTCTATCCGGGGCAGCAGATTTCAGATTACTGGATTCGCAACATTAAGGCGTTTGAGATGCGTCTGGAAGAGCTGGGGATTGAGTACCAAATCAATCAGGTTTTTACGCGGCCTAATCTGGATATGCGTCAGCAAAGCCTTTCTTTGATGGAAGCGCTGAAGAACAACACCGATTATCTGATCTTTACTCTCGATACCACCCGTCCCCGCAAGTTTATCGAGCATGTTCTCAGTTCCTCGCCAACCAAATTGATTCTTCAGAATATCACTACTCCGGTCAGAGACTGGGATAGCCGTCAGCCGATGATGTATGTGGGCTTTGACCACGAAACCGGCGCGCAGCAACTGGCGCAGTATTACCGCGAACACGTGCCTAAAGGCAGCAAATATTCCGTGCTGTATTTCTCTGAAGGCTACGTCAGCGACGCACGTGGCGACACTTTTATTCAGCAGATGGAAGGCACTGGTGATTATCAGCTGGCCTCTTCTTACTACACCAAAGCTACTCAGGAGAGTGGTTACGAAGCAACGCTTAACATTCTGAAAAACGATCCGGACATCAAATTTATTTATGCCTGTTCAACGGACGTGGCACTGGGTGCTGCGCAAGCGTTGCAAGAGCAGAATCGTGAAGACATTCAGGTGAACGGCTGGGGCGGTGGTTCGGCAGAACTTGAAGCGCTGAATGAAGGGCATCTGGATGTGACCGTGATGCGCATCAACGACGATACGGGCATTGCAATGGCAGAAGCCATCAAACGCGACCTTGAAGGCGAGGCGGTGCCAGTGGTCTATTCCGGCGACTTTGAGATTGTCACCAAAGAAGATAGTTCGCAGAAAATCGATGTATTTAAGCAACGGGCATTTCGTTATTCCGATCGTTAATCGGTAGCAAAGGAACACTGAGTGGGCATCAGATCAAGCACAGTCAAACAGAAAAGAAAAATCGCAACGTTCATCAGCCGAGCGATTGTGACGGTGCTTGGTGCGCTGACGTTGACGGTACTGTTTCAAAGCTATCAAATCAGCAGTCGTTTGATCTCACAGGAAGTGGCCCGCACTTCAACTCAAACCTCCAGCCTGATTCAGAACCTGTTCAATTACCGATTGGCCACGCTGCAGATTCATCAGGACAGTAGCGCAAAAAATGCCAGTTTGATTCAGGCTCTGCACGGCGATACTAATGACGCACTGGATCAGTACTTTCTCAGTGTTGACCAGCTTGAACTCAACAATACGCCGGATATTCGTTTCATTACCGACCTCAAAGAGATGGTATGGGAAGACGGCAACTCTCAGTTTTATGGGGTTCAGTCGAAAGAGCTCAATGCCATCATCCGAAAAGTGTCAATCAGCAGTAACTGGCACCTAATCCAAACGCCTTCAGAGTTAGGCACGGCCTACCTGCTTGTTCGCCGCTCACCGATTGTGGATACCGCAACCGGCGAAGTCATCGGTTTTCTCTACGTCAGTATTGTACTCAACAACAACTTTGCGTTAATCGAGACCATTCGTGACAGCAGTAACTCGCAGAACCTGATTTTGACCGTTGGTTCAGAAGTTTTGGCGTCGACTCTGAATGGAGACGAATCCTATACAGCGTTCGATGTGTTGCAGGACGGTATGAGCGACATGCTGTACGACAAAAATATGGTGGCGAAAACGGTTCTGGAAGTGGAAGGGGTGCCGACGTATCTCAGTGTTTACTCAGTGCAGAGTAACGAGAATGCGTTGAGCCTACGTGACAATTACTATTTCTGGATGGTTTTTGCGCTGGTGGCGATGGTGGGTGTCTCCATACTGACGCGTTGGTGGTTGCAGCGACGTATTGAGTCGGAAATTGAAGGGTTGATGACCTACACCCATAAAGTGGCGGAGCGTGGACTGGATGACTTCTTCCCAGGCTCAAAAATTTACGAATTTGATCACTTCGGCCGCACGCTGGAACACACATTCCAACGCCTGTCTGCGCAGGAAAAGCAATTTGAGGATCTGTTTAACTTCGCTTTGTCGCCAACCATTCTCTGGACGGCAGACGGTGAGCTGATTCGTATGAACCCGTCGGCTCAGAAGCATTTTCTGCGCAATAATGCGGAATATCACTCGCTGTTCTCTGTGCTGAAACGTCAGTTGATCCCGCAGATCAAACTGGCGGCAAAAGGCGAGATTCTCAAAGAAGTGAACACCGAAGTTGACGACAAAGTGTTCCTGTGGAACCTGTCGCCGATTGTGGTGGAGAACCGTATCGAATCGATTATTACTCAGGGCCAGGATGTCACTTCGATTGCGGAAGCGGAAAAGCAGAGCCGTATTGCACGCAGAGAAGCGGAAGAGTCGGCACGCGTCAGAGCGGATTTCCTCGCGAAAATGAGCCATGAGCTGAGAACGCCACTGAATGGGATTCTGGGTGTGTCTCAACTCCTTAAGCGTACAGTGAAGGAAAAAGAGCAGGCCGAGCAGGTTAATGTTTTGTGCAGCAGTGGTGAACATCTGCTGGCAGTGCTGAATGACATTCTGGATTTCTCAAAGATAGAGCAGGGTAAATTCCGGATTCAGAAGACCCATTTCCCGTTGGTCGATGTGGTGTCGGCCATTGAACGAATTTATCGTCCATTGTGTCGTGAGAAAGGCTTGGATCTCTCGATTGACAGCAATATCGACCAAACAATGATTGTAAATGCGGATCAGGTTCGGCTGAATCAGATTCTGTTTAATCTGCTCAATAACGCCGTGAAGTTTACCCATCAGGGCGCCATCAGCATTCAGCTGAATCTGTTGCAAGAGGCGGGCGACACTCACCTGTCCATTTCGGTCATGGACACAGGTATTGGCATTCGTGATGCCGATTTGAATATCATCTTTGAGCCGTTTGTTCAGGCAGAATCGACCAATACCCGCGAATATGGCGGCAGTGGATTGGGGCTGGCCATTGTGCACAGCCTGATTGAAATGCTTGGCGGCACGGTGCAGGTCAGCTCGACGTTTGGTGTAGGCACGCGTTTTAATATCGAATTGCCGATGGAACGTGTTACCTCTGAAAAACAGTCGATTGAGCGTAAAGAAGCCGCATCACGTTACGAGCTGTTCGATGGCAGCATTCATGTTCTGCTGGTTGAAGACAACCATACCAACGCGTTTATCGCACAAGCCTTCTGCAAAAAATATGGCATGGTCGTCGACTGGGTCACGGATGGATTGCAGGCGATAGAAAAGGTCAAAGAGCAGCGTTACGATCTGATTCTGATGGACAACCAACTCCCGTATCTCGACGGTGTGGATGCCACGCGCATCATCAAACAAGAAATGGGCTTAGAAATACCAGTTTACGCCTGTACCGCAGATGGCGTGGTGGAAACTCAGCAAGCGTTTATGTCTGCCGGTGCAGAATACGTGATCGTCAAGCCGATCAAAGAAGATACGCTGCACAAAGCATTGGTGAACTTTAAACAAGACCATACCGAGTGGTCTGTGTAAGCGTTCTAAAGTATGCCGGATTTGAAGGTTTGGTCGAAGAGAACCATCTTCAGTTCGTCCGACATCGTCAGTGGATTGTTAAACTGAACTCCAATCATATGGCCTTTGCTCTGGCGGCGAATATTGGCGATGTGGCAGGCGAGATCGTCTGGTAACAGGGCATCAAGCTCACTGCTGATTCGAATCGTGTTGTTTACCGTCAGCTCATTCTCTCCAGAGACAAAGACTCCGCATCCTGAAATAGAAAAATCGACCAGAGTGCCGTTGAAACTGCGCTCAAGCTGCTCAGATTTCTCAGTCAGCGCCACCGGAATCGAAATCTTGTAGCGTTCATGTTCGCGAATGGTTTTGGTGAAAAAATGCTTCGGTGGCCGAATGAAAATCAGCGCACATGGTGAAGAGATCACCTGAATGACAGAAGTGTTGAACGCAATCACATGACCGAGTTCGGTATCGCTCATTCCACGTACCACAATCTGAACATTGACCAGTTTACGCATCACTAACGCTTCTTGGGCCTTGATAGGCATATCGAGAATCAGACACTGTTCCGCCTTGAAACCAACCAAGGAGGTCGAGAATGCGTAGTTATCATCAGGGCCGAATTGGATCGTCGCCGAGATTTTCATCCCGGGCTTGAGGTATTTGATTAAATCGGATGGGTCTTTAGAGTTCGATGCTGCCATATGGGGTCTGTCTTAATCTACTCGGTGATCAGCCGCTGCCAAAGAATCGCGTTAACTTGTAGATTATATTACATGGGGCGCCTTTCTCATTATTCAGAATGTAGGAAAAGGCGACACCCATTGTCATCGTTTACTTAATATTGGAAGCGAACACCCATACTGATTTGTGGTCCCCAAACGCCAGCGTTGCGCACTTCTGCATTGAGTACCATTTGTTGTGTGGAGTGGAAACGAAGGCCGGCAATGAATACGGAGTTGTCATCGTTGCGGCCGATACGAGCGTGACCCTCAATTTGGCTGGTCAGCCAGATACGTGTGCCGATGTTGATTTCCATATTGGTTTCGGTTTTATGGTCTTCATCGCTGTTACCACGAATGCTGTGAAGCAACATCTGGCCATAGATATCGGCAAACTGGTTGATAGGGCCATTAAAGCCGATACCGCCCGCTAAATCCCAGTCACCTTCAAAGCGCGAATCGGCACGGCCGACGAAGTGTGAGTTCTCAGTAAAAAACGTGCTGAATTCTCCGCCGAACGATTCAGGACTCAGCGCGGTTCTCACCTCTAAAAAGTTGTAATTAAAATTGTTTGCTGACGCTGTCGCCGGAAGGACACTGGCAATCGCCACAAGGCCTGCCAGACAAGTTTTTTTAAGCATTGGTGTTCGTCCTAATTAAAATAGAATTCGAATATAGAATAATGGCCTGCAAATTACAGGCCATTTCACTAAATAATTCAATCTAATAGCGCATCACACACTCACTTGAATCGTGAAAGTGGGCATTAGGACATACTTTTTACCACTGACAACTAAAGCAGTTGAATATGGTCGACTTCGATTTCGGGTGTGCGACCGTTTTCAAACTCACCGTACAGACGGACTTTGGTTTGCGGATCCAGTGGAGCATTGAGCTGAATGTCATCGTCTAATTCAACCTGAATCTCGGTTTTTCCGTCCGAGAACACAAAGGTATCTTTGCGAACCTGACGCAGCAGATGGCCTTCAACCACCACATCTTTATCGCCGAACAGGGTGCTGTCATCCAGCAGTGACTGGACCGAAGAAACCTCAACCGGGCCGTTAAACTGAATTTGGTTACGCTCATGGTGCTTTTCGCCGGCAAAGGCCAGAGTCGGAGCAAGGATCAGCGTTGAAACTGCAATAAAAGCCGTTGATGTTTTCATGATGATTTCCTTTTTTATTTGGGTGTTTTTGTTCAGTGAGGCTATTTCATCATGCTTAGCTTGAATATTGACTGAGTTGCTTATTAATCTTCGGTTCATTTTACAGGCTTCTGTTTTTTAAGCAGATCAGGTATACAATGAGACAAACTTCACAATAAGTAGAATTATGAAATCGTCATTAAACGCTCTGATGGTGCAGGGCACCACGTCCGATGCCGGAAAAAGTGTTCTGGTGGCAGGTCTCTGCCGGGTGTTGGCCCGAAAAGGGATTCGTGTTGCCCCCTTCAAGCCGCAAAATATGGCGCTCAACAGCGCGGTGACGCCGGACGGTGGTGAAATTGGCCGCGCACAGGCAGTTCAGGCCCTTGCTTGTGGAATTGAGCCGAGCGTGCACATGAATCCGGTGTTGCTGAAACCGAACTCGGATACCGGAGCGCAGGTGATCCTACAGGGGCGCGCACTGAGCAACATGGAGGCCAACGGCTACCATGATTACAAAAAAGTGGCGATGCATACGGTGTTAGATTCCTTCTCTCGTCTGCAAAGTGAATACGAAAGCATCATGATTGAAGGGGCAGGCAGCCCGGCAGAAATCAATCTGCGCGAAAATGACATTGCCAATATGGGGTTTGCCGAAGAAGCGGATGTGCCCGTTATTATTGTGGCCGACATTGACCGTGGTGGCGTGTTTGCGCATCTGTTTGGCACGTTGGCACTATTGTCTGAATCTGAGCAAAACCGGGTCAAAGGTTTTGTGATCAACCGCTTTCGTGGCGACATTCGTTTGTTGCAATCCGGTCTCGACTGGCTGGAAGAAAAAACGGGCAAGCCGGTGATTGGTGTCCTGCCGTATCTGCACGGCTTTGATCTGGAAGCGGAAGACGCAATCACGGCCAATCAGGTTGTCGGCCAGCAGGTCAAACTCAATGTTGTGGTGCCAGTGTTTACCCGCATCAGCAACCATACCGATTTTGATGCGTTGCGACTCAATCCAGATATTAACCTGCGTTATGTGGGTAAGGGTGAACGTTTAGACCGTGCCGACCTCATCATTCTGCCTGGCAGCAAATCGACTCGCGCTGATCTGGAGTATCTGAAGCGGCAAGGCTGGGACAAAGATATTCAGCGTCATTTGCGTTTAGGTGGCAAAGTGATGGGAATTTGTGGTGGCTATCAGATGTTGGGCGAATGGGTACATGATCCCGAAGGTGTCGAAGGTCAGCCCGGCAGCAGCGAAGGTCTGGGTTTGCTCGCCATGGAAACGACACTGACGGGCGAGAAGCAGCTCACCAACGTCAAAGGAACTTTACATCTTAACGGTAAGTCTACACCCGTCTCCGGCTACGAAATTCACGTCGGCCGCAGTGTGTCTTCGCCAGCGTCAAACTGCACACGGGTGATTGAACTTACCCATGGTGAGCAAGATGGCCTAGTCAGTGACTGCAATCAAATACTTGGCACCTATTTACACGGTATATTTGATACCTTTTCTGCTGCCGAATTGATTTGTCAGTGGGCCGGCGCAGACGCAATTCAAGTGCATGATCATGTTGCAGCAAAAGAGCAGGCGATCGATCGTATTGCTGATGCTATCGAGCAGCATCTGAATCTTGCTTTATTATGGCCAGAACTCAATGGACTCTTATCATGAACACTCAAATAAAAAAAATCGCGTTTTTGCTCAGTGCTGTATTGGCCAGCACACCTGTTTGGGCAAAAGATACCGTTAACATCTACGCAGCGTCTTCTATGACCAACGCGGTCAATGACCTTATTTCTGCGTATGACGCGGATCACGATGTCGACGTGGTACCTGTTTACGGCGGCTCTTCTTCATTGGCACGTCAGATTGAACGTGGTGCACCGGCCGATGTTTTCCTGTCCGCGAATGAAAAATGGGTTTCACATCTGATCGAAAAGAAAATTGTTAAGCGTGACAATGTCACTCTTTTGGCAGGAAACCAGCTGGTGCTGATCAAACCGGCGAAGTCAGAACAAAAACCGTTTGATGTTGCCAACAAGCAAGAGTGGCAAAGCGTGTTGAAAGACTCTCGCATGGCAGTCGGTAATACTGATGCTGTGCCTGTTGGTATGTACTCCAAAGAAGCGCTGACCAACTTGGGCGTGTGGGAAACCGTACAACCGAAACTGGCGCAGACCAACAACGTACGTCTGGCTTTGGCCTTGGTTGAGCGAGGTGAAGCACCGCTGGGGATGGTGTATAAAACCGATGCGATTCTGACCGACAACGTGGCAATCGTGTCGACGTTTGATCCCGCGCTGCACAGCGCGATTCACTATCCGCTGGTGCAAATTACTGACAAAGACGCCAGCCGTGCGTTTGTCGAATTTCTGGAGTCTGATAAAGCTAAAGCGGTGATGGAGCATTACGGCTTCCGCACGGATATGGGAACTGAGAAATTTGCTGAGTAATATCACGCTGCTAACCGACTACGAATTAACGGCACTCCTGCTCAGCCTCAAAGTGGCTGGATATGCCGTATTGTGGTTGCTGCCAATCGGCTTGGGTATTGGTTGGTTGCTGGCACGCAAAGAGTTCGTGGGCAAAAGTGCGCTTGATAGCTTGGTACACCTGCCATTGGTGCTGCCGCCGGTGGTAGTGGGTTATCTGCTGCTGATTTCCATGGGCAAGCAGGGCGTTATTGGCCAGTGGCTGGATGCCTGGTTTGGTATCTCGTTCAGCTTTAGCTGGCGTGGTGCCGTACTAGCGTGTGTGGTGATTGCTTTACCGTTGATGGTTCGTTCCATCCGGCTCAGCCTGGAAAGCGTGGATCCTAAGCTTGAGCAGGCGGCCCGCACGCTAGGCGCATCGCCGCTTAAAGTGTTTGCGACCATTACGTTACCGCTGACGTTGCCGGGCATAATTACGGGGGTAATGCTTTCATTTGCCCGCAGCCTTGGTGAGTTTGGTGCGACCATCAGTTTTGTCTCGAATATCCCCGGTGAGACGCAAACTATTCCGTTGGCGATGTATAACTTTCTGGAAACGCCGGGTGCAGAGATGGAAGCTGCCAGGCTGTGCATTATTTCCATTGTGATTGCACTGCTTTCACTCTTTATCTCTGAGTGGGTCAGCCGAAGAATGAAACGTAAACTGGGGGTCAGCCGATGAGCGCGTTGCGAGTGCAGTTTACGAAAACCTTAGGCTCAACCAAGCTCGATGTGTCGCTGACGCTACCAGGCAAGGGGATTACCGCCATCTTTGGCCGTTCTGGCGCAGGCAAAACCTCGTTGATTAACGTTATCAGCGGGTTAATTTCGCCAGACAGCGGCGAGATAACGATTCAGGAACGTGTGTTGTTCAGCCGCGAACGAGGCATCAATCTGCCGATAGAAAAGCGCCGGATTGGCTATGTGTTTCAGGAAGCCAGATTATTTCCACACTACACGGTGCGCGGTAATCTGAATTACGGCGTGCGCGAGAAAGATGCCAACTATTTTGCTTCGGTTGTTTCCCTACTGGCACTGGACCCTTTGTTAGATCGTTATCCAAGCGCGTTGTCAGGCGGCGAGAAACAGCGCGTGGCGATTGGACGGGCGCTACTGTCTAAACCCGATTTGCTGCTTATGGATGAACCGCTGGCTTCACTGGATATGCCGCGTAAACGTGAAGTGATGCCGTTTCTTGAGCAGTTGGCGCAGCAAGTGGAAATTCCGATCCTGTATGTTACGCACAGTATGAATGAGATTCTGCGTCTGGCCGAACATCTGGTGGTGCTAGAGCAGGGCAGTGTGGTGGCTTCGGGGCCGATTGAACAAGTCTGGTCATCGCACAGCATGCGTCCGTGGCAATCGTTCAGCGATCAGAGCACGCTCTTCTCCGGCAACATTGCCCAGCATCATCCCCAATTTGGCTTAACCCAGATTATGCTGGCTCCGCAAGTGGGTCTTTGGGTGCAGCAGGTGGATGGAGAGCTGAATGCGCCGATTCGCTTGCAGATTCGAGCCAACGATGTCTCAGTGACACTCGATAAACCCGGCAAGACCTCCATTCGGAATATTCTTGCTGCGCGTATTGCGAATATTGAGCACCATCAACAAGGTGAACACAAGAAAAGTATTGCTCTGAAGCTGGAACTGGCTCCGGATTGCTTCTTGTGGGCGACTATCACCGAATGGGCGTTGCAGGATCTCGCACTACAACCGGGTATGGCGGTTTACGCGCAGATCAAAGGGGTGAGCGTATCCCAGCGCGATGTCGCATTAAGTCATGTATGACAAAAAAGCCTTCTGATACAGAAGGCTTTTTTATTAGGAAGTGATTTGGTTAGCCACGAGCCAGTTTGTGGTGCGCACGCGAGAAATGACCTGCGCTGAATGCGCCAACGATGGACAGTTCACCAGCCAGACATAGTCCGGCCGCAACTTCCGCCAAGGCTCGGGCATGGCCATTGCCAGCTAAACCAAGAATATCGAGACAGGCTTTTTGGCTCGGTAAACCCGTACCGCCGCCTACCGTACCGACCATCAGATTCGGCAGGGTGACGCTCGCATAAAGGCCGCCGTGCTTGTTCACTTCCATGCGGGTAATACCCACGGCGGATTCCGCCACACAAGCCGCATCCTGACCACAAGCGACGTAGAGTGCTGCCAGCGCATTGGCGTAATGCGCATTGACACCGATGCTACCGCTCAACGCGCCCCCGAGTGTGGTCATGTGCCCAAACTGGACCATCTTTTCCGGAGTGGTGTGCAGATACTTTTTCACCAGCGCTGCGGTCAGATGGATTTCAGCGGTGACTTTTTTTCCGCGCACACTGCGCAGTACGTGGCTGTTGGCCTTTTTGTCACCGGACAGGTTTCCGTCCAGAAATGCGTACTCTGGTTCAATCGGCGAATGCTGCATGATGAATTCAAACACGGCGTTGGTGGCAATCGTCACCATGTTTTGCCCTGACGCATCTCCGGTCAGATACTCAAACACCAGATAGACATGATTGCCTTCCAGAGTCACGTTGATGTCATGCAATTTGCCGTGTGCCGTGGTGGATTGGGCGATCGACTTAAAAATATCGTATTGCGTGGTCACCCAAGCGACAAATTGTCCGGCTTGCGCCAGATTATAAAAGGCAAATACCGGAGTTCGGCTCACGCCTTCATTGAGCAGCATTGCACTGGCTCCGCCAGCGGCGGTGATCAGGCGGCTTCCACGATGATAAGAGGCCACCAGTGCTGCTTCGGTGGTCGCCAATGGAATAAGGTAATCACCATTGGCATGCAGCCCATTGATACGAAGTGGCCCGGCTACGCCAACCGGTACTTTCACGGTACCGATGAAATACTCGATATTTTTTTCGTATGCCATCATCTGCTGTTCAGTGACCGGATCAAACAACGCGTCTTGCGCACTGCTTAATGCCAGCTTCTCCCAACGTTGCTGAACATGCTTCTCGGTGAGCGCGGGGCTAGAGGTCAGTTTGGTCGTGGGAAGCGTGTGCTTGGGTTCTAGTGCAGAAGTGAACTGTTCGGTCGTTAATGCTTGCTGTAGAGCACTGGCACCTTCACGACGCTGCAGATTTAGTTTTGGCATAGCGATACTGATTCAAAAATTTGGGTGCATTGTACCGATGAGCGGCGCAAACTCAATGTTTCGACACACACACTGACAATTTGCACAAAACGGGAGAGAGAAAATGGGAGACTGTGGGAGTCAGACGCTGATATCAAGCAGACTGCCGATCATATCCTGATCGCGCTGCAAAACGTTGGTGCCAATACGGCCGTATTGCTGGGACTGATTCAGTTTGATGAGCGGATCAACGGGATCGTTACGGCGGGGTTTATCGAGCTCAACTTTATTGAACTCCATGGCTTTATCGGTGATGTCGACAGGATTGTAAGCTTTGTTTTGCTGAATTTCGCGCGCAGCATCCTCAGCCATTTTGGATGACTGTTGGATGATCGAATATCCCGGTTGTACGGCTGAAACAGGCATTGGCTTTCCTCTAGACTATTAAAAGCTTAAGTTCGGATATTCGAAAGTGCAAGTTGCTCAGGAAAACAAGCTCGCAATGACATCCATCTCTTCGTCGGTCAACAAGCTGGTTTGTTCTTGTTCCAACGAATGACGAATTTCGCCCTGCAACGATTTCAGCTGTTGCGGCGTCATTAACTTTAACTGTGATTTCAACTGTTCAAACTGGATGGTATTCATACTCACGCTCTGACTACTGCGACTCTTCGGAAACAATCCTTCGTATTCATATCCCATGGCCGTCTTACTCTGTAAGATTTTTCTGAGTACAAAAATAGTATTTGAACGATGTTTTTTTGTCCGAACATTGTCAGGGTTTATCCAACAAAACGTTAAAGAGAGCCAATTTGGCTCCCTTTAAACTTGTTGCATATTTAACCAACTCTAACCGCAAACTTGCTGGCCAGCGAATGCAATTCCGGCAGCATTCGATAGATAAGATGCAGTTGTTGGAGCACCATACGGGCGGAGCTGTCATCTTCTTCCCGCCACTCTGCCAGCCTCTTTTCCAGTCCGGAATCATCAATGGTGCTGGTATCGCAATCACCGCAGTGAGTAAAGAGCTGTTGATACAAAACGTCCAGATGCTGGTGGATAACGCGGTGAGAATCGAGCACGAGTTGATGGACGATTTCATCATCAATGCGAGTTCGATGGGCACCCAATGCAGAAATGTAGCTCAGCAGCGCGTGGTTCAGCGTCAGAAAACGGAAACTCTCATCTGTTGCGGTGCGATATTTTCCCGGCTCTGCCAGCATGTTACTAACCGCCGCAGCCAACGCGGCATCCTGATTGTGCGCGTTACGACGGGCGATACGGTAAGTCAGGTTATCTTTTTTACCAATCCGATACTGGCCGATGATCTGCCCCAGATACTGTTTATTGGCGTCAATCGCATCGGCCATCACTTTGTGCAGTCGTTTAGATTGCCAGTCCGGCAGGATAAAGATAACCGCGCCAACCGCTAATGCGCAGCCAATCAGAGTATCGGCCAGGCGCGGCAAGACTACTGCAAACCCTTCACCCAATTGGTTGAAGCAGAACAGTACCAGCAGCGTGATAAAGCCAGTCGCGTAGCCGTAGTTGTTGAGTCGGAAGGCAAAGAACATCACGCCGGAAAAGACGATCAACACCAACTGGCTTTCCTGAGAAGGGAAGAATGTCAGCAGTGGCACACCAATCAGCAAACCAGCCAACGTGCCGATAATCCGGGATGTGAGCTTTTGACGCGTCGCCGCATAGTTGGGCTGACAAACAAACAGGGTGGTGAGCAGAATCCAGTAGCCACGTTCCAGTCCAAGTCCCTGCAAAATGCCGTAACCCAGCGTCAGTGCAATCGACATGCGTACCGCATGGCGGAACAGCAAGGAATCTCTGTTCAGGTTGGCTTTAATGCGCAGCCACATGGTTTTGAGCGTGTGGGCTTCGGTATCATCCAGCACATCTTCTTCCGGTTTGGAAACATCCGGGTTGGAAACGTTGCTGAGCTGCTTTTCCACAGTGGCGAGGTTATTGAACAGATAGCCGAGCTGGGCGAGCAACATCTTCCATTCCGGCCGTTTTTGTTCCTGTAAATGAGTCAGAGAAAGTTGCAGTTCATCCAGCGCCAATACCGATTCGCTGCCATGTTGGTAGCTGCGGCCAATACGTATCGAATGAGCGATTTCGCGGCACGCTTTGGCCTGAGTTTCCAAGAGATGCTTAAAACGGAACAGGACATCGGTGCGACCAAAATTGTCGGCCAGATCCTGATAGCGATAGTGCGTGGAACTGGCTCGCTCATGAATATCCTGAGCCAGAAAATAGATTTTCAGAAAGCGGTCACTGGCACTGTCGACATGACCGCGTTTCGAACGGGTGAGAAACGTCGCTTTGGCTTGGTTTAATGCATTAACGGTGGCCGCATTCAGGTTGGCTTCGGTAATACGATGCGGCTGCGGAACCAAGTTAGATACCGGGTGAAACAGCTTGGATTTTGCATCAAAGTAGTTGGCTAATTGTACGAAGACATTAGCGAGATCTTGTTGTACTGGCTGCATTGGCCAGAACGCATGCCAGATCATCGAAACCAGATAATACCAAGCACTGCCCGTCAGCAGCAGCAGCGGTTGGAACCAGATGTTGGTGCTTTGGTGGGCACCCAACATCGTGTAAATGGCGATCAGCAAGGAGCCAAAAGCAATACTGGCGTAGCGCGAACCCATCGCACCGAGCATGATAAAACCAAAGGTCGAGATAAACAGACCAATCGCGAACAGCAGTGGGGTGCGGAACAGAATTTCAATCGAAAAGGCGGCGACCGCAAAACAGATAAACGTCAGTGTGATCGCCTTAAGACGACCAGTAAAGCTGTCGTCTCGCTCGGCGAGGGCGGCAGCGATCACCCCCAGAATAAGCGGTGTGACCCAGGTGTTGAGATTGTAATGCCAGGCTGGGATCACCACACCAAGCAAGGTAATCAGGATCAGTACACAATAATTAATGGTTTTATTGGCCCAGTAGAGCCGAATTTGATTGGGTAGCTGCACAGTGGTTCGTTTACGCCAGACGGAAAAATGTGATTTTAGCAGAAGCTGGGTGTCAGAATCTGATCGAGAATAAAAATATTTTATTTTCCATATAGTAAGACGTTTTCACATGGCAAAAAGAAAGCGACAGTTTTGACCCTGTCGCTTTCATTAAGAGGTGAAATGTTTACTGCACCACTCTCACTTTGCCGTGACGCAGGTCATTGAGCACCATCTCTTTCGGGCCGTCGGCGATGATGCAGCCCTTCTCCATCACAATCACCCGGTCGACCACATCCAGCATGGTGGTTTTGTGGGTGATGAGCACCAGTGTCTCACTCGGGGTGAGCTGACTGAGCTGATGTTTGATTTGCAGCTCAGAGCGGTTGTCCATCGCGCTGGTGGGTTCATCCATCAGCAGCACGGGCGGGCGGCCGAGCAGGGCGCGGGCAATGGCGACCGCCTGACGCTGGCCGCCGGAGAGCAGCAGGCCGCCTTCGCCGACCTGACGCTCCAGTCCTGCCGGATCTTGTTGGGTAAACACGGTCACGCCGGCGCGGTTGGCGGCGTCCATCACGTCGCGGTCGTCAGCCAGCGGGCGCCCGAGGGTGATGTTGTCGCGAATGGTGCCGTAAAACAGCACGCTTTCTTGCGGCACGCAGCCGATGTTGCGCCGCACATCAATGTGGTGCAGCTGCTGAATGTCGGTATCGTCAATGCGCACGTGACCTTCGGTGGGCTGATAGAGGCCCATGATGAGGCGCTCTAAGGTGGTTTTGCCCGAGCCGATGCGACCAATGATGGCGACTTTCTCGCCCGGATTGATGGTCAGGCTGAGGTCGCGAATCGAGGCCACCGGCGAGTTCGGGTAGTGGAAGGTCACTTTATCGAGCTCAATCTTGCCCTGAATCATCGGGCGGTGAATGTAGCGTTTGCCTTCTTCCTGTTCGTCCGGCATCACCATCACCTGCTCAATGATGGTCAGCGACGATTTGGCCTGATTGTAGCGGGTGGAGAGCAGTGACAGCTGCACCAGCGGCCCAATCGCGCGCCCGCTCAGCATGGTGGCAGCAATCAGCCCGCCCATGGTGAGGTCGCCTTCGGCAATCAGGTAGACACCGAGAATAATCATGCCGACGTTCGACGATTGCTGGACAAAGCCGGCGGTGTTCTGAATCCCGTCGGTGATGCGGCGGCTTTTGATGTTCCAGTTGGCCATGTGCGCCACCGCTTCTTCCCAGCGGTACTGAAACTGGCTCTGCGCGCCGAACAGTTTGAGGGTTTCAAGCCCCGCCAGGCTCTCAATCAGGTTGGCGTACTTTTGCGAGGCGAGGCGCGAGCCTTCTTCAATCGCGCGGCGCAGCGGTGCCTGAATCAGCAGCGAGTAGACAATCAGAATCACCACGCCGGCGACCGGCACCAGCACCAGATTGCCAGCCATCAGCCAAATCAGGGTCAGAAACAGCAGCGCAAACGGCAGGTCAATCAGAGAGGCGATGGTCGCTGAGGTAAAGAACTCGCGAATTGACTCAAACTCCTGCAGGTGACGCGCAAAGGCGCCGACCGACGGCGGGCGCGACTCCATACGAATGCCCATCACTTTGGCAAACAGTTTAGAGGAAATCAGAATGTCGGACTTTTTCCCCGCCACGTCGATGAAGTAGTTGCGCAGCAGCTTGAGGGTCAAATCAAACAAGAAGATGATGAACACGCCGCTGGCCAGCACCCACAGGGTCTCAAACGCGAGGTTGGGTACCACTTTGTCGTACACCAGACGGGTGAACATCGGCGCGGCGATGGCAAACAGGTTAATCAGAACTGAGGCCACCAGAACGTCGCGGTAGATGCGTTTTGACTGCCAGATGGTGCCCCAGAACCAGTGACCGTGGCGGGTCTTGAGCACTTCCGGTGAGCGTTCATCAAAGCGAAACTGCTTTTTGACCATGAAGTAGCGGCCGATGTAGCGCTCGGTGAGCTCTGCCAGCGGGTAGGCGACCGGTACCATGCCCGATTCGGCGGTGACGATTTCCGCTTCCTGCTTCTCTTCGTTGATGCTGCTCAGCACGCACGCTTCGCCGCTTTTGAGCAGCAGCACCACCGGAAACACCAGATGCGGAATGGCCTGGAGCGCTGAGCGGTTCTCTTTGGCGACCAGACCCGCCCGCTCGGCAGCGCGCGGGAATAAGAAGGGCGTCAGCTTACCGTCGGAGAGCGGCAGGCCGTTGACCAGCGCCTCCGGCGAATTGGCGAGGCCGTAATAACGGCTGACGTATATCAGGGCATTGAGCAGCGTGTCTTGCATTCCGCGCATCCTTATCTATCCACAATAAAACCTTGGAACACATCGATAAAATGCTCCGACAGAAAATCGAGCTGCACTTGGGTCTCGACCCGTGACGCAATGGTGGTGACGCCCAAATCGTGCGCGGTGCGCGAAATGGAGGTGAGGGTAAATTTCTGTTTCTCGTCATCCAGGTGATGAGTGAAGAGGTAGTCGAGTTTGACGTAATCCGGACGGAACTCGTTGATGTAATCGAGCGACTGGAAGTTACGGCCGTAGTTGTCGACCCCAAAGCCGGCGCCCGCGCTGCGCACCGCATGACAGAACAGGGCGGTGTGATGGGGCGCGTTGACAAAGCAGCTCTCGGGAATTTCAAAATGCAGTTTGTCGCACACGGTTTTGTGGCGCGCGAGCAGCTGAGTGACCCAGCGAATGAAGCTCGGCTGCTCGATGCTGCTTTGCGCGATATTGATGGCGAGGGTGTCGGTCAGCTCGCCGGCGTCGAGTTTCTCCACCATCGCCTGCAACACGTACTGGTCAAACAGGTGGCTGGCGTGCAGCTGCTCTAAGGCAAACAGGTATTGGTTGGCGCTGTAGCGCACGTTGTCTTTTTCAATCGCCGAGAACACTTCACGGTGGAACGTCTGGCCGTCGCTGTGGTTGGCGGCCTGGAAGCGGAAGGTGACCCAGTCGTGATGAATCGCTTCTTCAACCAGCGCTTTCCATTGCTGTTTGCCCATCACCACCTGATGGGTGGCACTGGTGACAAAGCCGTACTTCAGCTCCGGATTGGCTTTGGACGTGGCCACCGCGTTATCCAGCAGTGAGAGCATCTCGGTTGAGGTTTTGCTCTCTTTGTTGTGCACCACACCCAGCGACGCATCCGCCGCGGCCATGCCGGTCGGGTCAGGGTTGACCACCTGAATGGCGTTGATGAGGCCATCGGCCACCAGACGCAGCTCGCTCTCATCCAGATTGGGCAAAATCAAACCGAATTCATCGGTGGAGATGCGCGCAATGGTGGCGTTTGGCGTGGTGACGGTGGCTTTGAGCTGCGCGGCCAAATCGCGCACCATGCCGTCGCCCGCTTCGTAGCCTTTCTCTTCGTAGAGCTCTTTGATGAACTGCGCCTGCAAAATGGCCACGCCGCCCACGGCGTTCTCGCTCAGCCAGCCATTGAGCTGGTTCATGTAGTACGCGCGGTTGCCCAGTTGCGACACCGGGTCGATGTAGGCGCGCTCACGCAGCATCTGCGCTTCCTGAGCCTGCGCTTTGAAGTATTTCTCCACCTGCGCCGACATGCTGTTGATGCCCTCGACCACCGCGGTCAAATCGCGCGTGTCGGGCAGCGGCAACGGGTCGCCGAACTGGTTACGGGCAATCTGTGCCATCTTCTGCACTATCATCTGCAGCGGCTTGAGCGCGTGGCGCACGATAAGCGCAATCGCCATCAGGCCTACCAGCGTAATCGAGCCGAACGCCAGACACAGACGGATGAGCGCCTGCCACAGCTGCGCGTACGCCTCACCCGGGTGGCTGACGATTTCCACTTCCGCCAGTTGCAGCCAGCCGCTGGTCACCACGCGGCGGTCATGGATGGGCTCAAACAGGTTGAGGTTGGTGAACCACTGCGGCACCTGACTCGGCTTGATGGGGTAGGCGCGCACAATCTCCGCGTCGTCGTCCAGAAACCGCAGGCGCACCACCGAATAGGTGCTGCCGTCAAACAGCGCGTTGATGACCGACTCGGCCGCCACGGTGTCCTTGTTCTCCAGATACGGCGCCAGCGCCAGCCCCACCGTGTTGATGGTGTTGCTCACCTCTGAGCGCTGTTGCTGCTCTAAGTTGTTGCGGGTGGTCTTAAATTCGATGATGAATACGCAAATCATCAACAGAATCAGTACCGTGACCATGCCGGCGACCAGTTGTTTGTATAGTGTCATCTTACCTACTCATCGTAATTGACCAACGGTTTATTCAGGTTCAGCGAGCGCTCGCGTGAACGTAAGTCATTCCACAGGCTGAGCCGTGAAGCGTTCCCCGCGAGCTCACCGTTTTTGGATTTCATCAACCACAGATGCTGACCGTTAAAGCTGTAGATAGGCAGCAGGTCCCGACGCTGCGACGCCGGTTTGATTTGCGGGTTGATGTTGTCCAGGATTAACGGCTGGGCGCTCGGGGTGTCGTAGTAGGCCAGCACCATGTGAAACTGATTCAGCTCAATGGCTTTGACGTACACCAGACGCAGCTTCTTGTCCGAGACCCCAAGCTCCAGCAGTGAAAAATATTTGGCGATGGTGAAGTCTTCACAGTCGCCGGCGTTGCTGCCGAGAAACTCCAGCGGCGTCGCCCAGTAATCGGTTTTGCCCCACAGCACATCGTCGTTGACGAAATAGAGCTGGTTGAAGAAGCGGTTGACCTCGGTGAGCTGCTCACGCTCCGGCAGCGAGCGATAACGCGCCATCTCGCTGCGCCAGGTGGCGACCCGTTTGCCCGCACGCGGTCCGTAGGTGGCGCTCACTGCATCCACCCACTGCTGCTCCTGGGTATTGAGGGCTCCGGCGAGCGACGACACCGTCAGCACGGCCAGCAGTATCAGCCCGCGCTTTACGCTATGTCGGGTCACGTCCGGTCATCCGTCTCATGAGCTTGCCGCTTCTCCATCATTCCCGCAGCGCGTTGTCTTTGGCGCTGAGGATGGGCTTAAGTAAGTAGTCCAGCACGGTCCGTTTGCCGGTGATGATGTCCACCGAAGCGGTCATGCCGGGAATAATCGGCAGGCTGGCATCATGACCGAGGGACGTCTCTTTGGTGCGCACCCGCACCAGATAAAAACTGTTGCCGTCCTCATCTTGTGAGGTGTCGGCGCTGATGTGCTCCAGCGTGCCTTCCAGCCCGCCGTATTTGGTGAAATCGTACGCGCTGAATTTGACAATCGCCGGCAGGTCAGGACGCAGAAAGGCGATGTCCTGCGGCGCGATTTGCGCTTCCACCAACAAGGTATCTTCGGTCGGCACGATTTCCACGATGTCCATCCCCGGCTGAATCACGCCGCCGACGGTGTTGACGTACAGGGTTTTGATGGTGCCGGTCACCGGGGAGACCACCACGGTGCGGTTGACCCGGTCTTCCAGTCCCACGGTGGATTCGGTCATCGCAGAGAGCTTGTCCTGAGTCTGATTGAGCGCATCCTGCTGCTGGGAGCGGAACTTGAGCGCCGCATCAATGCGGCTCAGCATCGATTCGCGCAGCGCGGATTTCAGCACCGGCACTTTGAGCTCACTGGAAGTGAGGTCGCGGCGGGTGTCGTTGACCTGACGCTGCAGTTTGAGCAGCTCAATGCGCGGCACCACGCCTTCATCCGCCAGCGGCTTGGTGATTTCCAGCTCCTTGTTGGCGTAGCTGTAGCTCTGGCGCAGGTTCACCACCCGGGCCTGAATCTCCACCAAATCCTGCTGCTTCTGCTTCACCTGTTGGGAAATCACCGACAGCTGGTTGCGCAGGTTATCCAAATCCTGACGGTACTGCGCGCGCTGACGCTCCACCAGGTCTGGCTGCGACTCAACCAGCGCTGGCGGAAACGCCAGCTTGGTGTAATCGATGCGCACGCTCTTTTCCCACTCGGCTTCAGTGAACTCTTCATTGACCACCACACTGGCAATCGAGGCTGAGAGCTGCAACACGCTGGCGGTCAGGTTGGCCACCTGCTGTTCACGCTCGCGGTAATCAGAGCGAAAGCGGGTGTCGTCAATCAGCAGCAGTTGTTGACCTTTTTTCACCTGCTCCCCCTCGCGCACCAGAATCTGTTTCACCAACCCGCCTTCGAGGTTCTGCACCACCTGAATCTGCGACGAGGGCACCACTTTGCCCTGACCGACGGTCACTTTGTCGATTTGAGCCCACGAAGCCCACGCGCCCGCCAGGATAAAAAACAGCACCATCACCCACAACATAATGCGGGCACTGCTCGGGGTGTTGAGCAGCAGCGCGGCGGTCTGGTCGTCGACAAATTCAAGTTCGCCGGGCGAGAGCTGGTGATAACTGCGTTGACTCATGGTGCGATCCTGCGGTGAAATCCATAAGGTATGGAAAGTGAAACTTATACACAATTGGACTGATAATGGTGCAATTATGTCGATTAATTTTATAACTGACTATCTTATATAGGTATTTTTAATACATTGCGCAGATAGTTCATGACTTAAATGAAGAATGCCGTTTCGAAAACAGCAAAGTCCCGACAAATCGGGACTTTCATAAAGAAGCAATCTTTCGTCTTACTCAAGCGTTATTTCGGCAGAGTCGTGAATACGGTCCATTCTTTAACCACTTCACCTTTAAATCCAACGACACTGGCTGTGACGCGACGGTTGCGGGCATGACTCACTTGATCTTCGCCTTCCACTGCAAGTACGGTGTCACCAAAGCCGACAATGCGGATTCGCTTAGGCGTGACACCAAACCGAACCAATTGCAAACGCACCGCTTCAGAACGTTGTTTAGATAACGCCAGATTGTACTCTGGTTTACCTACTTTACTGGCGTAACCTTGTAATTCAATTGAAGTCTCTGAGTAGAGCCTTAAAAAGTCGGCCATCTGACGAATTTGATTCAGAAAAACAGGTGGAATATCACTTGAATCATTGGCAAACAAAATATGCAGTTGTTGCAAATGTGAGGATTTGATCGACTCACCGCAGCCATCGTTATCAATTTTGGACGCGGAAGGTGTGTCTGGGCACTTATCTCGTGCATTGATGACACCATCGTTGTCATCATCCAACAAATCGTCCACTTGGTTTGCGACGGGTGTGGTGATGTAGTCGTAAACGTCTGCACTAGGCTCTTCATTTGCAAATAGCGGGCGGGACAACGCCACGGCTACTACAGCCAGCAATAAAGTGCGAATCTTCATATTTAGTACTCTACCTTCGTCATCCACTCTTCTGGTACATCAACGCGCAAGGCGCTAAGGAGGTTGCCTGTCGCGTTCATTAAACGGTATTTGGCGTATTGCTCTGAATATTTCGCATCGAGATAATCTTTACGGGCTTCAAACAACTCGTTTTCTGTGTTCAACAGATCCAGAAGCGTTCGCTGACCGATCAAATATTGTTTACGATAAGCAATCACAGTTTTAGAGGCTGAATCTACGTGATCAGACAAAAACTCTTTTTGTTGCAGCGTGAGATCCAGTGCATTCCAGGATAAACGCAATCCTTCTTCGACCGTGCGGAAGGTATTCTCTCGAAGATCTTTTGCGCGGTTAAGCTGGTAAGCTGCGCCTTCAGTTTTGTCGCTGTCTGCGCCGCCGTTGTATAGATTGTAACGAAGACGGATCATGGCTGTGGTCTCATCGCTGCTGCCTTCGTAACCCCCTGCATCATTCAGCCAAGTTTGAGAAGCTTCAAACGAAATGGTGGGATAGTTCGGAGCTTTGGATTGTTTGTATTGGAACCTTGCTGCATCCACATCGGTTTGCGCGACTTTAATCACGGGATGTGACTTCTGAGCCTGTTCAAGAGCTTGCTCGACGGTTAATGGAAGGGCAGTACTGTCAGCGCGAGGGAAAATAAGACCCAATGGCTCTTGACCGACAAGGCGACGAAACTGAACGTAAGCATCAAACAAATTATTCTGTGCTGCCAGAAGGTTGCCGTGCGCTTTTGCTATACGAGCTTCAACTTGTGTGACGTCCGCGGTTGAACCGATGCCGGATTCTGCGCGCTTTTTAATGTCGCGGTAGATTTCTTTATGGGTCGCCAGATTGTTTTCTGACAAAACCAGCACTTCGTATGCTTTTGTTGCTTCGAGGTAGATTTTGGCAACTTCCAGTGCTTTATCCGATGCGTCAGCAAGAAGTTGATAGCGATCTGCTTCGGCTTCCGCTGCGGTGCGATCCATATCGTTAAGTGTCGCAGAACCGTCCCAAATCAATTGATTAAACGTCAGCGTGACGTCTTTTCGCGTCATATCAGTGTCGGAACTGCTACTTGATTCTGCAGGGTTAATACCTTCGTAGCCAATACCCGCATCTAAATCAATACGTGGAAGATACGCTCCGGAAGCCGCATTCGATTCAGATACACGGCTTTTGTACTGGTTAAACGCACTTTTTAACTCAGGATTGGAGGCCAGTGTCAGTGATACCGCCTGCTCCAACGTTTGAGCAAATGCGGGGCTGGTAAACGCAAGTGCGCAGACTAAAGTCTTTAAGGAAAACCCTTTCAAAATCAAACTCCCATATCGGATGGAAAACGAATGAGCGCAGAGTCTAAAGCAAAGTTCATCTCATTAATGAGATGAATGGGTTTGCGTGTCAAAAATGTGACGGACCATGACTCAAATTGACCAACTTGTTAAGGGTGTCGGTCTGAGTTAATTGTTAACTTATTAATAAAGCGCGAATTTTACGCTTTAGAGAGAGGAAAATAAAGCTAATGGCGTGATTTTTATTAAGTGATCTTGATTCCATGTATTAACTTTGAGAAACCATCGAATCCGTCAAAAAAACGTTAACCGTATAACGTTTTAACCTTTGTTTAACTAAGGTTTAGTGTTATCGTCGAGCCAATTTTATTCGAATAATAACTATCGCCAATGCTTGAACGGCATGCGGTAATTCACTTCAAAAGTTTCTGAGGTTTTTTATGGGTTTAAACCTTCTTGTGTCTAGTGGAATCCTGTCTGCAAATCAAATGATCGTGATCGACACCAACGGTAACATTCGTACCGCGACAATTGGTGAAAAACTGCCTCACGGGACCGTTATTGTCCAAAGAGGCGATAACATCACGGATGATGCAGAACTCAAGGCACAACTCGTTGATGCAAATAATACTCCGCAAGACATCACCGATGATGTAGCGCGCATTTTTGCTGCATTAGAAGAAGGCCAGGACCCGACTCAAGTCGATGACGCCGAAGCTCCAGCGGCCGGCGGAGCCCAAGGCTCTGCGCTCGCCGAAGCGGCAACCATCGAGCGTATCGGCTCAGAAACCATCGCCACGACAGACTTCGATACCACAGGATTCGAGAGTCTAGGCCTTTCACAAACCCAAAGTTTGGCGCTGTCGAGTTTGTTGGTTGTGTCTACGGGGGCGGAATCGATTGAAACTAGCGATACCTCGACAATTTCTTCTATTTCAAGTAGTGCGGTAGATGAAGGCGAAGGCGCGGTGTTCACCGTGAGCCTAAGCAACGAAAGTACGTCGGCGCAAACTTACAGCTTCAGCTTGTCGAACGGCACAGCGGGCAGCGACGACTACGACACAGACCTATCGAACGTGACGTTCAGCAATGGCGTGACTTACGATGCGGATACAGGCCTGATCACGGTACCAGCGGGCGTGACGGAGTTCACGGCGACGGTTGCGACCATCGATGACACGATCGACGAAGCGAATGAAACGTTCACGTTGACGGTTGGCGGTGTAGAAGGCACAGCGACCATCGTGGATAACGATGCGGCACCGACGATCAGCAGTGTGAGCACGGCGGTCGACGCGTCAGGCGAGGCGGTAGATGAAGGCGAAGGCGCGGTGTTCACCGTGAGCCTAAGCAACGAAAGTACGTCGGCGCAAACTTACAGCTTCAGCTTGTCGAACGGCACAGCGGGCAGCGACGACTACGACACAGACCTATCGAACGTGACGTTCAGCAATGGCGTGACTTACGATGCGGATACAGGCCTGATCACGGTACCAGCGGGCGTGACGGAGTTCACGGCGACGGTTGCGACCATCGATGACACGATCGACGAAGCGAATGAAACGTTCACGTTGACGGTTGGCGGTGTAGAAGGCACAGCGACCATCGTGGATAACGATGCGGCACCGACGATCAGCAGTGTGAGCACGGCGGTCGACGCGTCAGGCGAGGCGGTAGATGAAGGCGAAGGCGCGGTGTTCACCGTGAGCCTAAGCAACGAAAGTACGTCGGCGCAAACTTACAGCTTCAGCTTGTCGAACGGCACAGCGGGCAGCGACGACTACGACACAGACCTATCGAACGTGACGTTCAGCAATGGCGTGACTTACGATGCGGATACAGGCCTGATCACGGTACCAGCGGGCGTGACGGAGTTCACGGCGACGGTTGCGACCATCGATGACACGATCGACGAAGCGAATGAAACGTTCACGTTGACGGTTGGCGGTGTAGAAGGCACAGCGACCATCGTGGATAACGATGCGTCCCCTATAGCCCAAGACGATACATCAACCAGTAACCACTGCTTCTCGGGTAAATATTATGCGTACGACGAGCGGACTGGTGGTTTGGGTAACATGGATTCGGTTGCAGATGCTCTGGCTCTTATCGCTAAAAATCAACCGGACGTGACGTTTGATGTGTCTAACATTGATTACCAGTTAAGCAACGGGAATCAGAATGGTGGGTTAACGTCCAATTCGCAGCTGCAAGATTTCTTAGGTTCTGACGCGAGCTCGATGAAGGGGGCCGTACCGAGCAACACCACCGATGGCGTGATGTTGCTGACTGGTGCGGTTTACTTGGCTGCAGGGACTTATTCACTGAAAGTGAATGCGGACGACGGTTACTTTATTAAAGTCGATGGTCAAGTGGTTGCTCAGTACGACGGCATTCAGTCTACGACTGAGCGTGTTCATGACACTTTTACATTGAGTTCTGATGGTTACCATAACGTTGAAATTGTGTACTGGGATCAAGGTGGCAATGCTGCTCTGGATGTTGCGATTGGACAGTATGAAGATGGCGCTTTGGTCGGTGACTTCTCTTCACTGCTTGATGCACCAGTATTGGGTGATGAGTTATGTATGATCCAAGACGGAAGTCTGACTATCGATCCTTCAGTCTTGTTGGCAAACGATTCTGACCCTGACGGTGACACATTGGAAATCACGTCGGTCGATTCTCCATCGACGGGCACTGTGACATTGAATGATGATGGCTCTATTAGCTTTAAGCCTGCGCCAGGTTTCGATGGCGACGCCACGTTTACTTATACCGTTAAGGATAGTGATGGGTTGACGGATACTGCTACCGTAACTGTGCACGTTGCGCCTATTTCTGATGGCCTATCGGTTACAGCGTCGCTCAGCAATAGTGACCATTACGTGTCGGATTACATTGAAAGCATTATCGCGAATAACCCAGATGCGGGAACGACTGGTACATCAAGCAACGATATCCTGATTGGAGACGACTCAACCCAACAGATTTTCGGTCATGAAGGTTCGGATATTTTGATTGGTGGCAACGTTACTAACTTAGTGATGTACGGTGATGAGCGTGGCAGTGGTGATGATGTGTTGATTTCTACTTCGATAGAAGCCACAACAACATACTATGGCGGTGAAGGAAACGATACGGCTTATTTGAATGCTTCATTGTCGGATCTTGTCTTTATTGCCCAAGGCGACAACCCGCTAGCACCACAGGCAGATTTTACCTTTAAGTATAAAGGTAACGATGCGTATCACGATTTTTACAGCATCGAAACTCTGTACCTCAACGATGGCAAGTACGAAATTCATGATGGTACTCTGACTAAAGTTACTGATTTTCTTGAATTGAACATCGATGTTGATCTTAACGATGCTGATGGCAGCGAAGTGTTCACGGAGGTTATTGTATCCGGTGTGCCTGATGGCGTGACGTTGTCTATTGGTGAGGACCTTGGTAACGGTCGCTGGAGTATTCCGGCAAACGCATTGGATTCTGATGGTAAAGTCACGCTAGTCGTAGAGGCTCCTGCGGGTACTTCTCCAGATCTTTCAGTTACGGTTGGTGCTCAGGAAGTCGATAGCAACGGCCAAGCTGCGGATCTGCCTAAATATGCTTCAACAGACATTGGTACCGTTGGCCTGCCGGATAGCTCACCTAACGGTGATAACACTGTAAATGGTGGCAAAGGCGACGATGTCCTGATGGGCGATATTGGCGGTTATGTTGTCAGTGTTCAGCCTGGTGTGGATTACAACATAGCGCTGGTCATCGATACATCGGGCAGTATGGATGACTCGATCGATGGTGGGTATTACAGTAAATCACGTGTTGATGTCGTTAAAGAAGCGTTGGTGAATCTGGTTGAACAGATCAGTCAACACGATGGAACAATCAACCTTAAGCTTATTGGTTTTGATTACTATATTGATGTGTCATTTGAAGTCAGTGACTTGCAACCGAACACACAGGGTTACACTGACCTCATCGATCAGATTACGACTCAACTTAATGCGGATGGCGGTACGGATTATTATGTTGCGATGAAAGCTGCGAATGATTGGTTCGATAGCTTAAGCAATGACGGCCAGAATCTGACTTTCTTCCTGACCGATGGTGAGCCTAATAGCAGTACCCTACAAAGCGCTTTGGATGAATTCGCAGAGTTGAGTAGCAAGTCGACAGTCATGGCTATCGGCATTGGTGATAATATTTCGCAAGATACTTTGAAGTTCTTTGATAATACGTCAGAAACTTCAATGCAAGTAGTTAACGGAGTTTATGTGGTCAACGAAGTGTTGCATTTTGCTGATGGAACTCACGCTCAAGTAGTGCAGACTGATGGTTCCGGCAGCGTGTACTATGCAGACGATAAATTGGTGATGACCGACCCCGACGCTAAATGGGTCTACGACAGATCAGCGACCAAGTACGTTTCTGAGATGACCTCAATAGTTGATGATAATTCAACAATTAAGTTTGATGTTCGTATATCTAAAGGTGATTTTTTCTGGGAATTATACAATTCTGATGGAACGCTCGCAGCGAGTGGGTCGACTGGCAATTCTGAAACTATCAGTATTAATGTATCCAACGCTGGAACTTACTACTTCGAATTCAACTTTGAAGGTGATGGCGATACCTATGGTAATTGGGGCAGCAGTAAAGCATGGGTAGAAATAGGGGCAATAGATACCTACAGCCCATATTATGCTCAAGCTGGCGAAGTCCAAATTGTAAATTCAGCCGAGGATCTTCAGGCTGCTCTGCAAGGTGGTAAAACCATCACTGATATTGCGGAGATGGGCAACGATACGGTCAACGGTAACGAAGGTAACGATATCCTGTTTGGCGACTCAATTAATACTGACGAGTTACCATGGGGGCAAGATGGTAACCCAGATAAACCTTCCGACTTAGCCGATGGTGCGGGTTATGACGCTCTGGTGACATTCCTTGAGTTGCGTGATGGTTCTACACCGTCTCAGATTGATATCTATGAGTTCATCAAAGACAACCATGAACTGTTTAACGTCGCCGGTGATAGTCGTGGTGGTGACGATATCCTAAATGGCGGCGATGGTAACGATATCCTCTATGGCCAAGGTGGTGATGACACACTAAACGGTGGTGCGGGGAATGACATTCTCATCGGCGGATATGGCAACGACATTCTGACGGGTGGTGATGGTGATGATCTGTTTGTCTTCGGTGGTGAAGGTGCTGCCAAAGCTGAAGATCAATTTAAGACCCATATGGACGTGATTACTGACTTCCATTCTGGCGATAAAATTGACTTGTCACAGATGCTGGACGAGACGCCTTACAGTTCGATGGAAGATCTGTTGTCACACATTGAGGTAAAAGTCGACGGAACTGAGCTTGAGCTTAAAATTGAAGGTAATAACTATACTCAATCGATTGTGTTGAATAATGGAGCGACCGAATTTGGCATCAGTGATAGCTCTTCAGGTACACAGATAACGAATCTGCTGCACGATATTATCAAGCAAGATAATAACTGATAGACAAAGCCCACCCATTGGTGGGCTTTTTTCTATCCTGATTCCTTCAGAAAATCAGGTTTAACATCTTGTTTAATCGCAGGTTGTGGTTGTTGTCTAATCAAACAATTGACATTAATTTTTCATAGCAATGGTCGTTTAGGTTATTATTGTCCGCAACGAAATCGGCGAGTGATAATCAATGCAGCTAAGTGCGAAAAAGACTGCACAATTTTTTATATCTAACGAATATCATCAAGTTGAGCTTGAAGATGAGCTGGTTGTGCTCTCGTCGCACCTCAGTGAAGAACGTATTCCGTTTAACGTCTGGAATGGGCAGATTAAAATTCATCGCGGGCTCGTTTGGGGCGCGCTTCAATTCTACGCCCACGAAGAGCTCGGTGTGCAACGCTCTTGGTTGGTACAGGGATTACCTTGGCCGGAATGTCGCCAGTTTGCGCATAAGCTGGTTGCTATTTATCAGCAATGGCATAACCGTCAATGCGAGCAGCTCAGTCACTACTTACCGAAATGGCAAAATGAACTGATTCATTTGCAACGTTTACCGTCATTTCTCCCCCATTCTTTGGTCGACAATTGGGTGACGTCTGTTTTTGACGATCTTGCAACCATGGGCATGACTCTCGAAGAGGCGCACAAACGCCTGCCGGAGCATATTGAACATCTCTCGCCCTGGCTGCTTGATACCAGTGAATCGCTGTTAGAGCGTAACCACCGCTGGATTGAAAACGAACGGCTGAACTGGGAAGTGCTGTTCTCAAAACTGGAATCGTCACCGCTCAATGTGTCGCAGCAACAAGCTGTATTGCTCAATGACGATCACAACTTGGTGTTGGCTGGTGCCGGCTCAGGAAAAACCAGTGTCTTGACGGCAAGGGTTGCGTATTTGCTGCAAAGCCATCTGGCCAATGCGGAAGACATTTTATTGGTGGCGTTTGGCCGCGATGCTGCAAAAGAAATGGAGCAGCGCCTGAGCGATAAGATTGGCTTGGCGGCTGAAAAGGCACGTGTTAACACTTTCCATCAATTGGGATTGTATATTCTTAATCAGGTGGAAGAGCAAAGCGTGGTGATTTCACCGATTGCACTGGACGATAAGCTCAAAAAGGCGTGGTGCATCGATTGGCTCAAACGCCACTGGATGACGCCAACCAACTTCAAACGCTGGCAGAAGCATCTGGCGAAATGGCCGATTGCTTATCTGGCTGGCGACGATGAACTGGGCAGCCATGTCGAGAACCCGAAACTGATTGCGTGGCTGGAAAAACAGTTGGATCAGTTGGCGCAGCTCAGTATCGGTAAGAAAGAGATATTGCAACGGTTGGTTGAGCATCCCGATTACGCACGGCTGAACAGCGAACTGTCGCTGACCTGGCCTTGTTATCAGGCCTGGCAGCAAATGCTTAAAGAAAGCAATCAGATCGATTTCAATATCATGATCAGCCGCGCAACGGATTACGTCCGAAAAGGCAAGTTCAATAGTCCGTGGAAGTTCATCATGATTGATGAGTATCAGGATATTTCGCCGCAGCGTTTAGAACTGATTCAGTCTCTTTGTGAGCAGAAACCGGATGCTACCAACTTGTTCGCCGTTGGTGATGACTGGCAGTCGATTTATCAGTTTGCCGGTTCTGATGTCAATCTGACGACGGGGTTTTCTGCGCGTTTCCCACATTCGACGATCCATCATCTCGATACCACTTATCGATTTAATGACCAAATTGGCAGCGTTGCCAACCGGTTTGTGCAGGAAAACCCCAGTCAACTGCCGAAAGAGCTCAACAGTTTCAAAACCCAAAAACAGAAAGCGGTGTATGTGGCGCCAAGCAATCACGTCGAAAAAGTGCTCGATCAACTTAACCGCCAAGCGAGCTGCATGAAAACGGTCCTGCTGCTTGGCCGCAATCACTACCACAAACCAGAATTATTACGTGACTGGCAAAACCATTACCTGTCGCTGCGCATTGAGTTTATGACTTGCCACGCCAGTAAAGGCAAAGAGGCTGACTATGTGATTGTGTTGGCGGTTGATGAGGGACAGTTCCCGGCCAGAGTGAAAAGTTTACATCTCGACGGCGCACTGACCCAGTCTGATGATAGCTTCCCTTATGCAGAAGAGCGTCGCCTGTTTTACGTCGCGATGACTCGTGCGAAAGAGAAAGTATGGATAACGCACAGTGGTAATGGCTCTGCGTTTGTGCAGGAGCTCTTGGCCAGCGACTATCCGGTGGTGAAACAGAAATAACGTACATCTTTATCAAATAAGGACACATGATGAGCAAGACGCTGATTTTAGTTGATGTGCAAAATGATTTTGCGCCGGGTGGGGCATTGGCTGTGCCAGAAGGTGATGTAATTGTCCCTGTGATAAACCGGCTTTTGCCTCACTTTGAACACGTTATCGCGACGAAAGACTGGCACCCAGCCGGGCATGCCAGCTTTGCTTCCGTGCAAGGCAAATCGATTGGTGAAGTGGTTGATCTTAAAGGTGTCAGCCAAATCATGTGGCCGGATCATTGCGTACAGAAAACACCCGGGGCGGAGTTTATTCCCGGTTTGAATACCGACGCGATTGATTACGTGGTTTACAAAGGAACGAATCCGGATATCGACAGTTACAGCGGCTTTTTTGATAACCAACGTCTGCAAAGTACAGGGTTGGAGGATTACCTGAAAGATAAAGGGATTCGTGAAGTCTACATCGTTGGCTTAGCGACAGATTACTGCGTGAAGTTCACGGCACTGGATGCGGCATCACTCGGTTTTCAGACCTCAGTGATTGAAGATGCATGCCGCGGCGTGAATATGTCGCCGCAAGATTCTGAGCAAGCTTTGGCTGCGATGAAAGCGGCAGGCTGCCACGTGATCACTTCCACTGAGTTTCTGGCGCACTGCTAAACAAAAATCCCCTCAATTGAGGGGATTTTCTTATGTGCGGTCAGCCAGGTAAGCTTGGTAATCGGGAATTTCAATGTCGACGTCTTGTGCCATCAGTTCAGAGTTGAACAGGAACTTGGCGGTGGCACGGTTGGTGGCAACCGGAATGTTCCACACACTGGCGATACGCAGCAGCGCTTTGACATCCGGGTCGTGCGGTACCGCGTTGAGTGGATCCCAAAAGAAAATCAGCACATCGATTTTACCTTCAGAAATCAGTGCGCCAATCTGTTGGTCGCCGCCCATCGGACCACTGATCATACTGGTGATCGCCAATCCGGTCTCTTTGCTTAACATGTGACCCGTGGTACCCGTTGCGTACAACGAATGTTTCTCCAGTTTTTCGCGGTTTTCTTGCACCCAGCGCAGCAGCTCGCCTTTGTAGTTATCGTGAGCAACCAGTGCGACGTGTTTGCTCGCCGCCATCGTGCGCGTTGTTTTTTTCATTGGTTCCATTCCTAATGTTTCTTATCTTGGTGTGTAATAACCAAAAGCGCTTGGCTATTCAACGACTTTTACTTCAAAAGTTGGCCTGAACTCTGATGGAGATAACGATTCAGCAATAATCTGTTCACTCAGCGTTTCTGGGGTGAGTTTGGCGATCTCTGGTGCCGCGTGATGTTGGTACGATTCACCGCGTAAATAGTGCGCGGCCTGACGAGCCGATAAGCGTCCTTGTTCGACCATTCTGTCACTTGGAGCGAACGCCACACGGTCTCGCAATAGTCCCCGATAGACGCCGTGACTGAGGTAGGTTGATACCAACTGAATCTGCTGTTGTTTGTTAGCATTTCTGAGTTCGCTGATGGCTGCTTCAATCGCAACGGCGCTGCCGACGATGTAATCAATACCTGGCTGTTCGATCACTTGTTGTACCAGATTGCGTTGCAGCTCTTTGTCGTTATCTGCCCACAGAGTGATGTCGATGCGAATATCGCTGCGCTGAATCGCATCATAAAAACCTTGTACCATGGGCTTCGTACCGCCACGCTGTTCTGGTCCGGGTAGCAATCCGATATGCGTAATTCCACTGCCTTGAGGATGAAGTTTGGCGAGGTAATCGCCAGCATAATACCCCATCCAGTACCAGTCGACGCCCACTTCTCCTTTGAGATGCGAACGCTGAGTATCGTCTAAAATCAGATGGTTGACGGTGGCAAATACGGGCACTTCGCCAGTCAATCGGCTCAAGTCATACTGGTATAGATTGGGTGACACCGTGCCAAGCAGAATCGCCTGGGCACCCCATTCAATACAGTCTTTGATCTGTTGCTGCTGCTTAAGTTGGTTTGGGTAGCCACCAGCTTCCAGCACTTTGAGTTCGATGTGTTCTCTGCGCGCCTCATCAACCATGCCGTAGTTGATCGACAACCAGTAGGAATCCTTCAGATGCGGATAAAGAGCGCACACTTTAGGTTGCGCAGCCGCTATTCCACTGAAGGCAGAGCAGGCGAGGATCAACAGTGTGTGAAACAAGCGAGAAAAAAACGGATAAAGCATGAGGTTATTCATTGGCGAACAGTGGTAAACACTGCAAAATATAGCCTATTCCCACCCTTTAAAGAAGCGACTTAGCAGGTCAACAATATGCGAATCAGCAAAACCAGCATCGGACGTAAATTATTGTTATCGTTTATCGCGATGGCATTTCTGGTGCTGCTATCCGCAATTATCGGCGTGTTGGGTTTTTCGCAGGTTTCAAAAACCGAACGTCAGGTCGTCAACAGCGCCATTCCGGCCATGCTGGAAGCGCGTCAGGTGGCCGAACTCAGTAATCGCATCATTGGTTCGGTGCAAACGCTCTCTACCGCTAACAATGAAGAGCAGCGTAAGCAGGTTGGTAAAACCCTGTTTGAACAACTCGGCCAGTTGCTTGAACACGTTAAAACCCTGGGCCAGGACTCTTCCGATACTCAGTTGCTGAGCTCACTGGAAGCGGATGTGCAAAGTGTGATTGATACACTGGGTCTGCTCGGACAAGAAGTTGAACGTAAACTGCAACTGACGGAAACGCTAAACCACCAGGCGCTCAACATGCGCGCTTCGGCGCAAGAGCTTGAACAGCTCACCCGCACGCAGGTGCTCAACACCAGCACAGTGGCGGTGGCCAATGTCACACATATCTACGATCTGCTAAAGGAAAAACGCACGGCGCAGGTTTATAAGGCGCTCGATACCTTGGTCGAGGTCGATTTGGATTTGTCCGAACGCCTGCACGAATTGCATTTGCTGGCGTACAAAGTGCTTAATGAAATTGAAGAGACCCGCACCGTCACGGATATTCAGCGTATCGTCGCGCTTCAGCAGGAATTTGTCACCAATATTGAAGTGATGCAGCGCCGCGTCCAGGCGGTTGAAGATCCAACCCGTTCCAAACAGATGACTCTGCTGCTCACTCAATTGGAACAGCAGCAGACTCTGTTTGATGATTTGATCGCACGCCATAACAGTACGTTGCGCGCGCAGGATCTAGCCACTCAATCGCTGGACCAGTTCGCCTCTTTGAACCAGCGGGTCAACCAGTTGGTGGATACGTCTAACCAGTCGGCCACTGCTGCGGTGTATGAACTGTCGCGAACATTAAGTCTGGCGCAATGGACGTTGTCAGTTCTTAGCTTAGTTGGTCTGATCGCCACGACGATCATTGTCTGGCGCGTGGTGTATCAATCGGTGGTTAAACGCTTGGCGCGGCATACATCGGCACTGCTTTCGGTCGCAAAAGGACAATTACAAGTCGAAGTGGAAACGCAAGGCCATGATGAGCTGGCGGAAATGGGCCGCGCGATTGCGACGGCTCGTGACACCGCAAAAGCGCTGAAAGTTGTCGCGGAAAGCGAAGTTAAGGCCAAGCGAGAGCTGCAAGAGCACAAGGCGCATCTGGAAGATGTGGTTGAAGAGCGCACCTTACAGCTACGCGAAACGAACCAAAAGCTCAATCAGGAAGTACTCAACCATGCCAAAGCGCGTCTGGATGCAGAGCAGGCAAGTCGCGCTAAATCGGTATTCCTCGCCACCATGAGCCATGAAATTCGCACCCCGATGAACGGAGTATTGGGTACCGCGCATCTGCTGCAAGATACTCCGCTGTCCGACACGCAGCGTCATTATGTCAACGTGATTGACCGCAGCGGACAGAACTTATTGGCCATTCTTAACGATGTTTTGGATTACTCAAAAATCGAAGCCGGACATTTACAGATTCGCCATGCCAGCTTTAATTTGCGTCACATGCTGCGCTGCGTGTATCAGCTGATGGAAAGCCGGGCGAAGGAAAAAGGTTTAGCTCTCAACCTGCACATTGATTCGGATTTGGCGGATTACTGGAAAGGGGATGAAACCCGTCTACAACAAGTTCTGAACAATTTAGTGAGCAATGCGATTAAGTTCACGCCGCAAGGGCATGTTGACCTGGCGGTTTATCCTGACCCGAATGACGAGTGCGACGTGCTGTTTGAAGTGTGCGATACGGGTATTGGCATCAGTGCTGCCGATCAGCAAACCTTGTTTGACGCCTTCACTCAGGCGGAGGCTGGGCTTGCAACTCAAGGCGGAACAGGGCTCGGTTTGGCCATCAGTTCTCGCTTGGTGGAAGCAATGCAAGGTGAACTGCAGGTTGAATCGAGCCTCAATGAAGGTAGTCGCTTTTACTTCTCTCTGCCTTTGGAACTCGGAGACGCGGTAACCGAACCGGCGGAGGTGCCGCTGACCAATACGTCATCAGTCAAGGTGTTGGTGGTCGAAGATAACGACGTTAACCAGTTGGTGGCGGAAGGTTTTCTTAATAGCCTGGGCCATCAAGTGGTGATTGCAGCCAATACTAAACAAGCGCTGAGCGTGTTTGCCCAGCAGCGGTTCGATATTGCGCTGCTTGATATCAATCTGCCGGACGGAGATGGCGTGAGCCTGATGAATCAGCTCAGAGCACTGGAACAGCAGCAAGGGCAAACACCGATACCGATGGTGGCGGTGTCGGCTCACGTATTTAATGAAGAAGTGAACCATTATCTCGCTTCCGGTTTTGACGGTTATCTGCCCAAACCGCTGGTGAAGTCAGAATTGGCACGCATGCTGGTGCAACAACTGAGGCTGAGCGATACACCGCACAAGGCGACAAACAGCCAGTCTCATCAGGACAATATTCTCAATACTGCGCAATTGCATGACGATATTGAGGTACTTGGCATGGAGAAAATGGCCGAAATCGTCCGCTATTTCCGACAAGGCGCGCAGCACACATCGATGCAGTTTGCTGACCAAACGCTCAGCGAAGAGGCGATCAAGCAGGCTGCCCATAAACTCAAAGGATCGGCCGGAAGCTTGGGCTTAATACAATTGATGAAATTGTGTGAGGAGGTGGAGCGCGCTGCATCGCCACGCCAACGAGCGAGTGAGAAGCTGGATGAAATTCAGCAAACGATAGACGCTTCGCTCGCTGCACTAGAGGCAGAAATTAACTGGTCATAAAAAGGGCCTGCGACAAGCGCAGGCCAAAACCCTGTGGAGCAGGGGGAGGGTGTGGTCACTATGTGAACCAGCGAGTGCGGTAAACCCTACAATTTAAGCCGCTAAATCTTTGGGAGTGGTGAGGCTCAGCAGGCGGCAGACATTCACGCTGCCGACCCCTTCAACTGATTCCAGTTGCGTCAGCAAAATAGACGAAATTTGCTTCTGCTCTGCTCCAGGCCGCAATACATTGAGCAATTGTTGTGATAGCTGGTCGGCATTTGGGTTGATGTTTGGCAAATAAATCGGCGTGACACCACGCAGCAGAGCCAGTTTGTTCAGTAGCTCAGGCTTATCTGAAATAGCCCAAATGGTTGCCTGACTTTGGCAACGAGACATCAAAAGCGGTGTTTCACCCTTTTGAGTGATGATGGCTACGCCAAGATCTTTGTGTACTTTTGAGGCGGAAATCATCGATGAAAGAGCAAAACTTTTACCCGCATCGCTGCACAGATGATGCAGCTTGTCCCAGCAGTCCTGAGCACAAGACGCTTCGTTCTCAACGCCCGTCGCAATGCGAACCATGGCCTGAACCGCTTCGACCGGATACTGGCCTGCGGCCGATTCTGCCGATAACATCACTGCGTCTGTACCATCCAGAATGGCGTTGGCAACATCCAGCACTTCTGCGCGCGTTGGCAGAGGGTTTTCAATCATCGATTCCATCATTTGTGTCGCGGTGATCACTGGCTTGCCGTGATGTTTGGTGCGGGCAATCAAGACTTTTTGTACACTTGGCAAACGTGCGTCGCCAATCTCAACGCCAAGGTCGCCACGCGCAACCATGATGACGTCGGAAGCCTGAATGATGTCATCCATGGCTTCGAGGCTGCTGACCACTTCCGCGCGCTCAACTTTGGCGACGATTTGTGCAAAGCAGCCTGCGTCTTGAGCTAACTTGCGAGCGTACTCAATATCCTGACCATTACGAGGGAAGGAGATCGCGAGAAAATCGGCATTCAGTTTGGCGGCGGTGATGATGTCCTGTTTATCTTTGTCCGTCAGTGCTGGTGCAGACAGGCCACCGCCCAGCAGGTTGATGCCTTTACGGTTAGAAAGTTTGCCACTGTTGAGCACTTTGGTGGTGACCTGTTGTTCGGCTTGATTGACGTCCAACACTTCCAGTTGAATACGTCCATCATCGAGCAGCAGGATGTTGCTTGGCGTTAAGTCGGCAATCAGCTGTGGGTAATCGAGTCCGACACGTTGCTGATTGCCAGCTTGTTGACCCAATCGACCGTCCAATATGAAGATATCGCCAGCGGTGAGTTGTACCACATCATTTTCAAAGCAGGAGATGCGGATTTTGGGACCCTGAAGATCAACCAGCACTCCGACACTGACATTCAACGTTCGGGCAATGTCCCGCACCAGTTCGGCGCGGGCAATGTGTTCTTCTGCGCTGCCGTGTGAAAAGTTCAGGCGCACGACATTGACGCCGGATTGAATAAGTTGAGTCAGCTTTTCACGACTCTGACTGGCAGGGCCTAGCGTAGCCACAATTTTGGTTTTACACATCTGTAATTCCTAATAACGACGAAACAAAATACAAAAATGAAGAGCAGGAGCCGAAGCCCCTGCAAGATCAATAATTAAGAAGCGGTGCTGGTTTGCAGCTTTTTGCCTTCAACGTCGTCGATATCGACCACTTTCTTCGCATTCCAAACGGTGAGAGCAAGCAGAACAGAGACAATACTTGCGGCCAGCCAGAAGTACTGCGCGCTGCTGAAGTCGTACTTTGATACGCCATCCACTTCAGTGATTTTGATCAGCGACGCTGAAATCAGTTCTTGCGCAGAAGCGGCGATGTATGAACATAGGCCAATCAGACCTTTTACTGCGCCCACCGCGTTTTTCGGCATCAGGTCACACGCCATTAAGCCCGCAAGGAAGACAACCAGACCACCGATAGAGAAACCGATCATGCTGAGTGCGGCTGCATCAACGAAGCGGTTGTCCGGGCCGAAGAACATCAGGCACATACCCGCCACGTTAGCCAGTCCGTACATCAGGTTAGGAATATTACGGTTACCTTTGAAGACTTTGTCAGACAAGATACCGGACAAAATTGCGCCCGCCAGACCAGCCGTTGGGTACATGGACATCGCAAAGCCAGCGTCAATCAGTGAGTAACCTTTAGACTCTTGCAGATAGAGAACCGCCCATGAAGACATCGCGTAGCGAGAGATGTACATCGCAGCACAAGCGAAAGCAATCAGCCACACCACCGGTTGTTTGAGAATGAACATCTGTGCACGGCGAGTTTCTTTCGGATCAGAAGCTTTTTTGATCTCTGCTTCTTCACCAAATGCCGACGCCGGATCCGGCAGGCCGTAAGTCTGAGGGCGGTCTTTCAACAGCTTCAACATAATTAGCGCTGCAACTACTGCTGCGATACCCGCGCCGATGAAACCTGCACGCCAACCGAAGTAGCTCACCAGAGATGCTGTCAGAATCCAGGTAATACCTTCGCCGATGTTCCGTGAACCACCCCAGATAGAGTAACGGCTACCACGCTGTGACGGCGAAAACCATTGGAACAGGGATACACAAGAAGGTGCGGAGCCGACAGATTGGAACCAACCGTTCAAGCCCCAAAGCAGAACGAAGAAGAAGCCGACGGTATTCATCCCCATGAAAACGGCGGTAACACCGGAGAACATCAAAGAGATCGACATGAAACGGCCGATGTTCGCATAGTCGGACAAGAAGCCATTGAGGAACTTACCGAATGCGTAGGTAAAGAAGAACGCAGAACCCATGATACCCAGTTCTTCGATGGTGACGATGCCGGCATCCAGCATCGGCTTTTTCACCACGCCAAGGCTCATACGTACGACGTAGAAGACAGCATAACCAAAGATCAGGCCAGAGAAGACCTGCCATTGAAAACTTTTGTAGCGTTTTTGCATCTCCGCACTGGAGCTGTCCGATAACGGCAGATCCGGGCGGGTTTTAAAGAAGTTGAACATAAATGCTCTCCATAAGTAACAACAATAAAGCGGATTACGTGTTTCGGGAGCATCATTGGTGAATTGCGCACAAGGTACAAAATGGCGGATTTGGGGCAAAACTGACCCAACTGACGTACTCAGGCGGGTCAAAAGTGGGAAGTTGACGAGGGGCAATGCGCCAAATATTGATAAAATTCATAATGTGGATGCGTCAGAGTTGACTCAATCTCTGACCAAGCAAATTTTGATGAATTGACGGGTATTTGATTGAACGCACAAAACTTAGGGATTTATCGCTTCGTCCGAGGGATTCGAAGTGGGTTGAGGCTGCGCCATGTGATGGTGCTGAGCTCGCTTATGAGTTCATTAGCGGTGGGCAGTGAACGTGAATTGGTGATCCTGACCACCTTTTCGCGCGAACCTTTGTTGCCCTTAATAGAGGAATTTACCCGCCAATATGAAGGTGTTGATGTTCAGATTGTTCACCGCCGGGCGCAATCGAGCGTGCAATTGCTCAATAAGAGCTACATCAACAATATTGACTTGGTGCTGAGCTCCTCGCCTTACCTGATGCAGCAGTTGGCGGAAAGTGGCCGGCTGGCAATCCTGCCCGATCGTTTTCAGACGCCGGACTGGCTGCATCCGTTTGTGCTGCCGCCGACCAACAAAGTTGTCACCATTGGTTACTCCGGCGCGGGTGTCACCTGGAACAAAGATTATCTGGCCGCCCATCATCTGCCGACGCCGAAGACGTTCGCCGATTTAGCCAACCCGGTGTTTTTTGGCCACGTCACGATGAGCACGCCAGCGCGCTCGGGCACCACGCAGCTGATGGTGGAAAGCGTACTGAAAAAATATGGCTGGGAAGCTGGCTGGCGTTTACTGATGAATGTTGGTGCCAACCTGGGAACTGTCTCCTCCCGCAGTTTTGGCGTCAGTGATTATATCGCGCGCGGCCAATTTGGTGCCGGGCCGACTATTGACAGTTACGCACTGATCCTCGAGCGCAAATTCCCGCACGTTAGTTTTGCCTATGATGATGCGTTTACTCTGATGCCGACATATGTCGCTCAGGTCAGCCAAAAGCAGAACGATGTCTACGCCAAGGCCTTTATTGATCTCTTGATGTCAAAAGGGGTGCAGGCCAACATGGACGCCAATGATTTCTCCAAACATGGCGTCAATGATGATTCGCTGTTCAGTGACAGTTTCACTCGCCTGTCGATGGCGACGATGATGCGCCGCGAAGAGTGCATGAACCTGCTGTTTGATTTGACCATAACCAAACGTCTGCCTGCGCTGAAAGATACCTGGCTGATGATCATCAATGCGCGCGAGCAGTTTAAAAGTCAGCCGGAAGTATTAGCGCGTTTGCTGCAGATAGAGCGCAGCCTGTTTTCTGTTCCTATTACGGAATCGGCGTTGGATGGCGTCATCAATAGTATTTATCCGCTGGCCGATGAACAGGATACCGAATTGCAGGCGAACAAAGCCATGTTGCTGGCCAAGCTGAGTCACGAATGGAAAAAACAGTTGGAAGTCTCGCTGAACCGAGCAAATGCTGACATCAAACAACTGCTGAGAGAAGCGGGCCAATGAGTTTACCCAAGTATCACACTATTGGCGCTCGTTTATTGCTGGCCTTCGGTGCCAGTACCTTGGTGGTGATTGCTGTCTGTCTGGTTGCCTGGTTCAACTGGAACAAACTGGAATCGCAGGTCAGTGAAGTGCTGCAAAAAAGTGTGCCGAAGTTCAATGCCAGTTATGTGCTCGAAAGTCGCAGCTCTGAAATTCGCCGTCGGATACAAATAATCGGCAGTGCCACCAATAAGGTGGTGCTGGATTCTCAGACAGAGCGGCTACAACAAGATTTTCTGGTCATGGATCAGGTGTGGAATACGCTCGCGAATGACAGTGAGGTGCAAACGTTGCGCGTTGGCTATCAACGCTTACGCACCTTTACCGAACGCTACAGCGAGTTAGTCTCGCTGCGTATTGATGTTCAACGCCAGATCGATATGTTGATCGAGCAACTGCAATGGACGCATCAGGACATCAACTGGGAGCTGACGCCACTGCGTCAGGAACTGCAATGGCAACTGGAACGAGGCGACGCAGGGGAAATGTCTGGTGCGTTGCTGGCTAAAATCAATTTGATCCAATCACTGCTGGATAGTGAAGCGCAGATTTACACCTTCTCTCGCGAACTGATGTTGGCCAGCCATCAGACTCAGGTTGAAAACGGGATGAAGGTTTTGCAATACCGACTGGAAGAGCTGCAGACCGCCAGTCAGCCTATTTTCGAGATCCCAGCTTCGATTGCTTACCAACAGATGCTGGGTGAGTTGGCGGAGCTATTGGTCATTGATGGTCCTTTTCATCGGGGAATCAGCCAAATGGTGCGGTTGAACAATGAACTTGATGACCTGATGCAGAACATTCAGCAGCAGCTTTCCGTTCAGCACGCGGAAATCGCCAAGCTGGTCGAGTTGGCGGACAATACATTCACCGATGTGCAGAACGACACCACACAGATGATCCGCGAAGGGAACCGCGTGCTCTTAGCCTGCTTTGGTGTTTCGATCTGTCTGAGTCTGATTCTGGCGTATTACTTTGTGAAACGACGCATTGTGGCTCGGCTGGCCAACCTCAGTAATAGCCTGGATGCGATCATTCACAATGACTTGTCGCACCCTATTGTGGTGGATGGCAAAGATGAAATCGGCAAGCTCAGCAAACAGTTGATTGAGTACGGGCGCAAAGTGGAAGAGATGGAGCGCACTAATGCACTTAGCCTTATCAACAATACTCAGGCGAGTCTGATCACCTGCAATCTGCAAGGTGTGATCGAATCGGCTAACCCAAGTGCTCAAGCCACGCTGAAGCTGGAAGTGGGTAAGCTGCAACAAACACTGTGGCGCTGTTTTCCAGAAAAATTGCGAGCCTCGATCGAAGCTCTGTTTGCTCCCAATGATGACCTGATTAGAAAAGGGGCGCAAAGCGTGACTCTGTCGTTAGGCTGCGAAGAGAAACCGCATTACCTGCGGCTTTACCTGCGCAAGTTCAATCAGGGCCTGAGCGACAAGATCATTGTAACCATTACCGACGTAACGGATCAGGAGCACGCCAATCGGCTGCTTGAAGAACGGGTGCGGGAGAAAACCCGTGACCTGATCGATAAAAACGAGCAGTTGCAGGCTGAAGTGGAAGAGCGTGAACGTGCTGAAGCGTACTTGAAACGCACGCAGAACGAACTGATTCAGGCCGCAAAGATGGCGGTAGTCGGACAAACCATGACCAGCCTTGCACATGAACTTAATCAGCCTCTGAGTGCGATGTCGACCTACCTTTTTACCGCGCGTTTGGCGCTGGAACAGGCAGAACATTCGCAAATAGCCATGAGTCTCGATCAGGTTGAAAGTCTCACTGAGCGAATGGGAAAAATCGTCAATAGCCTGCGTAACTTTGCCCGCAAGAGCCGGGTCGACGAACCGCTGCAAGCGCTCAGTCTGCAACTCGTCGTGGAGCAGGCCTTAACTCTGGTGCAGGCCAAAGCGAAGCGCCAGCAAGTGGCGCTGAGTTCAGAACTTGCGCCGGATCTTCGCGTGATGGGGGATGTGCTCGGATTGGAGCAGGTGCTGATTAACTTACTGGTCAATGGTTGTGATGCCGTCAGTAATAGCGAGGTCAAACGAGTCACCTTAAGTCAGATTGGCAGTGATGATCACTGGCATCGTATTGCGGTTGAAGACTCCGGGGCTGGCTTTGCTCATGACGTCGTCGGACAACTGTTTACACCGTTCACCTCAACCAAAGAGGTGGGCTTGGGCTTGGGGCTGAGTATTTGTCAGTCCCTGATTGAAAAAATGAATGGCAATATTTACCTGGCGTCGACGTTAGACAAAGGGGCAATGGTGGTTTTGGAGCTCGCGCATGACTAAAAGTACGGTGTTATTGATTGATGATGATCAGGATGTGCTCGATTCCTATCAGCACCTGATGGCGATTTCCGGGCTGACTTCAAAAGCGCATTTAGATCCTGTTGAGGCTCTGACTCAGCTCTCTGAAGACTGGAATGGCGTGGTGCTGCTGGATATGTACATGCCGACGATGCATGGTATGGACGTGTTGAAAGCCATTAAGCAGATCGATGAGCGGATCCCGGTGATTGTCGTGACTGGACATGGAGATATCCCTATGGCGGTGGAAGCGGTGAAACTTGGCGCGTGTGACTTTCTCGAAAAGCCGATTAATCCACCTGTATTGCTGACGCTGGTGAAGCAGCATATTGAGCAGCGCAGGCATTACATCGAGCAAAAGATCTCTTTGGTCCGTACCGTGAAACGTGAACTGGTCGGCAAATCCGCCCAGATCGAGCGTATTCGCTCGCATGTGACGCAGTATGCGATGTTGGACAATCACATCGCTATTTGTGGTGAATCCGGCGTAGGGCGTCATACGATTGCCTATCTGGTGCACCAACTTACTTCTGCTGCGCACAGCAATCCTTTGATTGAACTGGCCGTGACGGCAGAGACCAGCACCGAACAACTCGATGATAAAGTTAAACAGGCGCAAGGTGGCACGCTGGTTTTGGATAACGTGGAACAGCTCTCTGAAACGATGCAGCGTCATTTGAGCCGCATTTTGCTGCATCAGGAACGAATGAGCATGCCGAAAGTTCGGGTGATAACTATTATCGGGCCGGATCCGGAGCAATTGATTGCAGAGGATCGGTTACTGCCGGAGCTCTATTATCTGCTGAATCAAGGCACGATTGACGTGCCGTTGCTGCGTCATCGTCCGGATGATATTGCTGCGTTATTCCATTATTTCCTCAAACAAAGCTGTCATAAGCTTGGTAAATCAATGCCTTCGGTTGACAGCAGTTATCTGGCGCTGCTGCGTGCCCATCAATGGCCGGGAAATGTTCGAGAGCTGCGCAACGTTGCGGAGTTGTATGCCATCGGCATCGTTAAACTGACGGGTAAAGAGCGAATTTACAATCAAGTGGAGATGACCTCTCCGCTTGATGAACTGGTGGATGATTATGAGAAGCAGATTATCGAAGATGCGTTGTTTCTCTATTCGGGGCGCGTAGCGGATGCGGCCAATTACTTGCAAATCCCGCGTAAGAAACTCTACCTGCGCATGAAAAAACACGGTCTGGAAAAAGAAGAGTTCAAATCAAAAGGCTGATCAGGAATCGAGTACCGACAGCGTGAGTAGCGCCTGTGCTGTGTAGTAGGTGAACATCACGACATGGCGCGAGAACTTGGACGACGAGCGGAAACGATCGATAGCCAGCACCAGATCCGACACCATAAAGATGCAGGCGCCGGTGAATGCCAGACGGGCGGAACTGCTGTTGTAACTGAGCCAGTATTCTGCGGTGGCGGAGCCCATCGCAACAATAATCAGAATGTAAATGGCAACGGGCAACGTCATGGTGCCTAGGTTAGGCAGGAGCAGTAAAAAGGCCAGAATCCCGAGAGCCAGGATCATGACGGGTATCCACCAGGATATGGTGTTCACCATGCCAATAAAACCAAGAACATAGCAGATGTGGGCAAGCAGGAAGCTGCTCAGGCCGCTGATAAATTTATCTTTGGGAAGAGAAAGCAGTACATCGCCAATGGCGGAGAGAATCAAACCACTGAATATCCAGAATGCAAGGTTGGCATCCACCGTCGGATTGAGCGTAATTAGAGCCGCCATCAATAAAACGGGTAGGGGCTTTGAGCCATAAAATAGCCAACGCGGCCCGCGTTCTATGGTGAACAGGTGAATGCTAGACAGCAGCAGGATGGTTGGCCACATGTGATTTCCCAAAAAATAAAGGCAGCGCGAATGCGCTGCCAAATATTAACAGGAATACTAGGGTTATAGTAGGCCTTTAACTTATTGTTAGCTTTGTCAGAGACTTACACTAAAGCACTGGAAAGAATTTCACGTGATTCTTTGAGTGTGATCGCGTGGTTTTCGCCCAGTTTCAGCATGCCGTGACTTTCCAATTGAGCGATGACCGCGTCAACCGCTTCAGTGTGAGACAAGCCGTGGTCGGCAAACTGAGTCGCTACATTCAGCTCATGATAGAAGGCTTCAATCGCATCGATGGTGCGTTCAGCGAGATCTGCCGTCTGCTCCAGACCAAATACGTTTTTGCCCATCTGCTCCAGTTTTGCACGTTTCGCTTCAATCTGATTACGCAGTAAAGAAGGTTGAACGATAGCCAGAGAACGAGCGTGGTCCACATGCCACAGTGCTGTCAGTTCATGACCAATCATGTGAGTTGCCCAGTCTTGTGGCACCCCAGTACCAATCAGACCGTTCAGCGCCTGGTTGGCAGTCCACATCAGGTTTGCGCGCCATGAATCGTTGTCACGACCTGCAAAGTTACGGCCCAGCACTAGCAGATTTTTCAGCAACGTTTCCGCGTAACCGTCTTGAACCATCGCATCAGCTGGCAGAGTGATGTACTGCTCGCATACGTGTACCCAAGCGTCAACGATACCGTTAATCAGTTGGCGTTCAGGCAAAGTTTTCATCACGTCCGGATCCATTACCGCAAATGTTGGCTGCACGAATTTAGACATAAATGCCAGTTTGTCTTGCGTTTCCGCTTTGGTGATTACAGCACCTGAGTTCGATTCCGAACCGGTTGCTGGCAGAGTCAGGATCGCACCGATTGATGTTGCGTCAGACACAGCGTGTTTGCCGGTAAGAATATCCCAACCGTCACCGTTGTATTTGGCTGCTGCAGCAACGTATTTAGAACCATCAATAACTGAACCACCACCAACGGCAAGAATGTAGTCGATACCTTGTTCTTTGACGATCGCGACGGCTTTGTCCAGTGTTTCTTTTGTTGGGTTTGGCTCAACGCCTGAAAATTCGACCCAAGTGTGGTCTTTCAGCGCGGCAACCACTTGGTCGTAAACGCCGTTACGTTTGATCGAGCCTCCGCCGTAGATCACCAGAACTTTTTGATTTTGTGGAATTTCGTTCTGAATCTTTGCGATTTGCGCCTGACCAAAATGAATACGTGTAGGGTTAACATAGGTAAATTGCATTGTTCTCACCTCGTGCATCAAAAAAGGGGGAAATTTCCCCCAAAGGCAGTGTTTCCTGATCCACGCGCTACACATGTTCAGGGAGTTACGAAATGCATAATAGTCTTTGATTGTTACTCTTAATAGAGCGATTCCTGTAAATAAATTGCCTATTTCTACAAGATGTGGCAATTTGGCGCGATATTGAATACGGAGTGAACAAGCATGACTGAGTTGGCTGAACTGATGCAACATTATGTTGAGCGTCAATCATTACATCAATTAGAAGGCATTGCTGAAACCGAGATTCCGGGCGTCTGGTTTTATCGCAGTAGTGCTGGTAATCAGCGTCGTCCGTTTATCTATCAGTCGGGCATCATCATTCTCGGTCAGGGGCAGAAAAACATCCACATCGGACCCAACCCGGTGCAATACGGCCCGAATGACTATTTGGTGGTTGGCGTTCCGATGCCGCTGGAATGCGAGGCGATTGTCGAAGATGGCAAACCCATGTTGGGTTTGAGTATCGATATTGATCATTCGATTCTGCTTAAACAGGTCGACATGTTGGAACAGGCAGGTTTCAAACCGTGCAATCAGGATAAAGAGAATCAGTGTGGCCTGAAATCGGTGCGAATGGGTGAAGAGATGCTCAATACCTGTAAACGATTAATGAATGCTCTCAATGACGGTTTGGAAGCGCAAATTCTCGGTTCGTCACTGATGGAAGAGATGGTGTATCGTGCGTTGACCAGTTGCGAAGGCCATGTTTTGTTCGACCTGGCCCATCATGAGGGGCATTACGCACGTGTTGCGAAAGCGCTGAGTAAAGTGCACCGCGAATATGATCAGCAGTTAACGGTGCAATTACTGGCGGAAGAGGCCAATATGAGCGTCTCTGCGTTCCATCAGGCATTTCGCGGTGTGACGATGGAATCGCCTTTGCAGTACCTGAAAAAAGTTCGCTTGAATAAAGCGAAAGAGTTGATTCAGGTTGAAGGCAAACGGGTGAACGATGCGGCGCGTTTAGTTGGTTACACCAGTCCGTCGCAGTTCAGTCGCGAATATAAACGTCATTTTAATGAAACGCCACGAGGTGCCAAAGCGGCATAAAAGGGGAAGTGTATCTGCGAATGTTTACTCTTTTCTAACATTTGCATCGCGACCATACTCTCTCTACCCCTATAGAGCATTCGATGTGCTCCTGATTGAGATGCCCGTATTTATCGTTAGATACGGGCTTTTTTTTGTTTCCATGAATACCAAAAATTTAGTTGTTGCTGCAAATTAACACTGTGACATTTGTGTGATTTGGCGTTCTGTTTGCGAGTGATTTTGAAGTTTTGCACTTTACTCGGTGCCAAATTCGCCAACTCACCTAAAGTTGTTTTACGAAAAAAATTAAAGTTTTCAGAGTAAGGACTGAAAGCTTTATTCCCGTGAAACAATAACTTAAGGAAATGAAAATGCGCTTAGATCGAGCTAAGGTGACGAAGAGTATCTTTACTCTCAGCACTTTGACGGCTTCGTGCCTGATGGCGTTCAACAGCTATGCAGCGGTAGATTGTTCTTCGCTAAATGAGTGGCAAGCTGGCACCATTTACAATGGCGGTGATCAGGTTCAATACAAGGGTTCAGCTTATCAGGCCAATTACTGGACTCAAAACCAAGACCCGGAGCAATTCTCGGGCGATTACGCACAGTGGAAACTTCTCGACACTTGTACGACTGGCGGCGGCAGCGAAAACCAAGCGCCATCGGCAACGTTAACTTCTCCTTCGGCAACAGATGCGCTGACGGTGGGTGATGCGGTCACGCTGGCTGCGAATGCAGCAGACAGCGATGGCACTGTCGCCAACGTAGATTTTCTGGTGGACGGCGTTGTAGTCGGTCAGGCAACGTCAGCACCTTACAGCGTTGTTTGGACAGCGGTTACAGGCAGTCATCAAATCAGCGCCATTGCGTATGATGATAAAGGTCTGGCGAGCGTTGCGAGCCAAGTTACGGTATCGGTTAGTGACAGTACACAACCGGGTAATGAAGCGCCGAGTGTGAGCCTGGCCTTGTCTGCGACGAGCGTCGATGTCGGCGGCGTAGTGACCTTAACCGCTAATGCGGCCGATGCTGATGGCACGGTAGATAAAGTTGATTTCTATGTGGCCGGCACGCTGGTTGGCACCGCCGCCACTGCGCCTTACACACTCGACTACACAACGACCAAATCCGGCTCACTGGCAGTCTTTGCACGCGCAACAGACAACCTGGGCGCAACAACTGACTCGGCGCTAAGCACTCTGAGCGTGGCGGCAGGGCCTGTGGTGAGTAATTGTCGTCCGGATGGTCTGTATCAAACCGAAGGGGTAAACGTACCTTACTGTACGGTTTACGATGAAGATGGCCGCGAGAAAATGGGCGCGGACCACCCACGCCGTGTCATTGGCTACTTCACCAGTTGGCGTGCCGGAGACGACGATCAAACGGCGTATCTGGTTAAAGATATTCCTTGGGAACAGCTCACACACATTAACTATGCCTTCGTCAGTATCGGTTCAGATGGCAAAGTGAACATCGGGGATGTTAATGATCCGAATAACGCAGCAGTGGGAAAAGAGTGGAATGGTGTTGAGATTGACCCGACACTTGGCTTCAAAGGGCACTTCGGTGCGCTGGCCACATACAAGCAGAAATACGGTGTGAAAACGCTGATTTCGATTGGCGGTTGGGCAGAAACCGGCGGTCATTTTGATAACAGTGGTAACCGTGTTGCGGACGGCGGCTTCTACACCATGACGACCAATGCTGACGGTTCAATCAACCAGCAAGGTATCGAAACATTCGCCAATTCAGCCGTAGAAATGATGCGTAAATATCGTTTTGATGGTCTGGATATCGACTACGAATACCCAACGTCGATGGCTGGCGCGGGTAACCCGGACGACAAAGCTTTCTCTGAATCTCGTCGTGCTTACCTGATGAATTCCTACCACGAATTGATGCGTGTGCTGCGTGAAAAACTGGATGTCGCCAGCTCGCAAGATGGCACGCACTACATGCTGACCATTGCGGCGCCTTCCTCAGCTTACTTACTGCGCGGCATGGAAACCATGGCGGTGACGAAGTACCTCGACTACGTCAACATCATGTCTTATGACTTACACGGTGCGTGGAACGATCACGTGGGTCACAACGCCGCGCTGTATGACACAGGTAAAGATTCTGAACTGGCACAGTGGAACGTGTACGGCACTGCGCAGTATAGCGGCATTGGTTATCTGAACACCGACTGGGCATTCCACTATTTCCGTGGTTCGATGCCTGCGGGACGTATCAACATCGGTGTTCCGTACTATACCCGTGGCTGGCAAGGCGTAACGGGTGGTGACAATGGCTTATGGGGGCGTGCTGCGTTGCCTAATCAGAGCGACTGTCCGGCTGGAACTGGTGAAGGTGAGAAGAACAACTGTGGTTACGGCGCAACAGGCCTGGACAACATGTGGCATGACGTTAACGCCGCTGGCGATGAAATGGGCGCGGGTTCTAACCCAATGTGGCATGCGAAGAACCTGGAGCATGGTATTTGGGGTTCTTACCTGGCCGCCTATGGTCTGGATCCGGCAACGGCTCCGCTGGTGGGCACCTATGCGCGTCATTACGATAACGTAGCGGTAGCGCCTTGGCTGTGGAATGCGGAGAAGAAAGTCTTCCTTTCAACTGAAGACAAGCAGTCTATCGATGTCAAAGCGGATTACGTTATCGATAAAGAGATCGGCGGCATCATGTTCTGGGAACTGGCGGGCGATTACAACTGTTACGTGTTGGACGCGAATGGTCAGCGCACCAGTGTGGATGCCTCTGAGCAGGCGTGTGCAAGCGGTCAGGGTGAATACCACATGGGTAACACGATGACCAAAGCCATCTACGACAAGTTCAAAGTGGCGACGCCATACGGTAACAAAGTCGCGACTGGCGCGATCCCTACAGAAACCGTGGACATCACTGTTTCGATTGCCGGCTTTAAAGTGGGTGATCAGAACTATCCGATCAACCCGAAAATTACCTTCACCAACAACAGCGGTGTGGAGATCCCAGGAGGTACAGAGTTCCAGTTTGATATCCCGGTTTCTTCGCCAGACAATGCCAAAGATCAATCAGGCGCAGGCCTGAGTGTGATTGCTTCAGGCCATACTCGCGCTGACAATATCGGAGGACTGGATGGTACGATGCACCGCGTTGCGTTCTCTCTGCCAGCGTGGAAAACACTGCCAGCAGGCGATAGCTATGAGTTGGATATGGTGTATTACCTGCCAATCTCCGGCCCAGCTAACTACAGCGTGAAGATCAACGGCGTGGACTACGCATTCAAGTTTGAGCAGCCTGAGCTACCTGTTGCTGATTTGTCTGCGGGTAACGGCGGTAACACTGGCGGTGGTGATACGGGTGGTGGTACGACTCAACCGGGTGATGTAGTTGAGTGGGTTCCGGGATCAACACAAGTCAGCAATGGCACAACAGTTAGCTATAGCGGTAAATGCTTTATCGCGAAAAACAGCCCTGGTGTGTGGGAAAGCCCAACACAAACCAACTGGTTCTGGGAAGAGGTCACCTGTCCTTAATGGGTAGATGAGTCCATGAAAACCGCCTTTCGAGGCGGTTTTTTTATTTTTCTATCTGAAAACTGCGAAAGAATGACTTATGTTGACTATATTGTCATTTAAGGGCGGTGGTAAGTCTACTGCCAGCCTCAGTGTGAACAGAAAATCCCAACAAGAAGTTGCCGCTTAGCAACCGAGTGGTTCGGTTCGTCGCACCACAAACACCCCGTAAAGCGTTTTACAAGGAGGGGGTATGGCGAAATATCGACAAGCGTTGCCGCAGCTGCAACACAGTTTCTTTATGACGGATGGTGGCCTTGAAACCACGCTTATCTATCTCGACAATTGTGAACTTCCGTATTTCGCGGCGTTCCTGTTGTTCCAGTCTGAAGAGGGAGAAGAGGCGCTGCGGCGCTACTTCAAATCTTATGCTGAACTTGCTCGCAAACACGAAATTGGTTTGATCCTGGAAACCGCTACCTGGCGTTCCAATCCATACTGGGGCGGAATTCTGGGGTACAGTCTGGCAGAGCTGGAAGAAGAGAATCGTAAGGCCGTCAGTTTGCTGCTGGATGTGCGTCAGGAATATGAGTCATCACATACACCAGTGGTCATCAGTGGCTGCATTGGTCCGCGAGGGGACGGCTATGTCGCCGAAGAGCGAATGTCTGACGAGGAAGCCGAGGATTACCACGAATTTCAGATCCATACGTTTGCGGAAACGGCGGCGGATATGGTCACCGCATTGACACTGACCTACGCTGATGAAGCGATCGGCATAGTACGCGCAGCCAAACGCATGCACATACCGGTTGTCATTTCATTTACCGTCGAAACGGACGGGCGTCTCCCATCGGGTCAATTACTCTCAGCGGCGATTCAACAGGTCGACCTGGAAACCCAATTCTATCCGGCTTATTACATGATTAATTGCGCCCATCCGCAGCATTTTATCGCTGCGGTCAGCACCGACGATCTTTGGGTCAGGCGAATTCATGGTGTTCGTGCCAATGCCTCCAAACTGAGTCATTCTGAACTCAATGAATGTGAAGAACTGGATGATGGTGATCCGGTAGAGCTGAGCGAGGATTACAGTCGGCTGCTAGGTAAGCAGCTGACTAACGTTAATATTGTCGGTGGATGTTGTGGGACCGATCAACGGCACGTTGATCATATTGTGTCGGCGTGTCTGCCAGTATTTCTGCGTAGAGCTAGCTCATGAATGACTAAGCCTTAACGCACGCTGTTAAGGCTTAGATGAGGTCAGTTATTGTTTCTGGAACTGATAGCTTTCCGGAACAACCACAATGCCTTTTTCAGAGATCTGAAAACGCTGTGCATCTTCGATGCGATTGAGGCCGATTTGCGTGTGTGGCGGAATTTTCACGTGTTTATCGATGATGCAGTTCACCAGTTGGCAACCGTCGCCCACTTCAACATCATCAAACAGAATACTGTCGACGATTGTCGCGCCGTCGTTAATGCGTACGCCGGAAGAAACAATCGAGTGCTGCACCGAGCCACCGGAGTTAATCACGCCATTTGAAATGATCGAGTTGATGAAAATACCTTCGTTTCCTGTCGCGGATGACACGGTGCGTGCAGGGGGAAGCTGTGGCTCGTAAGTGCGAATAGCCCAGTTTTTCTGGTACAGGTTCATCGGTGGTACGGGTTCCAGCAGGTCCATGTTCGCTTCATAGAAAGAATCGATGGTGCCAACATCTCGCCAGTAACAGTCTTTGGCTACACGACCTTTATCGTTGCCGAATTGATACGCGTAAACGCTGCGTGTCGGAATCAGCTTAGGAATGATGTCTTTACCGAAATCATGACTGGAACAGCTGTTTTCCGAATCTTCGTTCAGTGCCTGCTGCAGAGTATCCATGTTGAAAATATAGATACCCATAGAAGCGAGGCTACGGTCAGGTTGTGAAGGCATTGATGGGGGATCGCTCGGCTTCTCAACAAATGACGTAATACGGTGTTCATCATCGATCGCCATGACACCGAACGCTTTGGCTTCTTCTCGCGGCACATCCATACAGGCGATGGTCAGTGTGGCACCTTTTTCGATGTGTTCTTCAAGCATGGCAGCGTAATCCATCCGATAGATATGGTCACCAGAAAGAACAACAACGTGTTTGGCGTCGCTGCGTGAAAGCAGCCACATATTATGGAACAACGCATCTGCGGTTCCTTCGTACCATTTACCACCTTTACGCATTTGTGGGGGGACCACAGTGATGAACTCGCCCAATTCGGGGTTGAAAATGGACCATCCATCGCGCAGGTGTTTCTGCAATGAGTGCGATTTGTATTGTGTCAGCACCAGAATTCGGCGTAAGCCGGAGTGAAGACAGTTAGTGAGGGTAAAATCGATGATCCGGTATTTGCCGCCAAACGGTACCGCTGGCTTAGCCCGGTCATCGGTGAGGGGGGAAAGTCGTGAGCCCATACCGCCGGCCAAAACGACTGCTAAGGTATCTTGCATCTTTTACTCCCTAATTATGTGCAATTCATAACCACTTTAGAGAGTAGTACAAGTTTCACGCCACAATTGGAAAGTCCGTCAAATATAGCGGTATATTAGTTAAGTTGTCGCTAATGCACTTAAATGGCGCAAAAATAGCGCAAAATTTGCACCTAATTAGTGCTTAAGCGAACTGTTCCATTTCCGTGCTGGTCAGTATCGAAATGACGTTGCGGCCGCACTCTTTGGACTCATACAGCGCCATGTCAGCACGCTGATACACTTCTTCCGGAATCTCTGTAATATCAGTGACTCCGCCGCTGATTGATAATGATTCTTGATGCAGATTAAACACCGCTAAGCGCAGGCGATTGAGCACCGCTTCAGCTTCTTCAATCGGCGTATGAGGGAGGATGATGGCAAATTCTTCGCCACCAATTCGTGCAAGGAAATCCGATTCACGCAGTTCATTGCGCAAACATTGGGCAACTTCAACAATCGTTTTATCCCCTTTTGCGTGCCCGAACTTATCATTGATACGTTTAAAGTGGTCAATATCAATGATTGCCAGACAAGACTGCTCATGGGCAGGGTAGCGTTTCACCCGAACACACTCGGAACGAAACTCCTGATCAAATTTTCGTCGGTTCCAGATGTTTGTCAGGCCGTCTTTCTCACTCTGATCGCGAAGCTGATCTTCAAGCTGCTTTCGCTCGGTAATATCAACAAAGGAGGCAACATAAAACTGAATCACCTCTTCGTCGTCCAGAATGGTCTGGATACGCAGGATTTCAGTTTGCATTGAACCATCTTTACGCTTGTTCACCACTTCACCTTCCCAGAATCCATCTTCTTGCAGGGCTTTCCACATTTCCAGATAGAACTGGGGATCATGTTTACCCGACGCAAACATTGACGGCTGGTGGCCTTCTACCTCTTCGAATGAATAGCCACTCAGACGTGTGAACTCGTTGTTGACTTTGATGATGCGATTTTGTTTATCGGTAATGATCACCGCTGACATACCGTTCATTGCCGCGCGAGCCAGTTTACTCTCAATGCTGTTTTTCTGGTGGTTGTTGTTCCAAAGCACGAATATCGAGGCAATCAGGCTGATTAACGCAAACAGCGCGAACATCTGCACCGTTAAGGTGTTCTTATTGATGCGCACAAATTGGCGAATCTCGCTGCTTTCGACTTTATCCAGAAGCACCACCGTAGGCATGTTCGACAGAGCGGTATTAAGCGAAACCTTCACGAAACTGTACCACTGACCGTGGTCTGAAACGGTGCCTTGATCGTATGACATCAGCGTTGCCCATAGTATTGGGTATTGCTGTGCGACATTGGTATAGGGTTGCTCTGCGTCAGTCTTGCGTTGGCTCATTAAAACATCGCCACTCAGGTTAAGGATATCCGGTAGCGGTTCCGTGTTGCTGCTGCCTGCGATTTGTTGATAGATGTAGGTCAGGTTGATATTAGCGACAAAATAGCCCTGGCGCTGTCCATCCAGCTCTATCGGGGCGACAAAATGCAGTGATGGTTTTATCGGAGTCATCTGCTGGCCAGTTGACTGCATACCAAATACGCCAATTTGACCCGTCTTAAGGCTTTGCCCATAAAGAAAGTAATCTTGTTTCGCGCGGTTTTGCAGATAAGAACCGTTCAGTATCTGCGCCTGGCCGTCTTCATAGTCAACGCGTATTTGTTCTTGCCCATGAGTATCAATGAAACGTAAACAGGAGTAGAAACCTTGAGCGCGGGCAACCAGCAACCAGAAATCTTCAACGCTGGCGACGTTAAGTAGGGAAGGCTGACGCACGGCCTGATGAAAAATGCCGTTGTTGATCAGCGTGGATATCGATTTGTATGATTCGTTTAGCGATGAGACCAGCTCGTGCTTGCTAAATTCCAGCTTGACCCGATGTTTCTGCTCGATGAGGGCGATCGCGCGTTCATCCAACTTTTTGAACTCTTGGATGAAGTAGAGAGAAGGAACGAACCCAATGACAAACAGCACGATCAGAAATTGGCTGAAAGATTTAGCAAATGAAGAAGACATGGCGGTTTAATCAAATAATCAGGCGCACAGTATATCGCTTGTAAATGAGATTTCGCTTCCAATTTTTCCAGATCGTGGCTTAGCTCAAACTTAAATGGTCACTTTTTGACATATCTACCCGATGCATATGCGAGCGCGAATTATTCTCACGAATAATAGGGTCATTATTGGACAAATGAAGATCAATTTACAATGTAAAGCAGAGGGACCAATTGGTGCGAAGACGCTTTGTTTTGGGCATGTTTCCGCGGACTGAAAAGAGACCTATGGTTTCTCTTCCGTAGTTTGCATGACCTCGGTCAGCGTCACCACTTCAAATTCGTAATAATGGCGCATGGTAACCAGATATTGGCGCAGATTAATGATTTCGATATTGAGCTCTTTATTGGCTTTTAAATAGAGTTCAGTGGCGAAAAAGTTGCTCATTAATCCTTCCTGTTTGCAATCTTCTCCGATGGTGTACCATTTATCCCACTGTTTCTGAATATAGGGCGGCGTGTTGTCTAACAATGCGAGCAAACTGTCGATATCTCGTGTGGCCTTCTCCGCACTTTCCAACTGCATGGTTAACGTTGTTTGAAAATCGTTGTTATTGTTGCGCCACAAGTAGTCGAGCTCGGGGCGGGAAAACTCCTGATGGAGAAAAATCGCCTGTTTGAAATTAGGCAGCCAACTGTTGTATTGAGAAGCGAGCAAGTTGTACCTATGGTCTAAAATCTGTTGAGAAGTGAGGGCTTTATTCCAATCTTTTTCATTGCACAGATTAGCGTGACTTTGCGAAGGTAAAGTCATACCAACTATGGCCGTTAATAGAAATAAGCTCGCTCGTGTACCTGTCATCGTTTGAGACCATTAATGAGTCTAGCTTTAGTATAGGAAAGGATAAGTGAGCGCTATGCCTCATTTTCGTGTCTGAGATAACGGAGCAACAACATCAATGAAAAAACTAGTGATGATCGTGATTCTGCTATTAGGTCTGGGTGGTGCGGGGGCTGGCTATTATCTTTTCTACTATCAGCCGCAGCAGGCCGCAAAAAATGCTGCTAACGAGCACACTGACGAAGCGGCAAGTGAAGACGTGTCGGAGGGGGCGACAACTAAAGCTGTCGTGAAAAAGCCTGAAGTTTGGGATTACTACGTCGACCTTCCAAAACTCGGCATTCGCGAAGCGCCGAGCGAAGAAGCGTTTGTTGAACGTTTAATGTATCGCGGCGACAAAGTGCACCTGTACGAGAAGAAAGACGGCTGGGGCCGAATCACCCAATATTTCGTGTATCAGGAAGGCGGGCCGGAAGTGGCAGAGTGGGTACCGTTATCCGGGCTGGTGGAGCAACCGCCGGTCATCACTCCGGACGAACGCAAGAAAACACTTTTAGGTTACATTGAAAAATCCGACGATCTACTTCAATTTGAAACCGTATTTGTCCAGAAGACCGATGAGTTGTTGAAAGAAGGAACGTGTTCTCCGGACGACTTTGAAGAACTGGGCGGATGGGTACGTTCGGTGAAATATCAGGATCGTGATGTGTACTTCGTCTATTGCGGTGGTATGAAACAAGCCAATAAAATCTATCTCAATGTGCAGACTGGCGAGATATTTTATCGTTAGTGTTCGTCAATCCAGTTCAATATCCAGCGATTGGCCAATGAATGCTGTTCAAAATTTTACTTGAGCGAAGTCACACTCAGACATACACTGCCTCTAGTCACTGAAGTAGGCGCTGTATGTCCTGGCATTTAATTCGTATTTTCTGGTTATCGCTGTTTGCGTTGGTATTACCCGCGCAGGCTTTGGCGTGTCTGGAAGAGCAATCGGCCACGACAAATTTATCGGCACCACCTTCTGTTGTTCAGACGCTGAATCAACAACCCACAGCAAACGAACACAAGCCTGTTCAGTCGACGCCAGCGACTCAATCTCACTATGCTGGCTCTGGCCTGGCTATCCTCAATTCTGTTCGCTGGAACATCAGTGAGCGCTACAGTTTCAGTGATGGCGATCCGGATGTTCTCGATACCGTTCCGCCGTTTTATCCGATCATTGATACCAGTCTGGTTTTGCGTTTTCTCCAACGCTCGACGCCAGCAGCCTATCAGGAATTTCATCCGTCCTACCGTCTTTCCGGTTGGAAAGAAACGAATGCCATGTATGTGGCATTAAACAGCCAGTACTTCATCTGATACTCCCCAACTGTTAGGTGACATTGTCACATTTCTTGTTTTTTGACTCGGCATATGCTGAGGGGATATTTATGAAGAAAAGTAAATCAAAAGCACCGTCGCGAGTGCTTAACCACTATTCGACCTGGAAATATGTGGTCCTCGTGGTAACGGTAGTGGTACTGGCCTTAAGCGCAATTCCAACCTGGTATGGCGAGCAGCCATCCATTCAGATTCAATCCTCTGATCCGAGTGGTCAGCTGGCAAACGTGGTATCTGTCAATCGCTATCTGAAGCAGCAAGGAGTGGATGCGCAGGAAATCACGCAACAGAAAAATCAAATCGTCTTAGTCTTTGGCAATGAAACCGATCAGACGCATGCTCGCGAAGCGCTCGATAAGTTAATCAAAGAGGGGGACAGTATTACCTATTCTTACGTGTCGGTGGCGCCTAAATGGTACGGTAAGCTGGGTTTTAGCCCAATCAAGCTGGGTCTGGACTTGCGAGGTGGTGTTCAGTTCCTGCTTAACGTGGATGTCGACAAAGCATTTCAGGAGCAGCGCGACACCATGGTAGACGAGCTGAAAGACATGTTACGCAGCGAGCATCTGCGTGGTGTGCGCCTTGCACAGCAAGGCGTTGATGGATTCAGTGTCGATACAAAATCTGGTGAGGCACTCAATAAGGTCTCGAGCTACCTGAAGCAAAACTACTCAGGATGGGACGTTAAACGCGGCTCCGACAGCCTGACCGTGACGCCAACTAAACAGAATAAGCTGGATTTCCAGTCAGCGACACTGCAACAAAACCTCAAGATCATGCGCGATCGTATTGAAGAACTAGGCATTACCGAAGCGCTGGTCCAGCGTCAGGGTGAGCACAGTATCCGCATTGAATTACCAGGTGTTCAAGACCCATCACAAGCGAAAAAAGTGATTGGTGCAACCGCGAGCTTGGCATTCTACGAAGCGAAAAGCGGTTCAGAAGCGGTGTCGGGTGATGATCTGGTGCTGAAAGACAACAACGGCAGAACCGTTATGTTGAGCAAACGTCCGGTACTGACTGGCGATCATATTGTCAATGCCCGTGCGGGTATCGATAAAATGGGCTTCTCCGAAGTGAACATTTCGCTTGATCATGCAGGCGGAAAAATCATGAGTGACTTTTCCGGCAAGCACATCGGCAAACCAATGGCGACGGTCTATCGCGAATACAAAACCAATGCCCGTGGCGAAACGGAACGCAGTGAACGCGTGATCAGTGTCGCGACCATTCAGTCCCAGCTTGGTAGCCAGTTCCGTATCACGGGAGCCGGATCTACTGAGGAAGCGCAGCAACTGGCTCTGCTGCTGCGTGCAGGTTCATTGACTGCCCCTGTTACGATTGTGGAAGAGCGCACTATCGGCGCATCTCTGGGTGCAGAAAACATTGAAAACGGTTTCTCGGCGCTGGCGCTGGGTATGGCAATGACGCTGACGTTTATGGCCCTGTGGTATCGCCGTCTGGGCTGGGTTGCAAACGTCGCTCTGATCGCCAACATGATCTGTTTACTGGGTTTGATCGCACTATTGCCTGGTGCGGTGCTGACGCTGCCGGGTATTGCTGGTCTGGTATTGACGGTCGGTATGGCGGTAGATACCAACGTACTGATTTTTGAAAGGATTAAAGACAAACTTGCGGAAGGGCGCAGTTTCGCGCAGGCCATTGATTTGGGCTTTAGCAGCGCGTTCAGTACCATTCTTGATGCCAACATCACCACAATGATCACTGCACTGATTCTCTATTCAATTGGTAACGGACCTATTCAGGGTTTTGCGTTGACTTTAGGACTGGGTCTGTTGACCAGTATGTTTACCGGCGTATTCGCTTCACGTGCATTGATTAACTTGGTTTGGGGACGCGACAACCGTCGTGATGTAAGGGTGTAAATCATGATTGAATTTCTGAAATCTCGCATTCGTAAAATCCGCTATATCACCAGCTTTGTTTCAATCGCGCTGATGGTGATTTCATTGGCAGCGTTTGCCGTTCGTGGCCTGAATATGGGCCTCGATTTTACCGGTGGTATGGTGACTGAAGCGGTGGTCAACAGTTCGGTAACGAATCACCAACTGCTGGATGTTTTGAAGCCAGTGTTGGGTGATTCAACTTCTGTGACTCAGTCTGGAGAAGATGGCCGCTGGGTGATTCGCTATCCACTGGCGGCAGAAGGACAGGAAACGCCGAACGTTGATCAACTGTTGCACAAAGTATCGAGCAACGTTGAGATCATCAGCAACAGCATGGTGGGTTCACAGGTCGGTGAGGACTTGGTTGACCAAGGTGGTTTAGCGCTTTTGGTGTGCATGCTGTGTATTCTTGGTTATCTCTGTTTCCGTTTTGAATGGCGTTTAGCCAGTGGTGCATTGCTGGCACTAGTGCACGATGTTGTACTGGTCTTGGGCTTCTTCGCATTAACCCAGATGGAGTTCAATCTGACGGTATTTGCCGCCGTGTTGGCGATTCTCGGTTACTCGCTCAATGACTCGATCATCATTGCGGACCGCATTCGTGAATTGCTGGTAGCGAAACAGAAAACGCCAACTCCTGATATTAATGATCAAGCGGTTATCGCGACATTCTCACGTACCATGGTGACGTCAGGGACCACATTGATCACTGTTGCCGCGCTATGGTTAATGGGTGGTGCTCCTTTGGAGGGCTTTGCCACTGCGATGTTTATCGGGATTATCTCCGGTACTTGGTCATCCATTTCGATTGGTACTGTTTTGCCAGAATGGCTAAAGCTTCAACCAAAACATTATTTACCTGTTGAAGTTGATTTAGCACCATAAGATATTGTTTTATCAGGCCGACTTATGTCGGCCTTTTTTTGTTGGAGATGCGGACTGGTATAAGGTCAGACCTCAAAACTGACTGTGTTATATTTACTTCTGACTGTTTTATCGATTTATAACTATATATCTAATTTCCAATTATTATAAATATCGGCGTCATTTCATGGATGATAATCATCATTAATTAAATGCTAATTAATTTTATTTGGAATATTTCTTCACCATTCTTGTGCGAAAGTCTTATTGCAATCACCATGAAAGTGCAATTTATTTGTAATGTTTTGGTGCAAATGAACCAAAATGAGCAGTAGGTGCTTGATGATAATTCACTGATTAATAGGTATATTTACCATATTGTGTGTAACACAAATATAAAAACAAAAACCTTTTAAATCAGTTTGTTATAAAAATTAGTGCAAAAAATCCAGAAATAAAACTCCGTTAAATCAACAACCTGTATTTTGTTAACATTTATTCTACATTTCACCCGCATTGAGAACTAAATCAAATTTATTAGAAAACACTAAACTTTAATTTGAATTGTCACAATCACCCATTAATTTAAATAAGTAGCGACAGACAAATTATTCTTTGCAAAGAAATATAAACGTCCGTTGATGCTATATATGTAGTTGGCATCAAGTTAACAATGATTTGTAACCTACAAGTTGTTTTTGAATGGAGTCATCAATGAAAAAAGTCGCTTTGATCACGGGATCAAAAGGTGGAATCGGTTCGGCTATTTCTTCGAAATTAGTGGAAGACGGTTATCGTGTAATTGCAACCTATTACACAGGAAATTATCAGTGTGCGTTGGACTGGTTCAACGAGAAACACTTCACTGAAGAGCAGGTTCGCCTATTCGAACTCGATGTGACGGACACTCAGGAGTGTGCAGAACGTTTGAGTGTACTGCTTGAAGAAGAAGGCACTATCGACGTTGTGGTCAACAATGCCGGAATCACCCGTGACGGCGTATTTAAAAAAATGACGGCGGCTTCATGGAAGGAAGTCATCGATACCAACCTAAACAGCTTGTTTAACGTCACTCAGCCTCTCTTCGCCGCCATGTGTGAGAAGGGGAATGGCCGTGTCATCAACATCTCATCCGTGAACGGTCTGAAAGGCCAGTTCGGTCAAACCAACTATTCTGCGGCAAAAGCCGGCATGATCGGTTTTTCCAAAGCGCTGGCCGCAGAAGGTGCGCGCAGTGGTGTAACGGTCAATGTTATTGCCCCAGGTTACACAGCCACACCGATGGTAGAGCAAATGCGTCCAGAAGTGTTGGAATCCATTGTTCAAACGATCCCAATGCAACGCCTGGCTAAACCAGAAGAAATTGCTTCAGCAGTGAGTTTTCTTGCAAGCGAAGCGGGTGCTTATATCACTGGTGAAACGCTGTCGGTCAACGGCGGCTTGTACATGCGTTAAGGGAGCGATGAGATGGAAAAAGTATTTATTGTTGCAGCGAAACGTAGCCCAATCGGCGCCTTTGGCGGATCACTAAAAAATGTATCAGCGGGTAAGCTCGCCGCTGATGTGATTAAGGGTGCGCTGCAGGCTGGTAATGTCGATGTCAATCAAATTGATGAAGTGATCATGGGTAACGTGATCAGCGCGGGTCAGGGTATGGGTGTTGGCCGTCAGGCTGCCATCTATGCGGGCATTCCGGAAGAAGTGCCAGCCTATGGCGTCAATATGGTGTGTGGTAGCGGCATGAAAACGGTGATGGATGCCGTGGCACATATTCGTGCGGGTGACGTCTCCGTTGCTATTGCTGCCGGTGTTGAGGTGATGTCTCAAATTCCGTTCGCTACACCAAGCACACTGCGAGATGGCAACAAAATGGGCGGATTCGAGATGAAAGATCTGCTCATCAATGATGGTTTGACTGACGTGTTCAACCAATACCACATGGGTGTCACGGCAGAGAATATTGCCAAGCAGTTTGAGATTTCTCGCGAAGCGCAGGACGCCTTTGCTCTGGATAGCCAGTTAAAAGCGGTGGCGGCGATTGAAGCGGGCAAGTTTAATGATGAAATCGTACCAATTTCAGTGCAGCAACGCCGTGAGACTGTGACATTTGCCATCGATGAATATCCGAAAGCCGAGGCGACTCTGGCGGGTTTGCAAGGCCTGCGCCCAGCGTTCGACAAAGAAGGCTCGGTCACGGCGGGTAACGCATCCGGTATCAATGATGGTGCCAGTGTCATCATCGTTGCATCACAATCTGCGGTTGACGAATACGGCCTGGAGCCTCTGGCAGAAATTCTGGGTTACGCCCAAACCGGTATTGACCCACGCGTTATGGGTTTAGGGCCGGTAAGTGCAGTGACCCAAGCGCTGGAAAAAGCAGAGCTTTCTATCGAACAAATCGACCTGTTCGAACTGAATGAAGCGTTTGCAGCGCAGGCGCTGGGTGTCATCCACGGCCTGTCAGCGGAACATCATGTTTCAACCGAATCCATTTTAGCCAAGTCGAATGTCAATGGCGGTGCCATCGCTTTGGGACATCCGCTAGGCGCTTCGGGTAACCGCATTCTGGTTACTCTGGTTCACGAATTAAAACGTCGTGGTGAGAATTACGGTGTCGCATCACTTTGCGTAGGTGGTGGTATGGGTACCGCAGTGGTCATCAAAGCGTTGTAATAACGGTTCAGATATTTATTTCAATCACTAGGAGATACGTCATGTACACGGATTTTTTCAAAACTTTCACTGACCAAACTGAAAAAACACTCGAACCATATGTGAAATTCAACAAACTGGTTGCGAAAAATGTTGAAGTACTTACTGAGCTGCAACTGAGCTCAATCCGTACTTACAGTGAAATGGGCCTGGCGCAAATGAAAGCTGCCAGCGAAGTGAAAGACACAGCTACGCTTACCGCATTCAGCTCTCAGCAAATGGGCGTGCTGACTAAACTGTCTCAGCAAATGATGGATGACAGCAACAAGCTGCAATCTATTGCTAAAGAGTTCAAAGAAGACATCGACAAACTTGCTTCAGAAAACCTTAAGTCAGTGACTCCTGCTTAACACTGCAATTCTGCGCCGCCTCAGGGCGGCGCTTTTTCTGTTTAAGGAGTAAGTCTATGTTTCAACATGTCTTTACCGACTATCTTGTGAAGCTGCAAGAAGCCAACCACCAGTGGTGGCAAGACTTCGAAGTCAACAAGGCAGCGGTCAATACCCCCCTGAATAAGGCGCTACAAGAAGTGAACTGGGACGACTCAGTCCAGTTCCTTGAAAAGGCGGCTAATCAGCCCGCAGCTCTTTTGCAGTTGCAAACCGAGTGGTGGGAACAACAACTGAAAATCTGGCAAACGGTGGTGCTGGAAGGCAAAAAAGAGTCGGTGGTCGAAAGCGAACACGGTGATAAACGTTTCGCTGGTGAGTCATGGCAATCCGACCCGTTTTTCAGCTTTATCAAACAATCCTACCTGCTTTACAGCAAAACCTATCTGGACACCATTAACTCGATTGAGGGTTTGGATGAGAAAGCCAAAGAACGCATTCTGTTCTTTTCGCGCCAGGCTATTAATGCGCTATCACCAAGCAACTTCATTGCAACTAACCCAGAGCTGCTGAAACTGACTGTTGAACAAAACGGTGAGAATCTGCTTAAGGGACTGGAACTGCTGAAAGAAGATGTGGAGTCGAGCGCGGAAATCCTGAAAATTCGCATGACCAACAACAACGCGTTCCGCCTGGGTGAAGACGTGGCGAATACGGCAGGCGAAGTGGTGTTTAAAAATGATCTGTTTGAACTGATTCAGTACAAACCACTGACGGAAACCGTTCACTCTACACCGCTGTTGATTGTTCCGCCGTTCATCAACAAATACTACATTCTCGACTTGCGTGAAAAGAACTCACTGGTACGTTGGCTGGTTGAGCAGGGACATACGGTATTTATGATGTCCTGGCGTAACCCGGGCAAAGCTCAGGCTGCAGTCAACTTCGAAGACTATGTGCTGGAGGGCGTTGTTAAAGCGGTAACGGCGATAGAGTCGATTACGGGCCAGGAACAGATCAATGCGGCAGGCTACTGCATTGGCGGCACCGTTCTGGCAACGACGATTGCTTACTATGCTGCGAAGCGCATGAAAAAACGCATCAAGTCAGCCAGTTTCTTTACGACGCTACTGGACTTTTCACAGCCAGGTGAAGTGGGTGCCTATATCAATGACACCATTATCAGCGCGATTGAAATGCAGAATAACGCCAAAGGCTATATGGATGGTCGCTCGTTGAGCGTGACATTCAGTTTACTGCGTGAAAATAGCCTCTACTGGAACTATTACGTTGATAACTACCTGAAAGGCAGCAGCCCGGTCGACTTCGATCTGCTGTACTGGAACAGCGACAGCACCAACGTTGCTGCTGCGACGCACAACTTCTTGCTGCGCGAACTGTATCTGGACAACAAACTCGTTCAGGACAAAGGCGTGAAAGTCGGTGGTGTGTGGATTGATCTGGATAAGATCAAAATCCCGAGCTACTTCATCTCGACCAAAGAAGACCACATTGCTTTGTGGCAAGGGACTTATCGCGGTGCTCTGAAGACCGGTGGCAATAAAGTGTTTGTGTTGGGTGAATCGGGCCACATTGCGGGTATCGTCAATCATCCGGACAAAAACAAATATGGCTTCTGGACCAATGATACGTTGGAAGATTCTGCCGAAGAGTGGCTGGAAAGTGCGCAGCGCACAGACGGTTCTTGGTGGAAGCATTGGAACGAGTGGCTTACCGCGTTCAGCGCCAAAGAGCAGGTGGCGCCGTACGCCATTGGTAACGATGAATATCCGGTGATTGATGTTGCACCGGGGCAATACGTGAAACAGGTTCTGCCGATCCCCGATTCGGAATAGTTGACCTTTATCAGCGCCATTGAATCCCCCTCATGGCGCTTTTTTCATTCGAGTAAATCAAGCAATAATCTCCCTAATTGTTTCCTGTTTTAAGGTAATTCGTTAGTGCATGATCCGCGTGGTTATCGTCGTGGCAGGGAACGCACTGGGACTCAGGGTTTGAGCAAGATAACCGTGTTGTTTATTCACCTGAGAATCCATTTATGTCTAAAAATTTACTTCTGCTTGCCACTGCGGCAAGTCTCTTTTCTCTCTCTGCTCAAGCCGAGTGGTATGTGGGTGGTGCGTTGGGTCAGGCTCGTTTTGATGACGCCAGCGTAAGTGGCAAGGTGATGGGGTACTCAACGACTCAAGACCTGTCTCTGGAAGATGATAAATCTACGACGGCCTCAATTTTTGGTGGCTATCAGTTCAACCGCTATATCGCGCTGGAAGGCACCATTACCGGGATTGATGCGCTCGATGGCTCTGTGGTGACGGTTGGCGATATGAGCTACATTGCGCTTCAGCCAAAATTCTCCCTTCCTGTGACTGACCAAGTGAGCCTTTTTGCCAAAGCTGGTTTGGCCTACTTCAATGCCGAAATCAAAGTCAGCAACTCCGTTGCCGGGTATTCAGGTTACAGTACATTTTCAGATTCAGACGTAACGGGGATTTTGGGATTGGGTGTTGAAGTAGCTGCGACGGACAACTGGCACATTCGCGCGTCATGGGATTATTTGAGGCCGGAACTGGATGTCGTCAACGTGGGTTACGCGAGTGCAACGGTTGAAACGGATATCAATGTTTTCTCCCTCGGGGTCAGCTATCATTTCCATTAATTGTTAAACCAATGCCCGTTAAGGGCATTGGTTGTTTCTGCCCTAAGCTAAATGAAAACTCAAACGACGACGATGAATGACACGTACCTAAGAAGACTGAATCAACTGCTACAACATTATCCGACCGGTGCTGTTCATTCCGTCAGTATTGATAAGCTGGAGGAGGTGCTTGCCACCTCACGCAGAAATACCTCGTTGATCCTCAAGCATCTGGCGGATATCGGTTGGGTAACGTGGAAACCAGCAGTGGGTCGCAGCAAAGCCAGTCAATTAGTGGTGTTGGTGTCTTTTTCTGGTGCGTTGCTTGAAGTGATCATTCAGGAGCTGAGCAAAGGCCGCTTTACGTTGATCACGCGGTTGTTGGAACTCTATGGTGACGACACGGTGCTGGCGCTCGCCTCGGCGACCTTGAAGCAGAATCAGTGGAACGAATCAAACAATCATTTGCTCATCACCCGATATCCTGCAGTCGATACCTTGGATCCGTTGAAGACGTTGCGTCTGGCTGAGCTTCAGGTGATTAAAAGTGTCTATGACACACTCTTGAAGCAAGATGTGATGGGCAACCTGATTCCCGCATTAGTGCACTTTTGGAAACAGGAGGAGTGCCGGTTAATTCTATGGTTGCGACCGGATGTTGTTGCTCATAATGGTCAAAAACTGGTGGCTGAAGATGTCGTATGGAGCCTGCAGCGGCTAAAGAATACGTCTGGACCTGTGCAGCATCTGTTCGAATGCATGGTGGCGGTGAATGCGGAATCTGACCACAGAATCGTCATTGAGTTGAACGCGCCGAATGCCTTCTTTCCTTATACTCTTGCGATGTCCAACAGCGCGATTTTATGTCGACCGCAACGTAATGGTGTGGATCCACGTAAATGCGTGGGGACAGGACCGTTTAGTGTCGGAAGCTGGGACGATGAAAAACTGACACTCATTCGCCATCAACATTACTACTCAAGCAAAGCACTGATTGAGCAAATCACACTGTCGCACAGCGATGAACAGGTGGTTCGTGCGATGAGTTTTAACCAGAAAAATGGGGCCACCGAAAGCTCGGTCATCAGCGCGTTGTCCTACCTGACTTTTAATCCTCGAAGCAAATGCGGCGTGGATGCAGATACACTGACGCAGCTGTATACCTATCTGGCTCGAGAAAAGTATCAGTTTGATGCCGACAATTGTGTCGAAAATTTGGCCTGTGATAGCCGTGGTGCAGTGGACCACCACAATGCAGTAGCCTGCGTAGCGCCAACCCTGAAAGGCAACATCGTTTTGGCAGAACCGATCTGGACGATACCGTACCTTCAAACGGTGGCGGATTGGCTACACGATGCTATTCGTCGCACCGGATTGGAACTGGAAGTGATTGAGCTACAAGCGATAAGCGAACCGCACAGCGTTGCTCATCTGGCGGATATGATGTTGATTGAAGAAGTAGTGGAGCAACCGAAGCACTACGGATTATACGAGTGGTTATTGGTGTCGACGGGGCTGCGCTTTACGTTTACTGAAGCGGAAATGGCGCAGCACAAGCAAGCTCTCGCGCAGGCTGTGAGTGATCCCGAGCCCTATTGCCGATTACAGCAACTGGAACAACAGCTTTATGAACAACGGCGCTGTTTGCCACTGTTTGTCGGACGAGAGGAAGTGACGTGTACCCAGCAAGTGCAGGGCATACAGGTTAATAGCACTGGTTACAGTGATTTTTATAAACTCTGGATTGGCGATTAATAAGAAACAAAAAAACCGGTGAAACGTCACCGGTTTTTTTTATGGTTTCAGTTCATTACAACCGTTTGTCTTTGGTCAGCGACAGTAGCCAGATACAGAATACTGCGACAGCAAGAAATCCACTCAGGATAATGACTGGCATCGCGCTGTAACCCAGAATGTGCCAGATAACCGATTCAAGTGTACTCATCGTGTGCGCTCCTTATTCCCAGCCTTCAACGCCGTGCATGTCCGGCAAGTTGTGTGCGATACCTTTGTGGCAGTCTACACAGGTTTTCTCGCCAGATGCCAGTGCTGTTGAGTGTTGATTGCGGCTACGTTCACTCTGTTCAGAGAAATCCATGTATTCAAACTGGTGACAGTTACGACATTCCAGCGAGTCGTTCTTCTTCAACCGCGCCCATTCCCGTTCCGCCAGATGAGACCGGCGAGCCTGGAATTTTTCTGGCGTGTCTATGTTCCCCATGAAGTGGGCAAACAACTCTTTCGAAGCCTGAACTTTACGCACGATTTTGTCTGTCCATTCATGCGGTACGTGACAATCAGAACAGATAGCACGTACGCCTGAGCGGTTTGAGTAGTGGATGGTTTCCTGAATTTCAGCGACGATAGGCGCGTGACAGCCAGAACAGAATTCTTCTGAGTTCGTGGCTTCCATGCCGGTGTTGAATGCGCCCCAGAACAGAAGACCACCAGCAAAACCCATGAACAACACCACACCAACGGCGGCTTTGCTCGGGCTTGTCAGTCTCTTCCAAAACGCTTTTAGTAGTTTCATAAATCGCCTCTTAATTTAATGCGGTGCCTGATTAGCGAAGCGAATCAACGCGTTCAAACTCGTTCTTAACCAGAGGTTTTGCCTCTGCCTGAGGAACGTGACATTGCAGACAGAAGTAGCGGCGTGGCGACACATCGGCCAGTACAGCGTCTTCACGGTTGATGAAGTGGGTCACGCTGATTTTGGTCGCGCCCATTTCTTTCGCGTTTTTCCAACTGTGGCAAGACAGACACTTGTTGGCGTTCAGAGAAACTTCGTAGTTGCGAATATTGTGTGGGATCAGCGGTGGCTGATACACGTAATCGCTATCCAATGCTTGCTCGCGAGGGTACTTTTTCATTTCATCCGCTGGGCGAGTTGACTCAATCAGCGTTGCGCCGCGCAGCGATTCCACGCCACCGACACCGCCCGGGTTATCGAGTTCAGCTTGTGCAACCCCGGTGATGAGTGCACTTACAGACAACAGTGCAATAAGTAATTTTTTCATCGTACATTCTCCGCCTAATGGCTCAATTCCTGACTGGGGCAGCAGCAAACCGCTGCCCCGAACATTCTGTTAACGGCTTACGCCACTTTGGTGATCTTGACCGGACATTTCTTAAAGTCGGTTTGTTTCGACAGTGGGTCGGTCGCATCAAGAATCAGTTTGTTAATCAGAATGCGCGCGTCAAAGAACGGCACAAACACCAGACCTTTTGGCGGCTTGTTACGGCCACGAGTTTCCACTCGGGCACGCACTTCGCCACGTTTATTGGCAATGACCACTTCATCGCCACGGCGCAGGCCGCGAGCCTGAGCGTCATCGTGATGCATGAAGCAAACCGCATCCGGGAACGCTTTGTACAGCTCAGGAACACGACGGGTCATGGTGCCAGTGTGCCAGTGTTCCAGCACACGGCCGGTACAGAGCCACAGGTCGTACTCTTCATTCGGCACTTCTGGTGGCGCTTCGTATGGCGCAGAGATGATCCATGCTTTGCCATCAGGTTTACCGTAAAAATCCCAGCCACTGCCTTTTTTCGCATAAGGGTCAGAGCCTTCTTTGAAGCGCCACTGGGTCTCTTTACCATCAACCACTGGCCAGCGCAGGCCACGCACTTTATGGTACACATCGTATGGGGCTAAGTCGTGACCATGGCCGCGGCCAAAGCTTGCGTACTCTTCGAACAGACCTTTCTGTACGTAGTAACCGAAGTGGTGCGCATCGTCGTTCAGTTCACGAGCTTCCGCGATAGGGAACTGGTCAACCTGACCGTTGCGGAACAGCATGTCGTACATGGTTTTGCCGCGGTACTCAGGCGCTTTCGCCAGTAGCTCTTCCGGCCAAACGTCTTCCATTTTGAAGCGTTTGGAGAATTCCATGACCTGCCATAAATCCGATTTCGCATCACCCACGGTTTTCACCTGTTGGTACCAAGCCTGAGTACGACGTTCAGCGTTACCGTAAGCACCTTCTTTCTCTACCCACATAGCGGTTGGCAGAATCAGGTCGGCGGCTTGCGCAGTCACGGTTGGGTATGGATCGGAAACCACAATAAAGTTCTCTGGATTACGGTAACCCGGTAGACGCTCTTCGTTGATGTTCGGGCCTGCTTGCATGTTGTTGTTACATTGCACCCAGTAACAGTTCAATACGCTGTCTTTCAACATACGGTCTTGCAGAACCGCGTGGAAGCCCGGTTTTGGTGGAATGGTGCCTTCTGGCAGTTTCCAGATTTTTTCTGCAATCTGGCGGTGTTTCGGGTTGGCAACCACCATGTCCGCAGGCAAACGGTGTGCAAATGTACCGACTTCACGCGCAGTACCACACGCAGATGGCTGGCCTGTCAGCGAGAATGGGCTGTTGCCCGGAGTCGCGATCTTACCCGTCAGCAGGTGTAGGTTGTAGACCAGGCTTTGCATCCACACGCCACGAGTGTGTTGGTTCATACCCATGGTCCAAAGGGACATCACTTTGGTGTTTGGATCGGCATACTGTTTCGCCAGCGTGATCAGTTTCTCAATGCTCACGCCGGACATTTCAGACGCTTTTTCAGCCGTATATTCCGCGACAGATTTTTTGTACTCTTCAAACGAGATGTTGGTCATTTCGCCGGAGTTGGCATTCTTTGCCTGCTTTTGCAGCGGGTGGTCATCACGCAGACCGTAACCGATATCGGTCACGGCTTGCTTGAAGTGGGTGTACTTGTTCACGAAGTCCCAGTTCACCGCATCGTTCTGAATGATGTAGTTGGCAATGAAGTTAGCGATCGCCAGGTCAGATTGAGGATGGAAAATGTAACCGTGGTCTGCCAGTTCAAATGAACGGTGGTAATAAGTCGACAGCACGTTCACTTTAACATGAGGATGGCTTAGGCGGCGGTCGGTGATGCGAGTCCACAGAACCGGGTGCATTTCAGCCATGTTCGAACCCCAAAGCACGAATGCGTCGGCGTTTTCAAAGTCGTCGTAACAGCCCATTGGTTCGTCGATACCAAAAGTACGCATAAAGCCGACAACCGCAGAAGCCATGCAGTGACGCGCATTCGGGTCGATGTTGTTTGAGCGGAAACCCGCCTTCATCATTTTCGCCGCTGCGTAACCTTCCATGACTGTCCACTGGCCAGAACCGAACATACCAACGCTGGTTGGGCCTTTTTTCTTCAGTGAGGCTTTCCATTTTTCCGCCATCACATCAAAGGCCATATCCCATGAAACTGGAGTGAAGTCGCCATCTTTGCTGTATTGACCATCTTTCATACGCAGTAAAGGCTGTGTCAGACGATCCTGACCGTACATGATTTTCGAGAGGAAGTAGCCTTTGATACAGTTCAGACCTTTGTTTACCGGCGCTTCAGGGTCACCTTGAGTTGCCACGACGCGGCCATCCTGCGTACCAACTAGAACGGAACATCCGGTACCACAGAAACGACAAGGAGCTTTGTCCCAGGTAATTTTGGTTTGATCTGAGCTGGCAATCAGGTTGGTTGCAGACGCTGGCAGAGTGATACCTGCTACCGCCGCTGCTGATGCTGCCGCGTTTGCTTTCACAAACGCACGTCTTGTCATTTTCATACTTCACCCTCGAGTTGGGAATGTTGATTTCCAGTGTCTGAATCTAGCTCGTCCAGGTTGGTTTCAATTTGGTGATACACCAGAACCGCACTCAGGACGTTTGGCAAGTTGTTGATGGCATCGATGGTGTCGGTGACAAACCCCTGGTTCTGAGTTTCAAGCACCACAACGATTTTGCCTTCCGGGCTGTCGCCGTAAATTTCCGCGTTCTCGAACTGCTCGATTTGCGCCTTTACGGTTTCCAGATGTTCCGGAAGAGCGTGAACCACCAAACTTGAAATGTGCACTTCATTGAGTGACATAGTTATCTCTCGTTCTTATTCAATATTGCTCACACTGATGGCTGAAGTGGGGCAGAGCGATACACACGCGCCGCAACCAGTACATTCATCAAGGTGGATAATTGGCTGTGCAACTTTTCCGGCTTGCAGTTGGAACTGAATTGCCATTGGGTCGCAGGTTTCTCCGCAGCTTCGACACTCGACGTTTTGCTTAGCCAGGCATTGGTCGTTGATGGCGGCTTTGGCCAGCCATGCGGTATTGGTTTGCGGTAAAAAAATCGGTTCTGGGCAAACTTCTGCGCATTGGTAGCAGAAGGTGCATTCATCAATTTGAAAATCGACAGTGGGATAACCCCCATCGCCGTTGACGATAATTTTCATTTCACAGGCATCGCGGCAGCGGCCACAACGCGTACAGTCGTCAATAAAGGATTCTGGATTGGCAATCCAAGGTAAACGTACCTTTGATGTGTCGACGGAACGACGTGCAAATAAACGCCGCTTGGAAAGATCTACCACTGAATTCACCCAGCATGCTGAAAGATTATTAATAAAGCGTAGTTCACAATTTCTATTAATAAACTGTCATTTATCCATACACAAATTGTAGTTTTTGCCATATTTGTATAAATACCCCTAAGGGGTTAATTAGAATGGAATATTGTTTTGGATCAATAAATTCGGGCGAGTATGATCACATATTGATACCATTATGAAAAAGCCAGACTAGAGCATGCGAAAGTGCGTTTAAAAAGCGCCGTTGGGGAAGGTGAATTGGGGATAAAAGTTGAGAAGTCGGTGACCAGCACGATTGCGAAATCGATGCTGTTGATTCTATTGCTTTCGATAGCCACCACGGGTTTTGCCATTATCACTCTGGCATCTTCTCTGAACGATGCTGAAGCCGTTAACGTCGCAGGTTCGATGCGGATGCAAAGCTACCGATTAGCGCACGATATTCAGAGTAACTCAGTTAACTATGTTGAACATATCGCGGCATTTGAACACTCGTTGTATTCGCCATCGATGAAAGCGCTCCAGAAATGGAATGTACCGTCAGACATTACTCATGATTACTACACGTTAATCGCCCGCTGGCACGAACTGAAACAGGTTCTTCGTAGTGAAGATAACCGCGACTATCTCACGCTGGTCGCGGGGTTTGTCAGCCAGATCGACAGTTTTGTCTTCAAGTTACAACGCTTTTCGGAACAAAAGCTCATCAATCTTGCCTGGGTCGGTGGGCTTGGGTTGGGGGCTGTTTTGTTCATTTCACTGTTTGTTATTCACTACATTCGCAAAGAGGTTGTGCGCCCTCTGCGAGCATTGGTGGTGGCGAGTGAGCAGATTCAGAATCGCGAATTTGATATTGAACTCAGTACCAACAGTCAGAACGAAATGGGCATTCTGACCCGCACGTTTAACGTTATGGCCGGAGAACTGGGCAAGCTATATCGCGGCCTGGAGCAAGCGGTTAACGAAAAAACACGTAAGCTGCAACACGCCAATCAGTCGCTGCAGGTGCTGTATAACTCCTCTCAGGAGCTGACGGCTTCACGCATCAGTCAGGACAATTTTCAGGCTATTTTGAAACATATTGTCAGTATTGAGGGCATCACTGCGGTGCAACTGGAGATCGAAGAAGAGGCAGGCAAAGGTTTGCTGCTTTCTCAAGGCAATATGTGTGGTGAAAATCCGAACCATCAGGCACTAATGTTGGATGGTATCCAGCTTGGATATTTACACTGGGAAGCGGGTTTACCTTGTCCGGATAAAGCGCTCATTGATAACTTTGTCCAGATTCTATCGCGGGCGGTGTACTACAACCGAGCTCAGAAGAAAGCCGAACAGCTTTTACTGATGGAAGAGCGTGCGACCATCGCACGAGAATTGCATGATTCATTGGCGCAATCGCTCTCTTACCTGAAAATTCAGGTGTCATTGCTGAAACGCGTGATGTCAAAGCTTGAACACAATCAATATTCAGAGAAAACCGATGAGATTATTGTCGATATCGATCAAGGGTTGTCCGGCGCTTATACACAGTTACGTGAACTGTTGACCACGTTCCGACTGACCATCAAAGAGGGCAATTTTGGCCAGGCCTTGGTAGAGATGCTGAACCAGCTCGGAGAACAAACCAGCGCAACGATTGCGCTGAATAATAACTTGTCATCGATGGAGCTGGATGCCCATCAGCAGGTGCACTTGATACAACTGATTCGTGAAGCGACCATCAATGCAATCAAGCATGCAGACGCGACTCGAATCAACATCGAATGTAACGAAAGCGATGGTGACGTCGTAGTGAGTATTGAAGACGATGGCGTCGGCTTTGAACAGAACAATGCCAAGTTGAATCACTACGGGATGAGCATCATGCAAGAAAGGGCAGCTAGATTGAACGGTGATTTGAGCATAGAAACCTCACCGGATACCGGCTGCAAAGTCACACTCAAATATACAAGATCAAAGGATACACATGTTGACGAAATGTAGAGTAATGCTGGTGGATGATCATCCTTTGATGCGCAGAGGAATCAATCAGCTTTTAAGCCTGGAAGATGAATTCGAAGTGGTTGCAGAGGCCAGTAATGGTACTGAAGCCATTGCGTTAGCCCATGAAGTGGAGCCGGACATGATTCTGCTCGACCTCAATATGAAAGGTATGTCCGGTTTGGACACGCTGAAAGCGCTGCGGACCGACGGCTCCAGCGCAACGATTGTGATTCTGACTGTATCAGACAGTGCGGCGGACATTGAGGCGATTGTGCGTGCGGGGGCCGACGGTTACCTGCTGAAAGATACGGAGCCGGATCAACTGGTTGAATTGCTCAAAGATGCCGTTCACGGTAATAAAGCTTACAGCGATGTCGTGGCGGCTTATCTGCGCGATCGTCAGGATCAAACCGATGTGTTTGACCTGCTCACAGAGCGTGAAGCGCAGATTCTGGGGGAGGTGGCGAAAGGGTATCGCAACAAACAAATCGCTGACCGCCTGTTTATCTCGGAATCAACCGTGAAAGTACACATGAAGAGCTTACTGAAAAAATTAAGAGTGCCTTCGCGCACAGCCGCAACTGTGCTGTTTCTTGAGCGCTATGGCGAGCTCAAGTAATCCGATTCAGAAATAAACAAAAAGGGCGCTGAAATCAGCGCCCTTTTTTATAAACAGATTATCAGTTGTACATCGGAACCAGAACCATGGTACCAATAATAACAGTAACCAGGCCTGCCAGTACGGGTACAGAAGTACGTTTTACGACTTCGAACGGACTGATGTGGCCCATACCAGCCGTGGCAACGACTACGCCCGAAACCGGAGAAATGGTACGGCCCAGGTTAGATGCCTGCAGCATTGGAATGATAAGGAACGCTGGGTTGATGCCCATTTTCGCTGCCAGAGACGGTGCCAGTTCAACAAACGCGTAGAAAGGCGCGTTACCAGAACCCGTTGCAATCGCTGCGGCAACCGTCAGGCCAGTCAGGATCAGCATCAGTGCCATACCACCTGCGCCAGCAGTCTCTGCCAGATGCAGCAGGTTATCGATAGCGCCAATCGACATCAGGCCCTGAGCGAATACACCCGCGGCTACTAACAGCATCACCACGCCTTTGAATGCCTCAGCCATACCTTCGTAGCAAGATTCTAAGTCTTCCAGCGTTTCTTTCCCTTTGAATCGTTTGGTGACGAAATCTACTAGTGCACCAATAAAGATGGACAGAACGACAATGGTGTAGATATCCAGATACAGACCTTTAATCGTTTCACCGTTGAACAGGAAGACACCGATGATAGGCAGGAAAGGCAGTGCTGCGTAGTAGGCAGGGGCTTTTACTTCAATCGCCGATACATCAACGCGTTCCATTGGTGTGTTGTCTTTCTTATCCAGATATTTGTTCCAGAAAAACGCGGCGACAGCCATCACGATGATCGCACAGATAGAGACAGGCAGAACTGTTTCAACGGCAAAAACGTGCAGCGGCAGGCCGGATTTTTCGGCTGCAATCACGACGTCACCAGACGTTGGCGACAGAATGATCGCTGCTGGCGACGCACACACAGCTACTGCAGCAGGACGAGAGATACCCATTGCTGTCATCATCGGGAACAGGGTTGCCATTAACAGAACGCCAAGGCCGGTAGCTGAGCTCACCGCCAGTGACATCAAACAGGCAACGATATAAGCCGCAACCAACAAAATGTATGGCGAGTTGATGACTGACAACGGCTTAGAAAACTGTTTTACCACCACATTGTTGGCACCGATGTGAGTCATATAAGACGCAAAACCACACAACAGCATGATTTGCATACCCAGACCGCCGCCACGGTTTTGCAGCATGTATTTCACGTATTCCAGCGAGTCGGTCACCATGTTACCCGTGGATGTCATTTTTGCAGGCAACACCGAATGGCCAAGTACGCCAGTCAGTAGCAATAGCACAATCCCTGCTGTTAGCAGTACACCCGCTGGTTTATAGCCTTTTACGATGAAGTAACCCACTGCAATCGTAACGACTAAGCCGATTAAGAGCTCGAGCATAGTTGTCTCCAGTTAAATATTTTAAGTTGTCAAAAAGTATTTCAAGGTATGAGCTGAATTTACTGAAAACTGACTTGTAGCACGAGGTCAACTTGAGCTTCTCATGATCTAAAACAAACAAAACTATTAATTAGTTTTGCGGAGTAAAATCCTATTGAAATAAATATATTTTAGAGGTAAATGCCGTGTTAAATGCATTATCCAGTGTTATTAAATGGATTGAAATTTCTAATGTGAAACGAGGAGGTATAAAAAAAGTGACGTTTAAACGTCACTTTTTCACGATTGTAGATATTTAAGCGTATTGAGCAATCGTTTGCTGCCAACGCTGCCTTTTTTCAAGAAACTCAGATTTCACAGACTGATAACGAGCTTTAAGCACTGAATGTTCGTAACGCTTAAGTGCCGAATTTTTCTTGCTTTCCAGCAGTTGCTTTTTCACATCGTAGTAGTTGTGCAATTCGTGAATGAAAGCGTCAAATTCGGCTTGAACGTTCGCCAGTATCACCAGATGGTTTGGCAGATGAGCGACACGTTCAGCGGCGTATTTCAGGCTCATCTCCGCCCGCGCTTTCTCTATCTTGATGGCCGGAGCGGTGCGTAGTTTCTTCGCCAGACCAAGCCAGGCACAGCTTTTTATCAACCACTTGGTTGGATCGTATTGCCACCAGTAAATGCCGTTGCGATAGTCATTTTCAAAGATGTGATGGTAATTGTGGTAGCCTTCACCGAAGGTGAAAAAGGCCAGAATACCGTTATCGCGCGCAGTGTTCTTGTTGGTGTAAGGCTGTTTACCCCAGATGTGCGCCAGCGAGTTAATAAAGAAGGTGGTGTGGTGATTGAGTACCAGACGGACGGCACCGACGATCAGCAACATTCCCCAGATATCGCTGTAGTACCAGCCCAGAGCGATAGGCACACCAAAGTTCATGATCAGCGCAAGTGGTACGTAGAAGCGATGTTGCCACATGACAATCTTGTCTTTATGTAGATCGCGACAGTTGCTGTAGTCGTCGTAGGTCACCGAGTTGTAGTTTCTCAGCATCCATCCCATATGCGAAAACCAAAATCCGCGTTTGGCAGAGTAAGGATCTTTGTCGTTCTGATCGACAAACTTATGGTGAACACGGTGATCGGATGCCCAATGCAGTGCGCTGTTTTGTACCGCAAATGCGCCGCCAAGCGCGCACAATAGGCGAACCAACCAGTGAGCCTCAAAAGCTTTGTGTGACCACAGGCGGTGATAACCCGTCGTGATCGACAAGTTGCAGAACGAGAAGCAGACAATCAGCCAAATCAGGTGTTCCCATCCATAACCAAATTGCCAGCCATACCAAGGCGCGACAACAGCGGCCAGAACAAAGCTGACGGCGAAAATCGTAATATTCAACCAAATCAAAGGCGGTTTATTTGCCATTTAAAGATCCTTTAAGCTTACAACTGTGCGCCAGAATATCAGCGAACATGTGTAAGTCAAATATGTTTAACTGAATTGTGATCAGGATGTTTTGCTTTTTAACTCTAAATGCATAGTATGAAGAGTGGTTAAAAATCCTTACAGGAAGTTATAAGGACTATTAAATGGAAATTAAGGTAGCTGAATATAGCGATTTTGAGCGAATTGCCCATCTGCACGCACTAAGCTGGCAGATCAATTACGCTGACATTTTGGACAAGGATTATCTCGCCAACGAGGCACTGCAAGACCGTTTGTTGATCTGGCAAACGCGTTTGACCAACCCACCTTTTAATCAACATATTCTGCTCATTGAAGAGGGTGGCGTGCTGTGTGGTTTTATTTGTGCGTTCGGCAATCATGATTTTGAAAAAGGCACAATTATCGAATCCCTGCATATTGACCCTAAACACCAGGGGCGTGGTTTAGGCCGTTTGCTGGTAAAAGAGATGGCAACTTGGATTGAGCGTTATTTCCCGGACAACGGTGTTTACCTTGAAGTGCTGGAGAAAAACCAACAAGCCATCGATTTTTACGATCACATTGGTGGTGAACTGCTGACGGAAAAGATGTGGCACGCGCCGGGAGGCGTTGATGTCCCTGAGCGGGTATATAGCTGGAAAACACCCAAGGCGCTTATGGCGGCGATGGAATAAAGGAAAGGGCGAATAGCCCTTTTTTTCTTGGCGTTGAATAGATTAGAGCATTCTGTTGTAGTAACCACATTCAAATGAAAAGGATAAGTAATGAACCGCAACGTGTGGCTTTTGTCGCTCTGTCAGGCGCTGCTGATGACCGGCAACATACTGTTAATCTCTGTGATTGGTCTGATTGGTAAGGTAATTGCGCCGAGCAGCAGTATGATTACACTGCCAGTCGCTCTCCAATTTCTCGGCTTAATGTCGGCCACTATTCCCGCGTCGCTGATCATGGGCAGGCTGGGGCGCCGTCTGGGATTTAGTATCGGTAACAGCGTGGGAATTATCGGCGCGTCTCTCGCCACTTACGCACTGTATCACCAGTCATTTTGGCTATTTTGTACTGCGACTTTCCTGTTGGGGATCGGCATTGGCTTTGGCACTCTGTATCGTTTTGCGGCGATTGAAGTGTGCGACGCTCATCTGCGTCACAGAGCAATTTCGGTGTCGATGGCTGGCGGTGTGCTGGCTGCGGTATTGGGGCCGAATCTTGCCATCTATTCTCAACGTTGGAGCGAGGGCGGTTTGTACATTGGTGCTTTCGCCGCGCTGATTGGCCTTAATCTGCTGGCGCTGACCTTGCTGCAGACGATTCAGTTTCCCAAACCCGTTCGCCATGACAGCCAGCCAGCGACGGATAAGTTGTCGGTGATTGCCAAAGGGACCAATTTCAAAGCGTCCGTCTTTGCTGCCATGGTCTCTTATGCGGTGATGAACATCCTGATGACCGCAACACCGCTGGCGATGATTGGTTGTGGTTTTGATTTCACCAAAGCCGCTGGTGTCATTGAATGGCATGTGCTGGGCATGTTCGTTCCGGCGTTCTTTACGGGGCGTCTAATTGAAAAATTTGGTCCGCAACGCATGATATTGGCTGGTGGCTTGCTGTTTATATTGTGTGTGACTATCAATATTCATGGTCAATCCATCTGGCATTTCCGAGCGGCTCTGGTGTTGCTTGGCGTTGGTTGGAACTTTATGTTTATTGCGGCGACGGGTTTGTTTAGTCAGTCTTATCAGGAACACAACAAGCCCAAAGCACAGGCGTTTAATGAGTTTTCCGTGTTCAGTTGTGTCACCATGACTGCGCTGCTTTCTGGTTGGCTTGAATCTACCGTTGGCTGGCAAGCGTTGAATATTTACGTGCTACCTTTCGTACTGATTGTGATTGGCATCTTCGCTTTTCAGGCAAAAAAGAGTCGGTTGGTGATCAACTAAAAAAAGCCCGGTTAATCCGGGCTTTTTTGTGCGCGCTATCAAGCTGACATTAGCGAGTCTGAAACTCAGATACCGCTTCATCCATTTGCCGGGCTTGTTGTGAAACACTGTCGACCTCTGACAACACTTCCTGAGCAGAATGCATGTTGTTTTCAGAGATAGTATTGAGCTCTGCAATCGAACCGCTCACCTGATTCATCACAATCCCTTGTTCCTCAATGGCTGACGCTATACGTTCGGAGTTGGCCTGAATCGTCGACATGTCAGTGATGATCTGGCGCAGGCTCTCGTCAAGTTGGTGCGAAGCGTGCAGCGTTTCCTGGCCCTGCGAATTGCACTGGTCGATGTCGCTGATCACCAAACTCATTTGTGCCTGAATCGCAGAGACCACTTTCGTGATCTCCTCGGTCGATTGATGAGTGCGTGTCGCCAGGGAACGAACTTCGTCCGCCACTACCGCAAATCCTCGGCCTTGTTCGCCGGCTCGTGCCGCTTCGATGGCCGCATTCAGTGCCAGTAAGTTCGTCTGTTCAGCGATGCTTTGAATGATGGTGACCGCACCGCCGATTTTTTCGACGTGATCATTGAGTGAAGCAATCGATTGTTGGCTTGATTGCAGAGTAGTAGAAAGCTGGTCAATATTCTTCAACGTCGACTCGACAACGCTGCGTCCATTCTCTGCATTTCTTACCGCCTGCTGAACACCTTCTACCGCCACATTGGTGCTTTCTGAAATCTCGCCAATGGTGGCAACCATTTCTTGCACTGACGTGGCCATCATGGTGGTGTGATCGGCTTGAACATGGAACTGGTTAATCACTTCCTCAAGCTCGTTATGCATGCTGGTCGTACTGCTGGTCAGCTGATGTGACTTAGCTTGTGACCCCGAGATCAAGTGTTCGAACTTATCCAACAGTTGGTTGAAGTAGGTGCCAATAGAAGTGAGTTCATCGCGCCCTTGTAAATCGGTTCTTAGTCCAACGTTGTTAGTGCTGGCAATGTTCTGCATGACTTGCAGCAGTCTTTGCACCTGAAGGTTGATCGAGCGTGAAATCTGCCAGATGAAACCGAGGATCACAATCACGACGATGACAGTCACAATCTGCTTAATCACATCCAGTTCACTGCGCATTTTGCTGACTTCAGCCGTCAGCGTTTCCGAGAAGGTTTTAAACTGCTCTTCAACGTTATGTGACAAGCTGCGAGTATTGCCAAGGTAACCTTCGTTATAGGCTAGGCCGATCAACTTTTCCTGCTCGATGACCCCTCGGGCGGCTTGTACCAGAGCGGAATATTGAGAAAGCACTGGCATGTCGAGCATTTTGCCTGCTTTCACCGCTTCATCAAAGTTGGCCAGAGCCAGCAGCGTTTCGGCATCCGCCCCATTTTCAGCTTGTGCCAGCAGGGCATGATATTTCGCCAACAACGCATCACCGTCGCTTAATCCCAGCACCTGATAAGCGCCGACCAATTGCTCAAAACCTTGTTTATACTTCAGCAGATCCGCTTTTAATGCTGCAGAAGACGCCAGATTGTGATTGGTTAAGATGGTTGACAGCTGGCTTTCCATAGAAAGGAACAGCTCGCTGTTTTGTTTGAAGGTGTCCAGGTATTTGGCGTCTTTGCGTAGCAAAAAGTCTTTTTCATTCCGGCGCAGATTGAGAAGGCGAATTTCTAACTTCTCTACCAAACCGATTGCGGACGACAGCTCGTTGGTTTGACGAGCAAAGTGTGTTGTGGTGATCACCAATGAGATAATGCCCATTACGGCGATAAAACCAAGCAAGTATAGCTTCTGTTTAATATTCATATGTAGACCAATGAATGAGATATATTGATAAATGTAATTATTATGTGTGAAGTTTAGATGGCAATTGCATCGCCAGCAATAAACAATAGAATGGGTTTGTAAGACTGATTCCATCATTAGCACAGTCATATGGAGTTTTTATGAACTTAGAGCGCTATAAAGGGCTGATTTTCGATATGGATGGCACATTGATTGATACCATGCCTGCGCATATCGAAGCTTGGCGTGCAACCGCAAAATTTTACGACTTTCCGTTTGAAGCCACTTGGCTGAATAGTTTGGGCGGTATGCCGAGTTTTAAAATTGTCGGCGAGATTAACCAGAAATTTGGCATCGATTTGATTCCGCAAGATGTGGCTGAATACAAAATGAAAGCCTTCGCTGCAATGGATGAGAAAAGTGACCTGATTCCAGATACTTTTGCGGTTTTTCAGCGCTTTCTGGGCAGTAAAAAACTGGCCATCGGAACCGGTAGTCAACGTCAGAGTGCCGAGAAATTGCTAACACGCGTTGGCGTGCTGGATAAGCTGGATGCGGTGGTGACGGCCACTGACGTTGATAACCACAAGCCACATCCTGAAACATTTCTGCGTGCGTGTGAGCTGATTGGTTTAACGCCGAATGATTGTGTGGTGTTTGAAGATACCGAGCTGGGTAAGCAAGCAGCGCATGCCGGTGGAATGGATTGCATCATGGTCACCGAAGAGGGATTAAAGTTTTTCCCGCTGCCATAACGATATCGTCAATGAAAAAGAGCTGCCAAAGCAGCTCTTTTTTTATCCTCATTCAGTGCAAATTTACTGAATTTCCAGCAGTTCTACTTCAAAAATCAGGGTAGCTGACGGTGGAATCGGACCCGCGCCATTTTTGCCGTAACCGAGGTTCGAAGGAATATAGAGGCGAACTTTCTCACCAACGGTCATCAGTTGCACACCTTCTTGCCAACCTTTGATTACTTGATTCAAACCAAATACGATAGGCTCGTTGCGTTGGTATGAACTGTCAAACACGGTGCCATCCAGCAGGCGTCCTTCGTAATGAACTTTTACCCGGCTGTTTGCTTTTGGATGTTCAGTTCCGGTGCCTGGTTCTAAAACTTCATACTGCAGACCACTCTCTGTGGTTTGAATGTCAGGTTTCTTTGCGTTCTCGATCATGAACGCTTGTCCTTCTGCGATGTTTTGCTCTGCCGCTTTATGATTATTCCAGGTGCGGTAAATGAAGAGAGCTGCCAGCACAAAGACAACAATGGGTAACACAATTTTATACATGGTCGGAACACTCAATTAAGGTTGGGTTAGTAGATAGGAGATGGTTTTGCCAATGCCTTCGGCATTTTCATGACCTGCTGTCAGTACCATATATTTGCCATTGACGACAAAGGTAGGTACAGAGTTGATCTGGCCTTTTTGCGAAATTTCGTCAGCGGTTTTCATCAGAACAAACAACTGTTTCTGCTGCGCTTCATCAAATTCGTACGGGCTTATCAGGTTACGGTCTTGGAAAGCTTTATCGATAGCATTTTTCTGATCGGTCAGTGTGCTGCCTTCAGCCATTTGCACGGCGGCGAACAACTCTTGCATCATGTCATAGTCGGGATTGTGGCCCAACTGCATCACCGCACTGTAGAAGAACATCGCGCCAATCTGCGCGCCTTGGTTAAACGTCACATGGACGCGACCAAACTGCTGCCCCACCATTTTTTCCAATTCAGGGATCACATCTTCCATGCTGCGGCAGTGGCCACAGGTCAGGGAGAAGACTTCCGTAACGGGAGCGAGGCGGTAAGTGGCCAGGTTAACTGGCAGAGCCTGATATTGAACGCCTTCTTTGGGAGTCGAGTTGTCACTACAGCCAGCCAGAACCAACAACGCAGCCATAATGCCAAGAGTGTGTTTAATGAACTTTTTCATTGAAAACCAAGAGTTGAATACGAATACCCTGATTTTAGCGGGTTCAAATTGTGAGGCAAACAGAGAAAAAGGGTTTTGTTACCAATTCGCCATAAAGTTTTCGCTCATCTGCCGATAACTAGAGAGTAGTTTGAAGAATGGATGATGGTTACATGAGAATTATCGCGCTTTCCGTATTATTGCTGTTGACCGGTTGTGGTTCCATGTCTCCGATGCAGATGATGGGCAACAACATGCTCGATACTGCGCCGAAGGGTGATTTCGACGTGATTTACCCGGACTGGGGCAATACGCCTGCGCCAGTGGCTGCTGGTGTTCATGGTCCGATGGGGCAAACCAGAACCTCAAGTTACGATTCGTTACAGCGTTTCCTGCTGGACAACGGGATCGACTATGAAGTGATGCCAGGCAATCATGTGATGGTAAAACTGAAAAACACCGTCAAATTTGATACGGGGTCTTCAAACGTCTCTCAAGATTCAGCTTACTGGTTGAATGTGATGGGCAGTTTTCTGTCACGCGAGCACGGCATTGATGTCGTGATTGACGGACACACTGACAATACAGGCAAGCCTAAATTTAATGATTCGCTGTCGGTCAAACGTGCCCAGATGGTGAAAAACACCCTGATCCAGAAGAATGTATCACGCGATGCGATTTATACCCGTGGGTATGGCGAATATGTCCCGGCATGCACCAACCGCACGACAGCGGGCAGAGCCTGTAACCGCCGTGTTGAACTGCTGTTTATTGTGTCAAACAACTGAACAAAGCCGTACCGAATTTTCAAACCTAATCTGCTTTCAATCACATCCCAGCCTCGGTTGGGATGTTTTTTATCCATATAACCCTAAAGGATATTGATGGCACTCACGGTTATGATGTTTTATCGGTACATTGTATGGAAACACAAGGGGGATTTATGTATACAATCACTCCCAAAATTTATAACAACTATTAAGAAAATATGTCAGCCACTCAATCATCTATGCAACAAGAAGTTCCTGTTGGCGAGCACGATCAACTGGTTTCAACCACGGATCTTAAAGGTGTCATTACATACTGCAACGAGACGTTTTGTCGTGTTGCAGGGTTTCAGGAACACGAACTTCTTGGACAGAATCACAATATTGTCCGTCATGTCGATATGCCGAAAGCGGCGTTTGCTGACATGTGGAAACACCTCAAACAAGGCCACGCTTGGCGCGGCATCGTAAAAAACCGAACCAAAACCAATGGTCACTACTGGGTAGACGCGTATGTCACGCCTATCTATGAAGACGGTAAAATGTGCGGTTATCAATCGGTACGAGTCAAAGCGCAGCGTCAATGGGTAGACATAGCAACTAAAGCGTATAAAGCGCTGCGTGATTCCGAGCAGAAAGGCCGTCAGTTTTCTCTGAGTATTTCCGCATCAGTTCGCTATGCAATTCTGCTGGGCTCTCTTGCAGCCCCAGCAGCGGCGCATTTCCTGTCGCTTAGCGGAAATATGCAGCTATTGGCGAGCTTATTGCCTGCCGCTTCATTGGCTTTGTTGTTCCGTCAGGAACTGATTGATACACCAAAACATTTAGGGCAGTTGCAGTCACAATATGACAGTATCAGTCGCTTGATCTATTCGGGTAACAGCGCGTTTTCCGTTGCGGACTACCACCTGAAAATGGCTTCGGCACGTATTCGTACAGTTCTCGGTCGTATGGTGGATTCAGCGCGACCGCTGCGTGAGATGTCGGCAAAACTCAATGAGACCAGCGCAGAAGTGGTACAGGCGCTCAAACAACAGAATCAGGATATTCGCAGTGTGATGCAGGCAACCGATGCGGTGGAAGCGGCTGCCGATTCAGTCTCGAGCAACACACAGGCAGCGTATGAACTGATCGACAAAGCGAAATCGCAATGCCTGAAAACCAAGCAAAGCATTGATCAAACGCACCACAATCTTGAAGCACTGTGCGATCAAGCGGAACGTGCAACCAGCACTACCTATGCGCTAAATGATCAGGCGCAGCATGTCAGCCAGATGATGGAAGAGATTGGTGGCATCGCCGACCAAACCAATCTGTTAGCGCTCAACGCCGCAATTGAGGCTGCGCGAGCGGGCGAACAGGGGCGTGGTTTTGCGGTGGTAGCCGATGAGGTTCGTGCACTGTCCGGCCGTACTCAGAAAGCTACGCATCAGATTCAGGCCAGCATTGATAAGATGCTGAGTACGATTGAATCGTGGCAAAGTGAAATCATCGATAGCCAACAGCAGACGCAGGCGTGCGGTGAAGTCGCTCAGGAAAGTGCGACTCGTTTATACGAAGTAGAACAACTGCTGCTGGATATGCACAACATCGTTGGCGACATGGCTAAATCGGCAACAGCGCAACGTGAACTGACCAGTGAAGTGAACCAACATGTCCATTCGATTGCCTCAATGGCCACTCAGAATCTGGCTGCTACCAATATGGTTGAAGAATACAGTAGAGACATGAACGCGCGAGTGGATGATTTCAGGCAGCTTGCCAAGCGGTTTGAAGAAAAATAATGATAAAAAAGCCCCGCTCATTGAGCGGGGCTTTTTACTTGGCGTTCAGCTTAAGAAACGTGCTTATGCCAGCAGTTCTTTGGCTGTGTTCACCACGTTTTCAGTGGTGAAGCCGAACAGTTTGAACAGCTCGCCGGCTGGTGCGGATTCACCGAAAGTGGTCATGCCGATGATACGACCGCCAAAGCCAACGTACTTGTACCAGAAGTCTGCAATGCCGGCTTCGATAGCGATACGAGCGGTCACGTCTGCTGGCAGTACCGATTCACGGTATGCGGCGTCTTGTTTATCGAATGCATCGGTAGATGGCATCGACACTACGCGCACTTGCTTGCCTTCAGCAGTCAGTTGCGTTGCCGCTTCCACAGCCAGCTCAACTTCAGAGCCGGTGGCAATCAGGATAAGCTCAGGTTTGCCTGCACAATCTTTCAGGATGTAACCGCCTTTAGCGATGTTGGCCAGTTGCTCTGCATCACGCGGTTGTTGAGCCAGATTCTGACGCGAGAAGATCAGCGCGGTTGGCGCGTCTTTACGCTCGATAGCCAGTTTCCAAGCCACCGCCGATTCTACCTGGTCACATGGACGCCATGTGTTCATGTTTGGAGTCAGGCGCAGAGAAGCCATTTGCTCAACCGGTTGGTGAGTTGGACCATCTTCACCCAGACCAATCGAGTCGTGCGTGTAGACCTGGATGTTCTGAATCTTCATCAGCGCGGCCATGCGCATCGCGTTACGCGCGTATTCCATGAACATCAGGAAGGTCGCGCCGTAAGGCACGAAACCACCGTGTAGCGCGATACCGTTCATGATGGCAGTCATACCAAATTCACGTACACCGTAGTGGATGTAGTTGCCTGAGAAATCGCTCGCTTCCAGAGACTTCGAGCCAGACCACATGGTCAGGTTAGAAGGTGCCAGGTCCGCTGAGCCGCCCATGAATTCTGGCAGCAGTTTACCAAATGCTTCCAGCGCGTTTTGCGATGCTTTACGTGACGCAATGTTCGCTGGGTTCGCTTGCAGTTCTGCGATGATGGCGCTGGTGGCTTCTTCCCAGTTGGCTGGCAGTTCACCGGCTACGCGGCGTTTGTATTCTGCAGCTTCTGCTGGGTAAGCGGCTGCGTATGCGGCAAATTTCTCATCCCATGCGGCTTCTTTGGCTGCGCCTGCTTCTTTGGCATCCCACTCAGCGTAGATGTCTGCCGGGATTTCAAATGGTGCGTATTCCCAACCCAGGAATTCACGCGCAGCTTTGATTTCGTCAGCGCCCAGAGGAGCACCGTGACAATCGTGTGAGCCGGCTTTGTTTGGCGAGCCGAAACCGATGATGGTTTTGGTGCAGATCAGTGTTGGACGAGGATCGGCTTTTGCCGCTTCAATCGCTGCGTTGATCGCGTCTGAATCGTGACCATCAACCGCTGGAATTACATGCCAGCCGTAAGCTTCAAAGCGTTTTGGAGTGTCGTCTGAGAACCAACCTTCCACGTGACCGTCGATCGAGATGCCGTTGTCATCCCAGAAAGCGATCAGTTTGCCGAGGCCCAAAGTACCCGCCAGTGAACACGCTTCGTGCGAAATGCCTTCCATCAGACAGCCATCGCCCAGGAACACGTAAGTGAGGTGGTCAACAATATCGTGGCCCGGTTTATTGAATTGTGCTGCCAGTGCTTTTTCTGCAATCGCCATACCTACTGCGTTGGTGACACCTTGGCCCAGAGGACCAGTGGTGGTCTCGATGCCAGGTGCGTAACCGTACTCAGGGTGGCCTGGGGTTTTTGAGTGCAGTTGACGGAAGTTTTTCAGATCGTCAATCGACAGCTCGTAACCGCTCAGGTGCAGCAGAGAGTAAATCAGCATTGAGCCGTGGCCGTTGGACAGCACGAAACGGTCGCGGTCTGCCCAGTTCGGGTTTTGTGGGTTGTGGTTCAAGTGACTGCGCCAAAGCACTTCAGCGATGTCAGCCATACCCATCGGTGCGCCCGGGTGGCCAGAGTTAGCTTTTTGTACACCATCCATGCTCAGTGCACGGATTGCGTTAGCCAGTTGTTTGCGGTTCATAATAGATTCCGTAATCGTTAGGATTTAAAAGTTATAGTCGAAACTAAAAGGGGAAGCGGGCGCTCCCCTTGAATTTGATTTCCCTCGGCGAGGAGTTGTCGAGCGATTAAAGTTTCGCTTCGATCATCGTTTCCAGTTTGCCCTGGTCTACTGCGAAGTTACGGATACCTTCAGCCAGTTTTTCTACCGCCATTGCATCCAAGTTGTGTTCCCACAGGAACTCAGAATGAGTCATCGCTGCTGGACGTTCTTGAGTACCGTTAGAATCAACCAGTTTCTCAACCACTTCGCCTTCAGCCGCTTCCAGTTCAGCCAGCAGAGATGGTGCGATAGTCAGGCGGTCACAGCCAGCCAGTTCCAGAATCTCGCCGATGTTACGGAAGCTTGCGCCCATCACCACAGTTTTGTAACCGTGCTGTTTGTAATAGTTGTAGATTTTAGATACTGACAATACGCCTGGATCTTCTTGTGCTTCGAAGTCACGACCTTCTTTTGCTTTGTACCAGTCCATGATGCGGCCAACGAATGGTGAAATCAGGAACACGCCAGCTTCAGCACAAGCACGAGCTTGCGCGAAAGAGAACAGCAGAGTCAGGTTACAGTTGATGCCTTCTTTCTCCAGCACTTCTGCCGCGCGGATGCCTTCCCAAGTTGACGCCAGTTTGATCAGAATGCGGTCGTTTGAGATGCCTGCATCGTTGTACATTTTGATCAGTTTGCGAGCTTTAACGATGCTGCCTTCAGTGTCGTAAGACAGACGTGCATCAACTTCAGTCGAGATACGGCCTGGGATAGTTTTCAGGATTTCTTTACCGATGTTTACCGCCAGCATGTCACACGCTTCTTGAACTTGTTCTGCTTTATCGCTGGTCTGTGATTTCGCGTATTCGATCGCTTGATCGATCAGTGGGGCATATTCTGCAATTTGAGCGGCTTTAAGAATTAGAGAAGGGTTCGTTGTTGCATCTTCTGGCTGGTATTTTTTGATTGCATCAATTTCACCAGTGTCAGCCACAACAGTTGTAAGTTTACGTAGTTGCTCTAATTTGTTGCTCATTTCGATCGTCCTATTCTTTGGGCTAGGCCAGCGATTCGCTGGGCATTGGCATGCAGGTTAGTTAAGCGAATTGTCATGCAATGACAAGCCTGCTTATGACTAACACAATGTTTTTCAGCGACCGAGCAACTGTAGTGAACATTTGCTCGTTCGTTGAGTAAATGATGTACCCATATTTATCTTATCTATGCTGAAAGTCAATCGTGATTTACCCTTTATGCCGACTTTTACTCACTAATTTGATTCGACGTCAGCCGAGACAAATAAAGAAACGTTTGCCTAAGTCATGCCTAGCGTTGCAAAGTAAAAATGCCGTCAAAATATGAGGTGAGAAAATGTCATCCAAGTGAGCAAATGTTGCATTCAATTGGCGCTATAACATATGCTACGTCAATGAGCAGATGCTCAGTATTGGATACCATGCTGAGTAACGTAATGATTGAGAGCGTAACATGAGCGGTTCTAACCAAGATATCTCGGTGGAAAGCACCGATTTGCTGACGGAGATTTCCGTTGCCTACTATCAGGATGGGGCAACTCAAGAAGAAATTTCCAAGAAGTTTGCCATTTCGCGTGCCAAAGTGGGCCGAATGCTGAAACAGGCGCGTGATGAAGGCATTGTCGAGATCACCGTGAAATACCACCCGGTGTTCAGTGCCAAGATTGAGCAACGTTTGATCGAACGCTTTGGGGTGAAACGAGCGCTGGTGGCGCTTGACCAACCGAACGAAGAGTTGCAGCGCCAACAAGTATCGGGATTGGTGTCGAATTATCTCTCCAGCACTCTGAAGAACGGCATGGTGGTCAGTGTCGGTCAGGGGCGCAACGTGTCATCGGTAGCGCATCATGTCGGCGTGATTACGCCGCGTGACTGTAAGTTCGTTTGCAGTATTGGCGGCATTCACCCACGTGGCGGTATGTTTAACGCCGACCACATTTGCCGTCAGATGGCGAAGAAATACGGTGGAACATCAGAAACCCTGTATGCGCCGGCGTATGCCGAAAACCGCGCGCAGAAACTGGCCTTCATGCAAAACGCCACCGTCAAGCAAACGCTCGATCTGGCGCGCAAAGCAGACATCGCGTTGGTCGGTATCGGCGACATGAGTGAAAACAGCTACATGGTCGATTTGGGCTGGTTTACGCCGGATGAAGTGGTGCAGTCGCGTCTGCAGCAAGGCGTGGTCGGTGATTTCGCAGGGTACGACTTCTTTAATGTGCATGGCGAAATTGCCAACACCGTGATGAGTGACCGCGTGATTGGTTTGGGTATTGAAGAGTTTCGCCGTATTGCCGAAGTGATCGCGATTGCCGCAGAAAACAGTAAGCCGCTCGCACTGCTCGGTGCGCTGCGCACTGGCGCAATCGATGTGATTGCGACCAGCGTTACCAACGCGCTGACGGTGCTTAACTTAGATGAACAGATGCGAGATGCTCAGTAGCGTGCTGGTATATTGGTCGCGAAATAAAATTAAAAAGGCCACTTAACGTGGCCTTTTTACCGATTGAGAAGTTACTTCTCAATCGGTAAGTCGTGGCGCTGACCCCATTCCGTCCAAGAACCATCATAGACCGCTAGATTCTGGTAGCCGCAGAGGGTGGCAGCGAGTAATACGATACAGGCGGTAACGCCGGAGCCACAACTGAACAGATACTCATCGGCTGGGCGAATGAGCGCTTGTTGCAAAATCGGTCTAAGCTCCGTCGGTGATTTCATTTTATGGCCGTTCATCAGCTCAGCAAAGGGCAGGCAGCAGGAGCCGGGAATATGGCCGCTGCGCACACCCGCGCGTGGTTCAGCAACTTGCGCCAGGAAACGGGCTTTGGAGCGCGCATCAACGGTCAGGCTGCTGTCGTCATTGATTTTATTTAACACGTAATTTGCATCGACAAAGAAACGCGGGTCGAGCGTACCGGCAAAGTTACCGGGCGCGTATGAATTATCGTAACTTTGGGTGACAGTGTAACCTTGGGCTTTCCATTCAGTCAGCCCGCCATCGAGAATGTAGACGTCATTGCGCCCAAATGCTTTAAACATCCACCACGCACGAGGCGATGCAAACGTGCCGCTGTTGTCGTACACCACCAAAATGGAATCTTGATTGAGTCCCAGTTGCTGCGCCAGTTCATTAAAGCGTGCTTCAGTGGGCATCATGTGGGGAAGGTCGCATTCGGTGTCGCAAAACACGCTGTCATAATCGAAACGGCGGGCGCCGGGAATCTTATTGACTTTGTCTTTTTCGGTTTCGCTCGGAATTTGAAAATCAATGCTGGCGTCGAGCACGACTAAGCGCGGATCGTTTTGTTTTTCTGCGAGCCAAGCTGGGGTTACTAATGGCGACATTCCACTTCATCCTGTGTTGGGGGTATTGAGCTACGTTACTCAATTCTGGCTAAGAATCCAAATAAAAACAGGCGCTTCATTGCGCCTGTGGATTAGGAGTGGCACACCGGACAGGTGGGCAGCTTCATCAGTTTCATTTCACGCCAAGACATGCTCATGGCATCTAACATCAGAATTTTACCGCGAATCGGTGTGCCGTAATTGGCCAATACTTTGATCGCTTCCATCGCTTGCACGGCGCCAATGATGCCAACCACGGGCGCCATGACGCCAGCTTCCACGCAGCTTAATGCGGCGTTGCCAAACAGGGCGCTCAGGCATTGGTAACACGGTTCGTCTTCGCTTTGGTAAGTAAACACGCTCACTTGGCCTTCCATACGAATCGCCGCGCCGGAAACCAGTGGGGTTTTGGTTTTAAAGCACAAGCGATTCAACTGATTACGCGTATCGACGTTATCTGAGGCATCCAAAACTAATGAATGTTGTTCAATCAGGGCTTCCAGTTCGTTGTCGCTCAGGCGCTTGGCGACGGTTTCAATGGCAATGTGCGGGTTGAGTTCTTGCAGCGATTGGGCCGCTGATGCCACTTTAAGCTCGCCGATATTGGCATCATGGTGCAATACCTGGCGCTGTAGGTTAGAGAGCTCCACGGTATCATCGTCAATCAGCGTGATCTTTCCCACACCCGCTGTGGCCAGATATTGGCTGGACGCACAGCCCAAACCGCCTGCACCGAGGATCAATACGGCACTCTGTTTCAGCGCTTCCTGACCATCAAAATCAAACTGTTTGAGAATGATTTGACGGTTGTAACGCAGCATTTCTGAGTCGCTGAGAATATCCACACGAACTCCTAGTATAAGGTTGCGTTAAATAGCTGAATGTTGACGGTTTCGCCAGCTTCGACTCGGCCGCGCTCGCGTTCGAGCACCACAAAACAGTTCGCCAAGCTCATCGAGCGGAATGCGCCGGAGCTTTGGTTTCCAGTGGTTTCAACTACGAACTGACCGTTTTCGATGCGGTAAATGCCGCGTTGGTAATCGGTGCGTCCCGGGACTTTTTTGAAGGTGGTGCGGGTGATGGCCGGAATTGACTCAGGTGCTGTCCATTCAGTGTGGCCAGACAGTTTTGCCAGCATTGGTTGCACCAGAACGTACATAGTCAGAACCGCGGAGACCGGGTTACCCGGCAGGCCGCAGAACCAAGCGTTTTCCAGTTCGCCAAATGCGAACGGTTTACCCGGTTTAATCGCCAGTTTCCAGAAACCGATTTGACCCAATTGTTCCAGAATATCTTTGGTATAGTCCGCTTCGCCCACGCTCACGCCGCCAGAGGTGACCACCACATCCGCCAGTCTTTGGGCTTTCTCAAACGTGGCTTTTAACGTCTCTGGGCAGTCAGGAATGATGCCAAGGTCAATCGCTTCGCAGCCGAAGTTTTCAATCAGCGGCTTAATTCCGTAACGGTTGCTGTCGTATATCTGGCCTGCATCCAGCGGTTGACCCAGTGGTTTCAATTCGTCACCGGTTGAGAAAAATGCCACTTTCGGCTTGCGATAAACGGTTACATTAGCCACGCCAAGTGTGGCGATCATCGGAATGTCACGGGGCGTGAGACGCGCGCCTTTACTCAACACCACATCGCCTTGGTGAATGTCATCACCGGTCGGGCGAATGTTGTCGTTCGGTTTGACGTCGGTGTGGCTGAATGTGACGCCTTGCTCCGACACCGTGGCCTGTTCTTGCATGATCACTGCATCGCAACCGTCCGGGATCTTTGCACCGGTCATAATGCGCACACAACTCATGGCAGGCCATTCACCGTCAAAGGGTTGGCCGGCAAACGATTTGCCTGCGACCGGTAGTGGCGTCGCGGTCGCAAGTTCGGCACGGCGCACGGCATAGCCATCCATCGCGGAGTTATCAAACGGCGGCACGTTAATCGGGGAGAGAATATCTTCAGCAAGGACAAAACCGAGTGCGTCGGCAAGGGGAAGAGTCAGTGTGGTTTGAATCGGAGTGATGCGCGAGAGCATTTTATCCAGCGCGTCTTCAATTGGCATTAAGCCAGGAGCGTCACAACAGCCCATGATGAAATCCTATGGTCTTCATTTTTGAGAAGTACTTTAGCATACAAAGCCCGGTGGCAATAATGTCCACCAATAAAATATGGGTGTAATTATTAAAAAATCCGAGTATCCTTGTCAGCCATCCGAAAGGGTTAAATACGAGGTAAGGTAATGTCAGGTCTGAGCGAATCCGCGAAGTTAGTAAAAGATGCGCTGGAACGTCGTGGTTTGGAAACGCCAATGCAACCAAACACGATCAGTCGAGATGAGAAAAAAGAACGAATTGAACACCACATGCGTGAAATTCTGACTCTCCTAGGACTGGACCTCACTGACGATAGCCTTGAAGAAACCCCGCACCGAATCTCTAAGATGTATGTTGATGAGATCTTCTCGGGTCTGGATTACCAAAACTTCCCGAAAATCACGGTCATCGAAAACAAAATGAACGTCAGTGAAATGGTGCGTGTCAAAGATATTACCGTGACCAGTACCTGTGAGCATCACTTGGTGACCATCGATGGAAAAGCGGCGGTGGCATATATTCCGCGTGGCAAGATTATCGGCCTGTCGAAAATTAACCGCATTGTGCGCTTTTTTGCGCAGCGCCCACAGGTGCAAGAACGTATGACGCAACAAATTCTGGTTGCGCTGCAAACCCTGTTGGAATCAGAAGACGTGGCAGTCACCATCGATGCAACTCACTACTGCGTGAAATCACGTGGTGTGATGGATGCAACCAGCGAAACCACAACCACGGCGCTAGGTGGTATTTTTAAGTCCAACCCCGCCACCCGCGCTGAATTTCTGCACGGTTTGCGCTAACTACACGAATATTCAATGAAAAAGGACATCCGAGGATGTCCTTTTTTTGTCTCTGAAATTCAGGGAGACGGTGTTCTGTCACGCTTCACTGGCTTGTGGCATCAGCAGCATTTCATTGCCTTCCTGCATCGAGCTTTCATCGTGTGTGGCTTTAAAGTAGATGAAACCAAGGGCAAACAGACCAACAAAGATCAGTGTCAGCAGGAAGTTATAATACACCATCGCAACCAGAGCAAGTACCGCCAGACCCAGAGCAAGCGCCGGAGCAAATGGGTAGAGCGGGGCGCGGAACGGACGTTCCAGCGCTGGCTCCGTGCGACGCAGTTTGAACAGCGCCAACATGGATACGATGTACATCACGATGGCCCCAAACACAGCCATGGTGACGATATTTGCAGTCAGTGGTTGTCCGCCAATGACAATCAGGTTGTCAGAGAAGATAGCTGCGATACCCACCACGCCGCCCGCCAGAATCGCCCAATGCGGCGTTTGATAACGTTGGTTTACAGCGGCGAGTGATTTTGGCAGGAAGCCTGCGCGCGCTAAAGCGAAAATCTGACGTGAATACCCCATGATGATGCCGTGGAATGACGCAATAAGGCCAAACAAACCCAGCCACACCAGCATGTGTAACCAGCCACTCGATTCACCAACAATCATTTTCATGGCTTGCGGCAGTGGGTCGTTGATATTAGACAGTTCACGCCAGTCGCCGGCGCCACCCGCAAAGAACATGACACCAACAGCCAATACTACCAACGTTAAAATGCCGGCGATAAACGCCACCGGAATGGTGCGTTTCGGATCTTTCGCTTCTTCTGCAGCCATCGACGCGCCTTCAATGGCGAGGAAGAACCAGATGGCAAAAGGAATCGCAGCAAAGATGCCGGAAATGGCTTCTCCAGAGAATACATCGCTGCCAGCCCAACCGTTCGCGGCAAAGTTTGCCATCGAGAAACCGGGCGAGACCACGCCCATAAAGACCAGCAGTTCGACGATAGCAAGAATGGTGACCAAAAGTTCGAACGTCGCGGCAATGCTTACCCCAACAAGGTTGAGCCCCATGAAGATGACATAAGCAACCACGGCAACCAATTTCGGGTCGAGCGTCGGAAACTGAACATTGAGATAAGCCCCGATGGCCATGGCGATGGCGGGTGGCGCAAACACAAACTCAACCAAGGTGGCGAAACCCGCGACATAGCCACCTAACGGGCCAAAGGCGCGATACGCATAAGCGAACGGACCGCCCGCATGGGGAATCGACGTCGACAGCTCGGTAAAGCTGAAAATGAACGCGGTGTACATAGTGGCAATGATCAGCGTGGTGATCAAAAAGCCGAGTGTTCCGGCCTGTGCCCAACCGTAACTCCAGCCGAAGTATTCGCCCGAAATGACCAGCCCGACGGCAATGCCCCATAAGTGAAATTTTCCAAGGGTCCGTTTCAGACCCGGTTTGCTGCTATTTTCCATAATAACGATCCTCAGTAATGTCCTTAAAATCTATTCAGTGGTTAACGAAAATTGGTTTGCTTGAATCGGTTGATTCAACTGCGCGTCGTCAGAGCGATCTTTCAGTCCGACGCCAGTGAGTTTGAGCCGACGTGACTCCGCCAGCAGATAGAAGCATTTCATCGCGGCCGCTTCATAAGGCAGCCCCTGTGGGCGCACGTTGGAAATACAGTTGCGCAATGAATCTTCGGTGCCGCGCTGTGGATGCCAGGTCAGATACAGCCCCAAGCTATCGGGGGAACTTAATCCCGGGCGTTCGCCCACCAGTACCAGCACCTCGCGTGCGTTGATCGCTTCACCCACGTCATCACCGACCGCAACTCGGCCCTGATGCACGATGCTCAATGGCGCGATACGCCAATCATGTCGTTGGTCGGCATGGAGCTGCGTGATTAAGGCGTCGATAAAGGGAGCCGCATGATGACTGATTGCGTAAGACGACAAACCATCGGCAATGATAATCGCCAGATCGTACGGGCTTGGCGTGCTATCGCTGTGCTGCTTCAAACGTTCTATCGAGGCATCATCGAGCTTGCGGCCCAAATCGGGCCGTTGCAGATACGTGAGGCGATCACTGGCTTGGCTATGTAGCGAAAACGCAGGAAGATAGGGCGCAATGGCTGATTTTTGCGCCAAGGCGTCAACCAGCTCCGCTTCGTCGAGCGGCACATGCACCGCATCCATCGCTTGAGCGTGCGAGAGCTGAAAACGCAATAGCTCTTGCGTCGGAATGCTGGTACCCACACGGCCAATACCGATGCGCGCCTGCGTAAACTGGCGCAGCTTGTGCCATGGATCCTCATGGATCAACGAGGAAGTCAGCGTCTTACTCATACGGCCTCCTGAATCAATCGTAAGGGATGGCTAAAGTGCAGCGATAAATCGTCGGCGAGTTGCTTGCGTTCATCCTGATCGAAGATTTCCATTTTCTTCAACCAGGCTTCAAATTCTGGAGCAGGGCGGGAACCCAACACTTGGCGGGCGTAGAGCGCGTCATGAAACGAGGTGGTCTGGTAGTTGAGCATGATGTCATCGGAGCCCGGAATGCCCATGATGAATGAGCACTCGGCGACGCCGAGCAGCGTCAGCAGATTGTCCATGTCGTTTTGGTCGGCGTAAGCGTGGTTGGTATAGCAGATGTCACATCCCATCGGCAGGCCAAGCAGTTTGCCGCAGAAGTGATCTTCTAGCCCGGCACGAGTTATCTGCTTGCCGTCAAACAGATATTCCGGGCCGATGAAGCCTACCACGGTGTTGACCAGTAATGGTTTGAACTTGCGCGCGAGCGCATAGGCGCGCACTTCGCAGGTCTGTTGGTCGACGTTGTGATGGCCGTTGGCCGACAGCGCGCTGCCTTGGCCCGTTTCAAAATACATAACATTGTTGCCGACCGTGCCGCGATTGAGGCTCAGAGCGGCATCATAGGCTTCGGCAATCACATTCAGGTTGATACCAAACCCTTGATTAGTGGCTTCGGTTCCGCCGATGGATTGAAACACCAAATCGACCGGCGCGCCTTTCTCGATCGCTTCGACCGTGTTCGTCACATGGGTCAGGACGCACGATTGGGTCGGGATGTCGTAATACTGAATCACTTCATCCATCAGCTTCATGAGCTTAATCGCCTGGCTTACGCTGTCGGTGGCGGGGTTGATGCCAATCACGGCATCGCCGTTGCCGTACATCAGGCCATCAAAAATCGATGCCGCAATGCCGCTCATATCGTCGGTCGGGTGATTGGGTTGCAAACGGGTCGATAAACGGCCGGGCAGACCGATGGTGTTACGAAATGCGGTGGTCACTTGACACTTCTTCGCCACCAGAATCAAATCCTGATTGCGCATGATTTTGCTGACTGCCGCGGCCATCTCGGGCGTGATGCCAGAGCAAACCCGCGCCAATTCAATATGGGTGGTGGTTTCTTGCAGCAGCCAGTTACGAAAATCGCCGACAGTGAGATGCGCGATTTCCAAGAATGCGCGGGCATCATGATCATCGATGATCAGACGGGTAATTTCGTCGTCCTCATACGGAATCAAGGTGTCGTTGAGGAAGGTTTTGAGTGGCAGATCCGCCAATATCATCTGCGCGATAACGCGCTCTTCCGCCGATGTGGCGGCCACCCCCGCCAATTGGTCGCCGGAGCGCAGCGGTGACGCCTTCGCCATCACTTCTTTCAAAGAAGCAAACTGGTAGGTCTGACTGCCTAATTGATATCGGTAGCGTGAACTCATTATGTCTCTCTATATTTACCGTTGTGCGGTGGGGTTTGTTCAGGGCTGTGCGGCCTGAACATTGCAATTTGCCTTGGTATACCTGTTGCAAACATGATTGTGAAAACAGTGCGAAAACTGTTCCGCGAGCATGACGGAAATAGGCAAAGTTAAATAAGCCAATAAAAACAGTAAGATAAAAGAAATTGTGCGTAATGCTGGTGCAAGAGGGTGAAAATGAATTTGGTTCAATTGCTTCATGAAGGGAATTCATGCGCACCAACGAGGTGCAAACAGTACAGTTTTGATGTCAACCAGCAGGCACAAAGCCTAAGTGCTTGGGAACAAAAGTATAATCAACATGGTGCAGGGCAATTTAATGGGTATCTGGATGAAATAAAGTTGCCCGGTTTGCACCTGTTTGAGGAGTACACCAGTCACGCCGTCCATCAGGAGTGTTGCGTGAATCCCAATGCCGTTTGGATTGGTTTTTCGATGGATACTCACCGGCCCAAAGTAAATGGTCTGCAAGCTGAGACGCATCAATTGATGATTCGTCCGGCGCAAGAATCATTTGAATTGGCCACACCACAGGATTTTCATATTTTTGGCATTGTGATCGACCGTGATCTGCTGTTGAACGGAATGCAATTTGGCAGTCAGGGACAATGGGAAAATGCCCAGTGGGAAACGGCAGCATTGGTTGAAAACAGTCTACCGCAACACGGTTGCTGGTCGCTGGTGGCTTTGATTCGTGACGCGCTGAGCCCGCGGTCGATACTCGGACAGAAGCTGATTGAAGAGAGTGCCGCACAAGCGCATTTGCATGCCATGTTGCGAGCAGCGGTAATTGATCGTCTGAGTGCGTTTCAAGTGTCGACTGAACGTGAACCGCGCAGTTACCATACTCGGCGTCAGGCGTTGCGGCGCTTGTATCAATACATTGATCAGAATGGGGATTATCCGTTAAGTATTAGCGATATGTGCGCGATTGCTTGTGTCAGCCAACGCACGTTGCAGAACTGTTTTGAGCAAGAGCTTGGAGTGAGCCCGGCGACGTTTTTGCGTGAGTGCCGTTTGAATGCGGTGCGACGCGTACTACTGGATCAATCGCAGCAGCGGGCAATCTGCGACGTTGCACTTGGCTTTGGTTTCTATCATCTCGGCACGTTCAACCATTATTACAAGCTGTTATTTGGTGAAACGCCCAGTCAGACGCGTGACCGGGCGCTTAGGTATCAACATGCCGCGGTGGTGCAACAGTTCGTCACCACATCGCGTTCAGCATTCATTTAAACAGTGTCAGGTATTCACCATAACCTTGTGCCTGCATCTCCGCTTTAGGTACAAATCGCATCGCAGCGGAGTTCATACAGTAGCGTAAACCTGTCGGCGCAGGGCCGTCATTAAATACATGACCCAAGTGGGATTGACCAAAGCGGCTGCGCACTTCGGTGCGGGTGTAAAACAGCGTGTTATCGTCTTTGGTCACGATATACGCCGGGTTAATCGGCTTGGTAAAACTTGGCCAGCCAGTGCCGGATTTGTATTTGTCGGTGGACGAGAACAGCGGTTCGCCTGAGACAACATCAACATAGATACCTTCTGCTTTATTATCCCAATACTCGTTTTTAAACGCGTGCTCGGTGCCTTCTTCTTGCGTGACGTAGTACTGTAGCTCAGTCAGTTTGGCGCGAATCTCTTTATCCGAAGGGCGGGTGTAGGCCTTCACACTGCTGATGCCTTTTCTCTCATCGATGATTTGGCGCAGTGTTTTTGGGTGTTCAATGCGGTCTTTACCAAAGATCTCATCTAAGTACTGATCGCGGCCAGAGGCGTAGCGATAGTATTTGTAACGCAGTGAGCTCTTTTTGTAGAAATCCTGATGGTACTCTTCAGCCGGCCAGAACTTCTGAAAGGCGATCAGTTCGGTTTTGAGCGGTTTTCTGAAGATTCCGGACTCGTCGATCTCTTTCATAAAGCGCTCGGCTATCTGCTTTTGCTGGGCGTTATGATAAAAAATCGCCGGACGATATTGGTTACCACGATCGACAAACGAGCCTTGGTCATCGGTGGGATCGATATGGCGGAAGAAATGGTCCAATACCTGTTCATAGCTGACTTTATCGGCGTCATACGTGACCTGCACCGACTCGATGTGACCCGTAGAACCTGAAGAGACCTGCTTGTAAGTCGGATTGTCGACATTGCCACCGGAATAACCAGAGACAACGGTAATCACACCATCGAGTTTTTCCAGATCAGATTCAGTACACCAAAAGCAGCCACCAGCCAGTGTTGCGATTTCTTCATGACTGGCGTGTTTACTGGTGGCAGAAGTTTCTGCCTGTGAGAAAAACGATACAGAGAGTGGTACGGAGACCAGTAAGGCAAACAAAAATAACGTAATACGTTTCATGGCGGTTCTTACTCGTTTTGTTGAACGGATATACGAAAAGAACGGCACACGGACGGAAAAATTTCAAATCGAACGCAAAGAAAAAAGCTTCGCAGTAGCGAAGCTTTTCAATAGGGGGATGTAATGCAGGTGCTTAGCTCAGTCCGATGATGCGGCCTTGATCGTCGATATCCAACCCCATAAACGCCGGTTTCTCGGGCAGCCCCGGCATGGTCATCACGTTGCCGCATAAGGCATAGACAAATTCTGCGCCCGCGCACAGTTTCAGTTCACGAATGGGAACATCAAATCCGCTTGGCGCACCTTTTTGCGCTGGATCTGTGGTGATGGACAACGGCGTTTTCGCCAGACACACGGAAAGATGACCAAAGCCTTTTGCTTGCAAATCATCAAGCTGGGCTTGCGCTTTTTCGCTCAGAGTGACTGAGCCGGCACCATAACCATTGATAGCGACAGCCTTAAGCTTGTCGAATAAAGGCGCATCGTGTTGATACAACGGTGTAAAGCGCGCGGCTTTGCTGCATTGCTCGACTACTTTTTCCGCCAGTTCACGTGTGCCTTCTCCGCCTTTGGCGAAGCCTTCAGACAACGCAACCGTCACATCATTCGGCAGCGCTTCAATCATTGTTTTCAACTGCGCCAGTTCTTCTTCGCTATCTTGCGGAAAGCGGTTAATCGCCACCACTGCAGGAATACCGTATTTATTGACGTTGTTGATGTGCCATTTGAGATTTTCAAACCCAGCGGTCAAAGCGTCGCAATCTGGCGCGAACAGGGTTTCAGGTACGGATTGACCCGGACGCAGATCATAGAGCCCCGAGTTGGCTTTCAGGCCGCGTAACGTTGCGACGATCACCGCGCAGTCCGGCGCTTTACCGGAGGCCTTAGCTTTGATGTTGCAAGCCTTCTCAAAGCCCATATCGGAACCAAAGCCGCCTTCGGTCACGGTGTAGTCGGCGAGGCGTGTGGCGATGTCATCAGCAATGATCGATGAGTTTCCATGCGCGATATTGGCAAACGGGCCTGCGTGAATCAGCGTCGGCACGCCTTCAAGGGTCTGCATCAGTGTGGGTTCAATGGCTTCTTTCATACTGACCGCCATCGCGCCAGCCACTTTCAAATCTTCGGTGGTGACAGGCTGACCATCAATGTTGTAGCCGACGACGATATTACCAATGCGGCGGCGCAGATCTTTGAGGTCTTCAGCAAGGGCAAGAATCGCCATCAATTCAGACGCTGCTGAGATGTCGAACCCGTCTTCACGCTCGTAACCGTTGATGGTTTTGCCATCTTCATTGCGGCCAACCGTGACCATGCGCAGCGCGCGATCGTTATGGTCCATCACACGCTTCCACACGATACGTTGCGGGTCGAGACGCAGGGCAGGCATACCCGTTCTTGCGGCAAAATCCTCATAACCGTTGCGCTGTTCGTGGTAAATACGCGCATCAATCGCTGCCGCGGCAAGGTTATGCGCTGCGGTGACGGCATGAATGTCGCCAGTCAGATGCAGGTTGAGCTCTTCCATTGGTGCGACCTGCGAATAACCACCCCCAGCAGCGCCACCTTTGACGCCGAAAATTGGCCCCATGGACGGCTGACGAATACAGGCCATGACCGAATGCTGTAAGCGAGCCAAACCTTGTGCCAGACCTATCGTGGTCACCGTTTTACCTTCACCCAGCGGTGTTGGCGTAATTGCGGTCACCAGAATGAATTTTCCAGAAGGTCTATCGTGCAGACGATTCAGGCAATTGAGCGAGACTTTGGCTTTATAGCGCCCCTGACTGTGAAACTCCTCGGGCAGAAGTCCGGCTTTGTGGGCGATCTGTTCAATGGCAGTCAGCGGTGTGGTACGGCAAATTTCAATATCTGGCAGCATAAAACCCTCATCATAAGGATGAAATTGGTGAGGAAAACGTTTGCGTCGCGATAATAGCTTTAAATGGAAGGTTGTAAAGCGAATTAACGAGAGGATTGTTTTGCGAGGCGAGAATTCTAAACCATTCCTGATTTCGATCAAATGCATCGGGAGCAAATTGCTGGACGCAGTTGCGTAAAACTAAAGCGCCACGGTCGGCGCTTTACTGTGATTAGGCAAGTTTGATCAACTCGTCCACCAGACGATCAATACCCGCTGCCGCTTGGGAAATATTTTCGGCCAGCATGTAAGCCGGAGTGGACAGCACGTTGTGTTTCTGGTCGAAAACAAAGTCATCGACCGGACAGGTGACGTGTTCTCCGCCCATTTTCCGGAACGCGCACGCCGTATCCGGGTCGCAGCCGATGGTGCCTTCCACGCCATGTTCGTAGATCATTGGAATGATGGTGGGCGCAATGCAAAGATAGGCGGCCGGTTTGCCCGCTTGAGCAAAGGCGCGACACGCGGCTGCGACATGAGTGTTGATGCTGCAATCGGCGCCTTTGACGGCAAAGTCAGTCAGGTTTTTCGCTGCGCCAAAACCGCCGGGTAATAGCAAAGCGTCGTAATCTTCGGCTTTAAGCTTCGCGACATCCTCAATTTTTCCACGTGCGATACGTGCGGCTTCTACCAGCACGTTGCGTTTTTCGTCCATCTCTTCACCCGTCAGGTGGTTGATGACGTGCATCTGATCAATATTGGGCGCAAAACAGTGCCAAGAGGCACCGTGTCTTTCAATGGCGTGGAGGGCAAGCACCGATTCATGAATTTCGGCACCATCGAAAACACCACATCCACTCAATATCACGGCTACTTTTTTCATCGGTCGATTCCTTAACTATCCAGAGCTAGTGCAATAATTATCCAGTGCTATTCTTGGTCTGATCCTGCCTGAGATTGACGCTTATTTTGTAAGTCTAGTTGAGCTGTTTGCTCGTGTTGTTGTTCGTTGTCGCGAATTTCGTCATCTGATTCGGGGTAGGGTTTCACCACAAAAGGAATCAGCATGACGGACGAGGGCAAAAAGTGTTTCATCGGCTACTCCGGTGGTTGGTTTAACCCGCCGTTTTATAAGCCGGTTCTGGCACACGTTCTTTGCGTTAAATCACTGTCATTCTGAGTTTTTGAGCACTTATTGGCTCAGAAGATACCTTGATCCCAATATGGTTGATCTGCTCCCAATTTTTCACTGACAAATTCCATAAAGGCGCGCACTTTGTGTGGCAGATGTTTCCTTTCAGGAAATACGGCATAAATGGCGTGCTCAGGAAGAGGAAAATCCGCCATGATGGTTTGCAGTTTTCCGGCTTGAATATCTTTGCTGACCAGAAACGTTGGCAACTGACCAATGCCAAGGCCGTCAAGCAGGGCGCGGCGAATCGCTTCGCTGTTATTCACGCTAAGGTTGCCTTGAGGAATGACTTTGAAATCTGCCCCGTTTTGGGTAAACGTCCACTCGCTGCCGCCTCGAAAATAGGAATACACCAGGCAATTGTGTTGCAGCAGATCAGAAGGTTTCTGCGGCGCGGAATAACGGGTCAGATAATCGGGCGAGCAACACAGCACACTGCGGCAACGCACCAATCGTTTGGCCACCAGATTTGAGACCGGTAAATGGCCGATACGAATCGCCAGGTCAAAGCCGCCTTGAACCAAGTCAACCATTTGATCTTCCAACTGCAAGTCGATTTCCACTTTGGGATAGCGATCAAGGAACTCGGCAATGATGGTCGCAATATGCAACACACCAAATGACATGGGGGCCGTTATTTTGAGTTTACCTTGGGGCTCACCTTGTAATTCAGTGACCGCGTCACTTCCTTGTTGCGCATAGCTCAAGGCTTGGGATACATGGTAGTAATAACGCTCTCCGGCCTCGGTCAGGCTCAGTTTTCGTGTGGTGCGGTTCAGCAGGCGAATGCCTAAATCATCTTCGAGTTGCGTCACCCGTTTACTCACGGCAGACTTAGTGATGTTGAGTTTCTCGGCCGCGCTCGAGAAACTGCCGCATTCGACCACTGCGACAAAAATAGGAATGGCGGCAAACGTGTTATTCATCATAATTGTTGAGATATTCTTAACAAAAAGTTTCCATATACAGAGATTAACATCTCATGGAAAACAATCTAGACTGAGCGCGACATTTTGAGGAAACCAACATGAAGTACGATTGGATCTTATTTGACGCTGACGAAACCCTGTTTCATTTCGATGCTTTTCAAGGGATGCAGCTGATGTTTGCGCGTAAAGGCGTAGACTTTACGGAGCAAGACTTTCACCACTACCAACAAGTCAATAAGCCCCTGTGGGTTGATTACCAGAACGGTACGATCACGGCGGCAGAATTGAAACACATTCGTTTTGCATCCTGGGCGCAAAAGCTGGAAACCACCACGGCAGAGCTGAACAGCGCGTTTTTGGAAGCGATGGCCGACATTTGTACGTTGCTGCCAGGTGCTAAAGAGCTGATGGAAGCGCTAAAAGGCAAAGCAAAACTGGGGATCATCACCAATGGTTTTACGGAGCTTCAGGATGTACGCCTGACTAAAACGGGCATGAAGGAATATTTCGACCACATCGTGATTTCAGAAGAGGTTGGGATCGCCAAACCAGATGCGGGCATTTTTGCTCATGCGATGTCGGTAATGGGAAATCCGGAAAAAGCGCGTGTGTTGATGGTGGGAGACAACCCGCATTCAGACATTCTGGGCGGTTTGAACTTTGGGATTGAAACTTGCTGGTTGAATGTGCATCAGCATCCAAAGCCGGACGGTATCGATGCGCACTATGAAGTGGGCTCACTGCACGAATTAAAAGATATTCTGCTCGCGTAAATCGCTCCTGGTGCAAAGTGATCACTTTGCACCGGAATCCCGCTCTTAACGGCTAAAGTCACCTTCACGCTCTGGCTGGTACACCACTTCGAGGATCTCGATGGTTTTCTCCGCGCCGCCAGGCATTGGCCAAGTGAGAGTTTGGCCTGCTGCTAAGCCTAGCAATGCACTGCCAACCGGAGCAAAGATAGAAATATCGTCATTGCTTTTCACTTCGTTCGGATAGACCAGATTCTTCTGAATGATCTCTTCTTTACCCATGAACTTAAACCGCACGGTTGAGTTCATGCTGACGACATTGTCCGGCATTTCCTGTGGCTCTTTGATGGTCGCTCTGTCGAGTTCATCTTCTAGTTTTTCCAGTTCTGGTGACAATTTTGGCATCTGCTCCAGAAGCGCACTGATGCGGTCCATATCCAGAGTTGATACCACGATTGTATGATTAGTAGACATTTTATTTTCTCCAAAAAGAAATACCGCCCTGACAGGTCAGGGCGGCATAAAACCATACGGTTTATAGATTTCACAAGGTGGTACGTGAAACCTTAGTCTTTGTAATGTAAGAATTCAATCGATATGCACACAGTTTTTAAGTAATAAATTGTGTATGTTTGTAAATAGTGATGAGCTTTCATCCAGCCACAGCCGACGAAGCAAAATCGACAAAAAAACGATCTTCGGCTTGATCTTATTTTTGAGCAGGGACTACGCTTTAATTGAGTACGTCTGTGCGTTCTCAGGAGCTTTGCCAAACATAATAACGACAGGCGAAGTGGCGGCTGGGCATAACAAGTCTCTGACACTGAGTGTGAGGGATGAGTGCGAGTTCATCATGGCTATTGCAGGTAAAATCTCTGAATGGAATGACGCGAAAGGGTATGGCTTTATTACTGTCGATAACTATCGCGGCAAAATCTTCTTCCACATTTCCGATCTTCAAGGTCACGCGCAACGACCAAAAGTTAATGAGGCGGTACATTTCAAACTGACGAAAGAACCAGACGGTTCTCTGCACGCCGTCGATATTCATCGGCCTTTGGTGTACGGATTGTCACTCGCTTTGTCAGTCTGGTTCATTACCGTGCTTTTTGCCAGTATCTATCTGGTGAAGTATCCGCCCATAGTGGTGTTGTTCTACATCTTAATCAGCGCCATTACCTATGCGGTGTACGCGTTTGACCGAAGTGCTATGTATCACAACGATTGGCGGGTTTCTGAGTGGTTGCTGCACACGCTATCCGTTCTGGGTGGTTGGCCTGGTGCTTTGATGGCACAGGCGCTGTTGAAATTCAAAACCCTTGAACAGCCATTTCGAATGATATTTTGGTTAACCGTGTTGATTAATTTTTCCATCTTCGTCTATACCCTGACGGCGCCCGGGGCAATGTTGATGTCGACGATCATCTCGAGTTTAAAACTGTTCTGAAGAAAAACGGGCCAAGGCCCGTTGTTTATGGTCGTTCGCCTGCGAGTAGGCGGCGTTCGATATCCGCAACCACAGCCGGAAAGTCGGCGATGGTATCAATCAGGTAATGGGGATTGGCTTGCGAGAGTTTGTCGCGAGCGCGAGCACGAGCTGCGTTGAGTGTGGCTTCGTCGGCAGACAGATACTCTTGTTCGGTGAGTCCTGCTTCGTTGCCCGACAGCAGCAATCCGACCGTCCACATACCAGCGTTGTGGCCTTCATCAATGCCGGGCACTGCATCATCGACTTTGATGCAGGTGCGTACATCTGTCACACCAAGTTCAATCACATTTTTGAGTGCCATGAACGGCGCAGGTCGCCCCCCTTGCGGCAGATCATCGGTTGCGACCACATAATCTGGTTGATACCCGTATGCCTGTGCTGCGGGGATTAACACATCCATTACTTGGCGCGGGTAACCGGAGCAAGAGCCGATTTTAATGCCGCGCTGCTTAAGCGCGTTCACCACCTCAATCGCGTGTGGAATCGGCGCGGCGTGATCCGCCACTTTGGCAATTTGCAGCGGCATAAACGCGGCGTAAATGGCATCGATGTCCGCACTGCTCATGGCGCGGCCCATTTGCTGCTCCCAGCGTTGAGCCACGTCGGGCAGCCGGCCAACAGCTTGAATATGATCCCATTTGCCCAATCCCATGGGTACACGGGCTTCATCGAGTGAAATTTCAAAATCAAAACCTTGCTGAAAGGCTTCGACGAAAATCGTTGTCGGGGCGAAAGATCCGAAGTCGACAATGGTGCCAGCCCAGTCAAAAATAACGGCTTGAATCGGTGAGTGCATGATGATTTCCTTGAACGGTTTGTTTCATGAATGGTTGATGGCGTAGCCAAATGTGGCGCTGATTTCTTGGAGTGCGGATTCGAAGATCGCGAGTGCGTCATCAAGTTCGGCACGCTCGATAACAAGTGGAGGGCTGAGTTGAATCACATTCCCCTGCGACACCTTAAAGCTCAATCCGCGATTGAGGCAGTGATAGAGTACCGCTTCGGCTTCATCGTACGCGCGCTCTTTGCTGGTGGGGTCTTGCACCAGCTCCACGCCCCACAATAAGCCGATGCCGCGCACATCGCCGATCAACGCGTAACGCTGCTTCATCGCGTGCAAGCGTTGGTGCAAATAGTGGCTGTCGCGTTGTACTTTGTTCAGTAGCTGCTGCTGTTCAATGACTTCGATGGTGGCGAGTGCGGCGGCGCAGCCCAGCGGGCTTTTTTCGTGTGTGTAGTGTCCCAATGACACTGCGGCGGCTGTGTTGTATTGGTCTTTGGTGATCAGCGCCGCCATGGGCATGATGCCACCGCCCAAACCTTTGCCGATACACAGGATGTCCGGTTCGATATCAAACGCCTGATGGGTGAACCAGTGGCCGCTGCGTCCCATGCCGTTGGGAATGTCATCAATGATGAGCAACACGCCGTGTTTGTCGCAGATTTCACGCACGCGTTTCCAATACGCGCGGCTGGGCACTTGCACGTCGGTATTGCGCACCGCTTCAGCGATAAACGCGCCAACGCCGCCTTCTTTTTCAATCACATATTCCAAGTAATCGGCGTAGTGAACGTCGCTGCCGTCTTCACGAGGGAAAGCGCCGCGGTAGCTCACCGCTGGGGGAATGCGTTCGACGCCTGCCAGCAACGGCCCCATGTTGTGGCGAAAACAGGCTTCGCCGCCAACAGAAATGGCATCCAGTGATGCGCCGTGAAACGCATCCCACAGCGACACGACTTTAAAATTCTGGGTGACGTGGCGAGCGAGTTTCAGCGCCATGCCAATCACCGAGGTGCCACCAGGTGCAAACAGCACCCGATTGAGTTCACCGTCGCAAATCTCAGTCAGTTTTTCGGCGCATGCCACCGCAATCGGATTGGTAAATCGGCGCGGCGAGAACGCTAAGGTTTGCATTTGCTGAGTTACTTTTTCAAGTACATGCGGATGGCTATACCCCAACTGATGTACGTTGTTGCCATGAAAATCGAGATAGCGTTTGCCAGCCAAGTCGTCTAGGTACACATCGCACGCGGCACTCAGCGCATTGAGGCACGGCGTCGACATCGCCTGATGAAGAAACACATTCGCATCGCGCTCAAGCAGCGAGCGTGTGCCGGGATGTTGCAGGTTGCGGCCCCATTCCTCGCGTGCGGGTGTGGTGTTGATGTCGCCCTCGCTGCGCCAATGAGTTTCGGGTTTCGCGTGGCTCATGAGGCTACGTTCCAGTACATGGCGTTTTGCACGGCTTCAATCAGGCGCTCAATGTCGTAAGGGTGTACATCCCCGATATTGCCGATGCGAAAACAGTCGGCATGGCTCACTTTCCCCGGATAGATCACAAACCCTTGCGCTTTCAGGCGCTGATAGAATTCGGCGAATTGGTAGTCCGGATGCGTGGGGGAATAAAATGAAGTGATGATCGGCGAGTGCAGTGACACATCGAGTAGAGGCGTGAAGCCAAGGGATTGCATGCCGCGCACCAGCGTGGTTTGGTTGGTCTGATAACGCTGATGACGCGCTACAATACCACCTTCCTGTTCCAGTTCAAGCAGCGCCTGATAAAACGCACGCACGGTGTGAGTTGGCGACGTAAAGCGCCATTTGCCGTGGTTTTTCTCCATGCATTGCCATTGGTCGTACAAATCGAGGCTCAGCGAACGGGCTTGGCCTTGGCATTGTTCCAGTTCGCTCTGCTTTGCAATCACAAATCCAAACCCCGGCACGCCTTGAATGCATTTGTTGGCCGAACTGATCATAAAGTCGATTCCGAGGTCGCCGATATCCATCGGAATGCCACCAAAGCTCGACATCGCATCCACTATCACGGTTTTGCCGTATCTTTTGGCTAGCGCGACGACCTCCGCGATGGGGTTCAACATGCCGGTGGTGGTTTCGCAATGCACGATAGCCACATGTGTAATGGTGGTATCTTGCTGAAGGCATGCTTCGATGTGTTCAACAGACGGTTGCGCGGTTTCACCGGGTGAGACGATGGCACAATCAATGTGCAAGTATGCTGCAATCTGCGCGATTCGAGCGCCGTACGCACCATTATCAACGACCAACAATTTGCCGTGCTGGCCCAATGTGCTGCCAATGGTGGCTTCGACCGACGCGGTGCCGCTGCCTTGCATTAACACCGAGGTGTATCCGCTGTGACGGGTCGCCAGCGCCACCAATTTTTGGCGAATCACTTCCACAATGTCTTTGTTGTATTCGTCATCCCACGTACACCAGTCTTTTAGCATGGCTTCGCGCACAGTTTCCGTGGTCGACAGGGGGCCAGGGGTGAGCAGCAAGTAGTCGTTTTTCATATGAACTCCATTTTGGACTATACCAATAATTTAACGCTACTCTAGCAAGGAAAAATCGCCTTGGTAAAGGCAACCAACGCGGATTTCATAAAACTTTCACATCTTCCGTCACGGCTATACGGATCGCCATGCCGCGAATGTAAGTATGAAATGCTCACAAAAATGCCAAACGAACGTCATTGAATCGTCACATAACAGGATTAGCGTAGAAAATAAATCTGGTACATACCAAATTAACTACAACTTGGAGATAACGATGAAAACCCGTTTTATGAAAGGAACTCTGGCTTCACTGGTCGCGTTATTTGCGGCGCAAGCATACGCAGCGCAAGAGGTGACGGTGTATACCGCGTTCGAAACCGACATTTTGGCGAAATACAAAACTGCGTTTGAAAAAGAGAACCCAGATATCGAAATTAAGTGGGTGCGTGATTCGACCGGTATCATGACGGCCAAGCTATTAGCTGAAAAATCAAACCCACGCGCCGAAGTGGTTTGGGGGCTTGCCGGCTCCTCCATGGCACTGCTCAAAAACGAAGGCATCTTGAAGCCATACACGCCGAAAGGTGTGAATGAACTGCGCGCCAATTTGAATGATCCGCAAGGTCAGCAGGCGTGGTACGGCAATGACGCGTTCTTCAATGCAGTGTGTTTCAACGAAGCGGTTGCTAAACAGTTGAATCTGCCAAAACCACAAAGTTGGGAAGATCTGACCAAGCCTGTTTATAAGGGCCACATCGCGATGCCAAATCCAGCATCTTCGGGCACGGGTTACATGCAGGTGTCGGCTTGGCTGCAAAATATGGGAGAAGATAAAGGTTGGAACTACATGCAGCGTTTGGACCAAAACATCGCGCATTACACCCATTCGGGTTCAAAACCGTGCGTTCAAGCGGGCATGGGTGAAGTGGCGATTGGCATTTCGATGGCAAGTCGCGGCGCGAAATTGAAAACGCAAGGCGCGCCACTGGATGTCATCATTCCTCAAGGCATCGGCTGGGAATCGGAAGCGGTGGGTTTGGTGAAAGCATCGGATGCGGCAAAACGCGTGGTGGACTGGTCGATCTCCAAAGCAGCCAACGAGTTGTACATTGATATGTATCCGGTCGTGGGCCATAAAGATGTCAGAAAAACCGTGGCGAACTATCCGAACGTCGAAAAAGCGATGGCGAAAATGGACTTTGCGCAGATGGGCAACGAGCGCGCCCGCGTGCTAAAAACTTGGTCTGAGAAGTTTGATGCGAAGTCTGAACCTAAATCTTAATGGGTTCATCAACGCATGATTGAGGAGGCTTTGGCCTCCTTTTTTCGTTTTTTGCGTCATGTTGTACGGCAATCTTTTGGCTGAATAATCGACTGACACATTCCTGTCATCTCACGTCTATAAAATCGTCACCACAGTGTCACATAGGGATTTTATATTTGGACTATACCAAATTAAGGATCTTGTTATGACCTCACAGCCTTATTTAGAAATTCAAAACGTCATCAAACAGTTTGGCCAGTTTACGGCGCTCAAAGGCATCAACCTTCACATTCAGCAAGGAGAGTTTGTCTGCTTTCTTGGCCCCTCGGGCTGTGGCAAAACCACATTGCTGCGTGCCATTGCCGGATTAGATTTACCCACGTCGGGCGCCATTTCCCAAAACCAGCACGAGATGACCTTTTTGCCGCCTGAAAAGCGTGATTTCGGCATCGTCTTCCAATCTTACGCGCTGTTTCCCAATTTAACTGTGCAAGAAAACATTGCTATCGGCCTGAAAAATCAGGGACTCTCGACGCGCGAGGCGTTAGAAAAAGTCGATGAGTGGCTGGACACCATCGGTTTGCCAACTTCAGGACAAAAATTCCCCAATCAGCTCTCCGGCGGCCAGCAACAGCGTGTCGCGCTGGCGCGTGCATTGGCGCTGTCGCCCGGCTTATTGCTACTGGATGAACCTTTGTCGGCGCTGGATGCCAAAGTTCGCGCCCATCTGCGCGATGAAATTTGCCGCCTGCAACGCAAGCTTGGGATCACCACCATCATGGTGACGCACGATCAGGACGAAGCGTTAACCATGGCCGACCGGATTGTGGTGATGAACCACGGTGTCATTGAGCAGGTTGGCTCACCACAAGAGATCTACCAGCAACCGGCCAGCCGATTTGTGGCGCAGTTTGTTGGCCACATGAATTTCATTCCGGCGTCGATGACCACGCCGCTACAAATGCGCGTTGCTGAGTCGCTGATTAGCTTGCCTGCGATTGGCAATGCCAGTGTGCAGCAGGGCGATCACTTTGAACTGGCCGTGCGGCCAGAACAGTTGGCGTTTGTGGAACGCAACAGCAATGCCATGCCGGTGAAGATTATATCGCTGGAATTTCTTGGCGCGTTCTATCGTATTGAGTGCCGCTTTCAGGATGAACCGTCGTTGCCCGCGGTGCATGTGGATCTTTCGGTACAACACGTTGTCGATAGCGCCATTCAGGCCGGTGATGTGCGTCATCTGGCGATTCGCGACACCGTAGTTCAGGTTTATCCAACCCGCATGACGACGCGCGATGCTGCCTAAGGTGAGAAAGTGAAAGCTATGATTTTATCGAACGCAACCGCTGCCACATCAAGTCGTTGGTGGCAACGCATCAGTCGCGACAACCTGATTTTGGGCGTGACACTGACCGCGCTTTTGCTGTTTATGTGGCTGTTCATTTTGATGCCGTTGTGGGCCATGTTAATCAAATCGGTACAAAACCGCGCCGGTGAGTATGTCGGCTTGGCCAACTTTGCGACGTATTTCTCCTCCAACGCTTTGTGGCAGTCGATGGGCAATACGTTCACCGTCGGTGTGCTGGTGACGGTGGTGGTGTCGACGTTGGCATTTGGTTATGCCTACGCGTTAAGCCGTTCGTGCATGCCGATGAAGGGGCTGTTTCAAGTGCTGGGCAGCGCGCCGATTTTGGCGCCCTCGTTGTTGCCCGCGATCAGCCTGATTTTTCTGTTTGGCAATCAAGGCATTTTCAAGTCCTGGCTTGGCGGTGAATCGGTGTATGGACTGATGGGGATTAGCCTTGGGTTGATCTTCTGGACGTTTCCCCATGCCTTGATGATTTTAAATATCTCGCTGCGCACGTCTGATGCGCGTCTTTACGAAGCGGCGCGCGCTCTGAAAACGCCCGGTTGGAAAACCTTTCTGGTCGTGACGTTGCCCGCTGCGAAGTACGGTTTGATCAGCACGCTCATCGTGGTGTTCACGCTGGTGGTGTGTGACTTTGGTGTGCCGAAAGTCATCGGCGGGAGCTACAACGTGTTGGCCACCGACATCTTCAAACAGGTGGTGGGGCAACAAAACTTTGCCATGGGCGCGGTCACCAGCTTGTTACTGTTGCTTCCTGCGGCGTTGGCGTTTATCGCCGATCGTTGGGTGCAGAGAAAGCAAAAGAACTTGTTTGATACCCGCTCCGTCGCGTATGTCCCAAGCCCAAATCGCGTGCGTGATTCACTGTGCTTTCTCTATTGCCTGACGGTGTGTGGGGCGATTGTGCTGGTGCTGGGCATGGCGGTGTACGGATCATTGGTCACGTTCTGGCCATGGAACAAAGCGCTGACGCTCAATAACTACAACTTTGCGGAGATGAGCACCTATGGCTGGAGCCCGTATTTCAACTCGCTGATTCTGGCGACCTTTACCGCATTGATTGGCACGGTGGTGATTTTTCTTGGTGCGTATGGCATCGAAAAAGGCCGCGCATTTGCGCCAGTGCGCCAACTGATGCAGATGCTGAGTGTGGTGCCGATGGCGGTGCCGGGCATGGTGCTGGGGTTGGGATACATTTTCTATTTTAACGATGCGGCCAATCCGCTCAGTGTGCTGTACGGCACCATGGTATTTTTGGTGGTGAACACCATCGTGCATTACTACACCGTAGGGCACATGACGGCGCTGACCGCCCTTAAACAACTGCCCGGGGAAATTGAAGCGACGGCGGCATCGATTAAACTGCCACAATATCGCTTGCTGTTTAAAGTGACGCTGCCGGTGTGCTTGCCTGCGGTACTGGACATCGCTAGTTATCTGTTTATTAATGCATTGACCACCACTTCTGCGGTAGTATTTCTTTACTCAACAGACACCATCCCGGCATCGGTCTCGGTATTGAATATGGACGATGCAGGGCAAACGGGCGCCGCAGCGGCGATGGCGGTGATGATCATGGGCTCGGCGGCAGGGGCGAAAGTTGTGCATCTGGTGACCGAAAGGCTGCTGACTAAACGCACTCAAGCTTGGCGAAAACGCTAAGTGCTAAGCCCTAAGCCCTAAGCCCAAAGTTCAAAGTCCAATGACCGCGATTGAGTGATAAACGAGTAATAAGGAATCACGTGCAATACGTAAAAATTAAAGATGCCATCGTGGAGCAAATCGACGCGGGCATGCTTACCCCAAGACAGAAATTACCCGCTGAGCGAAAGTTGGCCGAGTCGTTCGATACCACGCGCGTGACGCTGCGCGAAGCGCTGTCGCTGTTGGAAGCGGAAGGGAAAATCTACCGTGAAGATCGCCGCGGCTGGTTTATCTCGCCAGAGACGCTGCGTTACGATCCGTCACAAACGCTCAATTTCACCAATATGGCGTTGGCGCAAAATCGCCAGCCGAAAACTGAACTTGTGAGTGCCAAGTCGATGATTGCCAACAAGCTGGCAACCAAGCTACTCAATCTCAAACCGTTTTCGGATGTGTATCGCGTCGACCGAGTGCGGTATCTGGAAAACCGTCCGGTGGTGTATGTGACCAACTACATTCGCCCGGAACTGTTTCCCAATTTGCTTGATTTCGATTTGTCGAATTCACTGACGGATATCTATCGCGAGCACTTCGGCACCCAGTATGAAACCATTCGTTACCGCATCACGACCAGTTCCCTGTTGGGCGAGACTGCGCAGGCGCTGCGAGCCACCGCGGGCACCCCCGCCATGGTCGTGGAACGAGTGAACTACAACCAAAATGGCGACTTGATCGACTGCGATATTGAATATTGGCGTCATGATGCGATCAGCATTGAATCGGTCGCGCAGTTAAGCCGCTAAAAACAAAACGAACAGGTCTTAAGGCTCCGCACGGAGCCTTTTTCTTCGAAGTAAGGAAGCTGCCATGGACGTCCTGGCGATAGGGTTAGTGGTTTTTTCAGCTGTATTGCACGCAGGCTGGAACATTCTGGGCAAAAGTCACGCTGGTTCAGGCGTTGCCTTTACCATGGCGGCTAGTCTCTCGGCGTGTTTGTTGCTGACGCCGTATCTCATTTGGTATTTAGTGACCGTTGGCTGGGCAACGCTACCGATGGCATTTTGGGGTCTGCTGCTCATCAGCGGCTTGGCGCAGATGGTCTATCTGGTAGGACTGATCGTAGCGTATAAACACGCCGATGTAGGTGTGATTTACCCCATCGCACGAGCACTCCCTGTGATGATGGTCGGCGCGCTTAGCATGTTGCTTGGTCACACCTTAACGCAATTCCAATGGCTTGGTTTTGTACTCATCACGTTGGGGTGCATGCTGGTGCCGCTCACGGGGTTTCGTCAGTTTACGCCACGCTCGTACTTGAATGTCGGGGTGTTGTGGGCCTTGGTGGCCGCACTTGGCACGACGGGCTATTCCGTAATTGATAAAGAGGCGCTGCTTTTACTGACTCAAGCAGCAGGCGATGTGCTGGGCAACTCCTACAGCGCGATTTTCTATCTGGGTGTTCAATTCTGGGCCATGGTGCTGCCGGTGATTTTGTGGTGTGTGGTGACGGGCAATCGCCAAGAGTTGCAGCGTGCGTGGAAAATCCGCAAGGCGGCGAGTATGGCCGGGGTGATGATGGCGTCGACGTACGGTTTGGTGCTGTTTGCGATGACGATGACAGATAACGTCAGCTTAGTCGTGGCGCTGCGCCAAATCAGTATCGTGATGGGTTTGTTGATGGGCGTGTGGTTTCTGGCTGAGAAATGGCACTACACGCGCGGGGCGGGCGTGGTGTTGATCCTCTCAGGGATCGTTCTGACACTGGGCAAAGCATAAACGTCCTCAACGAGCGTATTCAAACAGTGATTCCTGCCAGTTACCCATTGGAAATGTGCGCAAAGTAATAGGGACGTATTCTCATTTGTGATAGCCTCTGCGCTTCAGCTCAGATTCAATAGGTGAGTCAATCATGAAAATATTCAGCAACTTCGACAGCGGCAGCATTCACGTTGTCAGCGCGGACAACAAAGACGATATTCAACTGAAGATCCCGAATGACAATATGTCGGAGTTTTACCAGTGGTTCCACTTCCGTCTCGAAACACAAGCCGAAGCATCGCACACCATCAAACTGCTCGATTTGGCCAAATCGGCGTATCCGGAAGGCTGGCAGGGCTACGATGTGGTGGCATCTTACGATCGTGAAGAGTGGTTCCGCATTCCGTCTGAATTTGATGGCGACACCCTGACTTTCACGGTGATCCCTGAGCGTAGCTCTATCTATTTCGCGTACTTTGCACCGTACAGTTACGATCGTCACCTTGATCTGCTGCACATGGCGCAAAGCGCGCACCATTGCCAGTTGGAAACGCTGGGTCATACACTCGACGGCAACGACATGAGCTTGCTGACGTTTGGCGAGCCAGACGAAGGCAAAAAGAAAATCTGGGTGATTGCGCGTCAGCACCCGGGTGAAACCATGGCCGAATGGTTTGTGGAAGGGATGATTCAGCGCCTGTTGGACGACAACGATACCGTGGCTCGTGCATTGCTGGAAAAAGCGGTGCTGTACGTGGTGCCGAACATGAACCCGGATGGCGGTGTGCGTGGTCACCTGCGCACCAATGCGGTCGGCGTAAACCTCAACCGCGAATGGCAAACGCCATCGATGGAAAAGAGCCCGGAAGTTTACTTGGTGCGTGAGCGTATGCTGCAAACCGGCGTGGATATGTTCCTTGATATCCACGGGGATGAAGCGATTCCATACAACTTTGTGGCCGGTTCTGAAGGCATTCCTTCTTACGATGCAGAGCTGGCGGCACTGGAAACGGCATTCAAACAAGCACTGCTGACGATTACGCCAGAGTTTCAGGATGACATCGGCTACGACAAAGACGAAGCGGGCAAAGCGAACCTGACTGTAGGCTCGAATTGGGTTGCCGAGCAATTCCATTGCCTGTCTTACACCGTCGAAATGCCATTTAAAGATCACAACAATCACCCGGATCCGCTGTACGGATGGTCGCCAGAACGCAGTGTGTTGTTTGGTCAGGACATGCTGGCGGCAGTTCTCGCTGTGTCGGACAAGATCTAATTCAAGCGCAATGTTGACATTGAAAGCCAGCGCCATGTCGCTGGTTTTTTTGTCTTTGTTCCTGATATCAACAGGTAGTAGACATAAAAATTAATAGGTAGCGGACATAAAAAATGGCCCGAAGGCCATTGAGGGGGGAAGTGTTGTGACACTTCTTAAGGTTCGGTTGCTTAGCTGTTGGCTTCTGCGTCTTCGCGTTTAATCACTTTGTGACCATCTTCGCTGACGCCGTTTTTCCAATAGCTGCTGATGTAGATGTGTTCGCGGTCAATCTCTTTTTCGTTGCGGAAGTATTGACGCAGCGCGCGCATCGATTCAAATTCACACGCACACCACACAGAACATTGTCCATCAAGCCAAGGCTGCGCTTTCACCGCTTCAACCAACGACGTGCCAACACTCCAAATGACCTTGACGCCAACTGGTGCATTGAGTGCTTGCTTGTCGTCTTCATCTTCGATTTCAATCACTGCGTAACCTTGCGTGTCGGCGCTTAAGCTTTCGAGCGTGACGGAAAGTGCAGGCAGGGCAGTCATGTCGGCTGCCATAAAGACCCAATCAGCTTCGGTATTGAGGCCTTGGCTTTTCCCTGGGCCACCGATCGAAATGGTGTCGCCCACTTGAACGCTTTCGGCCCAACGTGCTGCAAAGCCGCAAGAAAGGTCTTGTGTAATATGGCGCACAAAATCAACCACAATGCTGTTGGTTTGTGGGTCGAACTGACGAATGGTGTAAGTGCGCATCAGTGGGCGGGCGTCATCGCCTAGTGTGCTGATATCCGTGCCGCCATCGGGCGTAAACAGCAGCTTGATGTAGCCGCCTTCACTCTCTTTACCAAAATGCGCGATCGCATCGCCTTGTAGGGTAATGCGTTGAAAATTATTAGAAATCTGTTGGGTATCCGTAACGGTCAGAGCATGAAAGCTTCGTTTTTGTGGTTTGTTTTGCATAGTAGCCCATAAATGTAACAACTTATTATTGCCTGTAACCTTAGCGTTAATCTTTCTATTCGGCAATGATAATTGTTGTCATTTACCTAAATTTACACAAAACACCAAATGACCCATTAAGGTTTAATATATGAACTCTGTGTTTTCTATTGATTTGCAAAATAACCGTCCGATCACATCGGGATAGTCGGGGATTAGGCTCGCCAACACGCTGAATTTGTTGCACTATCTGAGGGCTTATAAATAAAGGAAAAACCATGCAGCACACACTTATTCTGGCACTCGGAAAACGTTTGGTGAATAACCAGTTAACTTTGGAAGGTAAAAGCCGTGTGTCTGCGTTGGTGGAATGGCTCACAGCGAAGCAGTTCTCTAATCCGGTCATTGGTTTTTGTGGCGGTTATACCGATGGGCAGAGCGTTTCGGAAGCCTCTGCCATGGCCGACGCCTTTATTCAGCAATGCCTTAAACGCGGTCTGAATCCCAGTGAAATGACCTTGGTATTAGAGCAAGAATCCACCAATACCATTGAAAACATTGAATGCATGGCTCAGACCCTGATTGAGAAGGGCATTTTTACCACAGGTAGCGACATTGACGTCATTTTTGCCTCGAACGATTATCACCTCAAGCGCATCTTTGAGATTCAGTCCTTGATGGATGAGCAGGGGTTATTGCGCGTACTGAAGCAACGTTGTGCTGAGCATGGCTTGAATCTTCATATCGACAGTAACCTCGGGCACCATATTCTTGCGCCTTATCCTTACTGCTGCGATCGAGCTGCTCTGTTTTTGCTGATGGATGAAATCACGCCTTACCGTGTGTATCTCGAAGGTGTAGTAGGCGGCGTTTTTCAACGTCCGCTGGCGCTGGTTAGAGAGGTGCCGTTCAAATTAGCGGAGAACGCCATCAGCTTGGCGCAAACTCTGTGTCAGCAACGAGGGGAAGGTGCTGATGTTCTCGCTGCGTTGTTTGAAATCGAACGCACCATGCTGGAAACAACGCCGGATGCATCTGTTGATCAGGTACAACATGCATTGCGGATTTTACATCCGCATCTCACCTGTTTGAATCGTCACTTTGACCCCGAACAACCGTTTAAGGTGTGACCGACGTTTCAGAGCGATCAAATAACCTCTTTTGCGGCTACTTTCAAATTTGTCAAAAGCAGTATGCTGTCTAGAATTATTTCATAAGGCACTTTGATCTTGGTGCCAAAAATCGAGCTTGCTTTTGGTTTCCGCATCGCTCCGCGCGGCAGTGGTGAACGTATTTTTAGGGGATCTGCCCATGACAGAGAAACAGTATCGACTGGTGACACGCAGTGATTTCGATGGACTCGTGTGCGCTGTTTTGCTTAAAAAACTTCAACTAATCAATGATATAAAGTTCGTTCATCCCAAAGATATGCAAGATGGCAAGATAGAGATCTATGACAGTGACATTGTCACTAATTTGCCGTATGTCGGTGATGCATTCTTAGTCTTTGACCATCATCATTCTGAAACTCTGCGTAACGCAGGGGACAGGCATAACCACATCATTGACCCTGATGCTCCTTCGGCTGCTCGTGTCGTGTGGGAATATTATGGCGGTTTAGATGTCTTTCCCGACCAATGGCTGGAAATGATGGCGGCGGTCGACAAAGGGGATTCGGCGCAATTCAGCCGCGATGAAGTTCTGGATTCGACGGGCTGGAATTTACTGAACTTCCTGATGGATGCCCGCACTGGCCTCGGTCGGTTCCGCGATTTCCGCATTTCCAACTATAACTTGATGATGGATTTAATCGATTACTGCGCCGATCATTCGATCGAACAGATTCTGGCGTTGCCGGATGTGGAAGAGCGAATCGTTTTGTATCGTGAGCACGAAAATCTGTTTAAAGAGCAGATTCAACGTTGCGCGCACATTCACGATAATCTGGTGTTGCTTGACCTGACCGAAGAAGAAGTCATCTATGCCGGGAACCGCTTTATGGTTTACGCGCTGTTTCCGCAATGCAATATCTCAATACATAAAATGTGGGGCTTTCAGAAGCAGAACATTGTGTTTGCTACGGGCAAGTCGATCTTTGATCGCAGCTCACGCACCAATATCGGCGAGCTGATGTTGCAGTACGGTGGTGGCGGTCATCCGGCCGCTGGCACGTGCCAGATTCCAGTTGAGAAAGCCGCGCAGGTAGAGCGAGAGCTGGTCTTGCAAATCACAAAAGATGGTTAATCATGCGTCATGATTGACGCTGTTTCTCGATAAATGGCGAAAATTCCCTGCTGCGGCAGGGTTTTTTGTTTACCTCTCTGATAAAGTTGCCGCCAAATTTCTAGAGGGACGCCATATGAGACACTTACATATTGCTACGCATCCAGAAGTGGAACCGCTCAGCCAACAACGTATTTTGCAACGTAAAGCCGCTCGCGCCATCGTTCTGGATGGAGAAGACATTCTGATGCTGTATACCGAGCGTTATCACGACTACACTTTGCCTGGCGGCGGGGTCGATGAAGGCGAAGACATTCTGCAGGGCATGGTGCGTGAACTCGAAGAAGAGACAGGTGCACAGAACATTCACAACATTAAACCATTCGGCCTCTATGAAGAGTTCCGTCCTTGGTATAAAGATGATGCGGATGTAATGCACATGGTTTCTTACTGTTTTACCTGCAAAATCGATCGTGAGCTTGGCGACACCAACTACGAAGACTACGAAATCAAAAACGGCATGAAGCCCGTTTGGATCAACATTCGTGATGCAATTACGCACAATGAACTGACCATGGCGGAAAGTGAGAAAAAGGGCATGAGCATTGAACGCGAAACCTTTTTATTGCGCCTGATTGCCAAAGAACTGCTCTGATTCTCCTCATCTGACGCCCATCAACCGCTGAAATCTTTGAACTATGCCGCCGCTTGGCGTGTCTATAAGGTTTCAGCGGTTTCGTAATCGATAAATTTCTCTATACTTACCCAAGTAGCTGAATTATTAATAAGAAATGTACCTGAACAATTTGAAGTTGCTGGTAACTCCGCAGCGGATTTAATTCGGAAGCATAGTGATGCGAACCGATGATTTTCCTGTCAGGCCAAACTTATGCATTCAAATGGCCTGAACATGGGCAGCACGACGTTAAGTAGAAGGATTCTTTAATGGGCAAAATAAAACCAATTACGTTGGGTGTGGCACTGTCGTTATTCAGCCACGTTTCTCTCGCCAACGTCATCGAAACCACCAGTCTGGTCGGTTTTGGTCAAGCCAAATACCCCGATAACTTCACTCATTTTGACTATGTGAATCCTGATGCCCCTAAGTATGGCAAAGTGACTTATGGTCAGGTCGGTACTTACGATAACTTTAACCGCTATGCATCACGCGGCGTCGCGGCGGCAGCCAGCGGTGAGCTTTACGATTCATTGATGTTTTCGCCTTCCGATGAAATCGACTCATACTACCCGTTGATTGCCGAAAAAGTGCGTTATTCCGACGATTACACCTGGCTCGAACTGGATATCAATCCTAAGGCGCGTTTTCAGGATGGGGTTCCCATCACCGCGCACGATGTGGAATTCACCTTCAATAAGTTCATGACCGAAGGCGTGCCGCAATATCGCGTGTACTACAAAGAGATTAAATCGGTTAAAGCGTTGAACGACAAAACGGTACGCATTGAAATGAGCGAACCGAACCGCGACAAACTGTTCAGTTTTGCTCAGCAAACCCGCGTACTGCCAGAACACTTCTGGAAAGACAAAAATCTCTCCGAACCGCTCAATGAACCCCCAGTGGGCAGCGGCCCTTATGAAGTGGCCGAGTTTAAACCGGGACAAAGCATTACCTATAAGCTCGACGACAATTACTGGGCAAAAGATCTGCCGGTTAACGTTGGCCGCAACAATTTCAAGCAGGTGCAGTACGACTATTACCGTGATGACACGGTGATGCTGGAAGCCTTTAAAGCTGGTGAGTTCGATATTCGCCAGGAGAGTCAGGCCAAGTTCTGGGCGACTTCTTATACTGGGGTGAACTTTGACAACGGCTTCATCAAGAAAGAAGAGATTCCACACAATGCACCCGCCGCAACTCAGGGCTTTGTTTTCAACATTCAGCGTCCGGTGTTCAGCGACGTGCGCGTACGTGAGGCGCTGAACTATGCGATGGACTTCGAGTGGATGAACAAGAACATGTTCTACAGCCAGTACACTCGCACCCGCAGCTACTTCCAGAACACCGAGTACGAAGCCAAAGGGTTGCCAGATAAAGAGGAACTTGCCGTTCTCAATCCGGTAAAAGATAAGATCCCGCCGCGCGTGTTTACCACAGAATTCCAGCCACCAGTGACCGATGGCAGCGGTCGTATTCGCCCACAAATGCGCAAAGCGTTCGAACTGCTGAAAGAGGCGGGTTGGGAGCTGAAGAATAAAGTGATGACCAACGTCAAAACTGGCGAGCCGATGACGTTTGAACTGCTGATTTACAGCCCAACGACGGAGCGCATTGCGATTCCTCTGCAAAAGAATCTCAAGCTCATGGGCATCGATATGAAGATCCGTACCGTCGATACCACTCAATACATCAAGCGCTTGCGTGACCGCGACTTTGACATGGTGTCGTCGGCTTATTCCGCCAATCCGTTCCCAAGTCCGAACCTGATGATTGTTTGGAACTCACACTACATTGATTCGACCTACAACACAGCAGGGGTGATGGATCCGGTGATTGATGAACTGACCATGCAGATTGCCAAAAATCAGGAGAATCCGGACAAGCTGAAATCGCTCGGCAAAGCGTTAGACCGGATTCTGCAATGGAACTTCTACCTCATTCCGCAGTGGTACACCAGCATGTACCGAGTCGCGACTTGGGATAAGTTTGAACGTCCGGCTGAAATGCCAAAATACGATTTAGGCATTGATACCTGGTGGATCTCACAAGAGAAAGCCCAGAAGTTACCTGAAAAACGTCGTTAAGAGGAAGGTATGGCTGCGTACATTATTCGCCGTTTGCTGTTGGTGATCCCAACGCTGTGGGCCATTATCACAATTAACTTCTTTATCATTCAGATTGCGCCGGGTGGCCCGGTTGAACAGGCCATCGCCAATCTGGAAGGGCATTCGAACGGCATCATGGAGCGCTTTTCCGGTGGCGGGCAGGAAGTTGACTTATCGAAAATGGATAACGGCAGCCCGTCCGGTTACAAGGGATCACGTGGCCTGGACCCGGAAGTGGTGGAAGCCATTAAACGCCAGTTCGGTTTTGATAAACCGCTGCATGAACGTTATTTCGATATGCTCAAGAATTACGTGACGTTTAACTTTGGCGAAAGCTTGTTTCGCGGTGGTAACGTCATCGACCTGATTGTCGAACGTTTGCCGGTTTCCATTTCTCTTGGGTTGTGGAGCACGCTCATCATTTACATGATTTCGATTCCGCTCGGTATCATGAAGGCGATTCATCACGGCTCGCGATTTGATGTCTGGTCGAGCGCTATGGTGATTGTCGGCTACGCGATTCCCGGCTTCCTGTTTGCGATCATTCTGATCATTGTATTTGCCAGCGGTAACTACTTCAGTTGGTTCCCGCTGCGCGGCTTGGTGTCGGATAACTTCGCTCAATTGACCTGGTATCAACAAATCATCGACTATTTCTGGCATTTGGCGCTGCCGATTTTCGCCATGGTGATCGGCGGTTTTGCAACGCTGAGCATGCTGACGAAAAACTCGTTTCTCGATGAAATCAATAAGCAGTATGTGGTGACCGCGCGCGCCAAGGGGCTCGACGAGCGTAACATCCTGTATAAACACGTGTTTCGCAACGCGATGCTGATCATCATTGCTGGCTTTCCGAGTGCGTTTATCAGCATTTTCTTCACTGGTTCGATGCTGATTGAAGTGATGTTTTCGCTCGAAGGCATTGGTCTGCTTGGCTTTGAATCGACCATTCAACGTGATTATCCTGTGGTGTTCAGTTCGCTGTATATCATGACTCTATTGGGCTTGTTGCTCGGCATTATTTCGGATCTGACTTACACCTGGGTCGATCCGCGCATTGATTTTGAGGCCCGTTAAATGGCGTTGTTAAAGAAGAAAGTTAACCCGCTGAACGCCGCACGCTGGCAGCGGTTCAAATCTAACCGGCGTGGTTTCTATTCGCTGTGGATTTTTTCCATTCTGTTTTTCATCAGCTTGTTTGCTGAGGTGATCGCTAACGACAAACCGCTGTTTATTTCCTATGACCATCACTGGTATTTCCCGGTGGTGGAGCAGTACGCAGAAACGCGCTTTGGCGGCGAATTTGAAACCGAAGCGGACTACACCGATCCTTATGTTGTGAGTCTGATTGAAGAAAAAGGCTACATCATTTGGGCGCCAATTCGTTTTAGTTACGACACCATCAACTACGACATTGTAGGCTCTGTGCCGTCGGCACCAGACTCGGTCAACTGGCTGGGTACCGATGATAAAGGGCGTGACGTGCTGGCGCGTATTATTTACGGTTTCCGTATTTCGGTGCTGTTTGGATTTGTGTTGACCATTGTTTCCTCTTTTGTGGGCGTCGTGGTTGGCGCAAGTCAGGGTTACTACGGTGGTTGGTTAGATCTCTTCGGCCAGCGCTTCATCGAAATCTGGTCGGGCATGCCGACGCTGTTTTTGCTGATCATCTTGTCGAGCTTTGTTGAACCGAACTTCTGGTGGCTGTTGGGTATCATGGTGTTGTTTAGTTGGATGAGTTTGGTGGGTGTGGTGCGCGCCGAGTTTTTGCGTTGCCGCAACTTTGATTATGTACGTGCGGCTCAGGCGATGGGTGTGAGTGATTCTCGCATCATCATGCGCCACATGTTACCTAATGCTATGGTTGCGTCGCTGACCATGATGCCGTTTATTCTTTCTGGTTCCGTAACCACACTGACGTCGCTCGATTTCCTGGGTTTCGGCTTACCTGTTGGTTCGCCGTCTTTGGGGGAATTGCTGGCACAAGGTAAAGCGAACTTGCAGGCGCCTTGGCTGGGCATTTCGGCCTTTGTGGTGTTGTCCTTAATGCTGACCTTATTGGTTTTCGTTGGTGAAGCGGTTCGTGACGCCTTTGACCCACATCTACAAAGGAGAGGCTAATGAGCGAAACGTTACTCACCATTGAAAACCTCTCTGTCGGCTTTGGTCGCGCTGGTAATGTTGAACCTGTCACTCATCAGGTTTCGCTTTCGATTCGTAAAGGGGAAACGCTGGCTCTGGTAGGGGAAAGCGGCTCGGGGAAATCAGTCACTGCGAACGCGATATTAAAGCTGCTACCCAAAGGTTCGGCCCACTATCTGGAAGGTAAAATTGACTTTGCTGGCACCAATACGCTGGCGTGTTCGGAGCGTCAGTTGCGCGGTATTCGTGGCGGGCGTATCGGCATGATTTTTCAGGAGCCGATGGTGTCGCTCAACCCGCTGCATAAGGTCGGTAAACAGCTGGTGGAAACCTTGGCGATTCACCGCGGTATGCGCCAGAAAAAGGCAGAATCTCTGGCCATCAGTTGGCTGGAAAAAGTCGGGATTCGTAATCCGACACTGAAAATCAACGCTTATCCCCATGAGTTGTCCGGTGGCGAACGCCAACGAGTGATGATTGCCATGGCGCTGATCAATGAGCCCGAGCTGCTGATTGCTGATGAGCCCACCACCGCACTGGACGTGTCGGTTCAGGCGCAGATCCTCGATCTACTTAAATCTTTACAACAAGAACTGGGGATGGCGATGCTGTTTATCACACACGACCTCAGTATCGTGCGTCGCATTGCCGATCGCGTTGCGGTCATGCAAGAAGGGCGCTTGGTTGAGGAAAACGAATGCAAAGCGTTGTTCAGTGAACCTAAACACCCATACACCAAACTCCTGATTGAATCGGATCCGCGTGGTTTGCCTGTGGAGACTGACAGTCAAAGCCCGGTGTTGCTCAAAACTGAGCAACTCAAAGTGTGGTTTCCCATCACTGGCGGATTGTTCAAACGCACAGTCAACCACATTAAAGCCGTCACTAACATGCAGTTTGAACTGCGCAAAGGCCATTCTATCGGGCTGGTGGGGGAAAGTGGTTCCGGTAAATCAACAACAGGCATGGCGATTCTGAAACTGGTGCATTCAGAAGGCGTAATTAACTACGCGGGGCAGGACATCCAGCAACTTGATCGCAAGGGCATGCTGCCATATCGCAGCAAAATGCAGGTCGTGTTTCAGGATCCGTTTTCGGCGCTTAACCCAAGAATGTCTGTTGCTCAGGTCATTGGTGAAGGTTTGCATGTGCACACCGAGTTCAGCGATGAACAGATTGATGCCGCCATTTGTGAAGCGATGCGCGAAGTGGATTTGGATCCCGACACGCGTCATCGCTATCCGAATGAGTTTTCAGGTGGCCAGCGCCAGCGAATTGCCATTGCCCGCGCTTTGGTGCTCAAACCGGAGTTTATTCTGCTGGATGAACCGACCTCGTCGCTGGATCGCACGGTGCAGGCGCAAGTGCTGGATCTGCTGAAATCGCTGCAGGAGAAATATGGCCTGACATACCTGTTCATCAGCCACGATCTCAATGTCGTGAAATCGCTGTGCCATTACACCATCGTGATGAAACAGGGGCAGATTGTCGAACAGGGCGCGACACAAAACCTGTTCCAACATCCTAATCACCCTTACACTCAGGAGTTGGTTCGCCTCTCATCGTTCTAAATCATTGTTCTTATTAAAAGAAAAGCCCGGAGAATCCGGGCTTTTTGCTTGGGTGTTGTTGAATGCTTACTTAGTTTGTATGGTCAGCTCAGTAAATCCAGTGTGCGCATCGTATTCGCGGTCAAAGGCTAAATCAGGGTAGCCATGCACTATCAATTCCGCAGTGGTGTTGATGAGGTTGCCATCGAGCAGATGACCGCCCCAGACTTTGCCTTGTGAGTCCGCCACGGCAATATGCAAGTGAAGGTGATGGGGGGTTAAGGTGCCCATCAGCGACACGATTTCAAACGGTGCTTGCAATGATAACGTAGAAGTGCTGTCCGCTAAGCGGATATTGAGCTGTGATAAACATCCCGCACATGAAGCAATGGAACCTGCTGTTATGCTGTGCTCCTGCACCAGTGCCATAATTGATTGTTTTAAGTCAGCGCCTTGTGTCAGGCGTGTTGCCAATACCTTTATCATCTCTGCAAACCTTGGTTAGTGACGCTTAAGCAGTTGCAGCAGCGCATGTACTGCCTGATCCAAATCGTCAAAGCGTTTGGCTTTGCCAAGTACCCGCATTCCCTGCATCTGAGTCAGAATCAACTGCGCCAGAGCATGTGGGCTTGCGGCTACCGAAATTTGTTTCTCTTGCTGCGCATTGTGAATGGCGTGGGAAAGCAGTTCTAAAAGCTGATCAAACAGAGCTTGTCCTTTGTCGAGCACCTTTTCATCGCTCCCGGCATGTTCAACCAAGGCGTTTTGAATGAAGCAGCCGCAACTGCGTTTGCGTTGTAGCGCGGCAAACTGATTGAGGAATGTCTCAATGGCGCTTAGCGACGCACCATCTTCCTGCAACGCGCTTAAGCCCGGCAGTGAAACGGTATTGAGATATTTATCCAACGCTTCGTAATAAAGATTTTGCTTGTCGCCGAAGGTGTTGTAGAGGCTGAAACGGTTGATTTGCAGTGTATCAACCAAATCAGAAATCGCCGTATTGGCGTAGCCGCGCTGCCAGAACAATTCCATTGCCTGAGTGAGCTTCTCATCGCGGTCAAAATTACATTTTCGTGCCATGGTGTGACTACCTGCAAACTCATTCTTGACTGATCGTTTAGTTAACGGGTAGAGTCTAACCTAAACGATCGTTCTGAAAAAGAGATAAAAAGGAAGATTTATGAAGCTATACGAAACTGCCGTTACGCCAAGTTGCCGTCGTGTCAGCATTTTTCTCAAAGAATTGGGTGTGGATGTTGAACGTGTGGCGTTAAATGTGCGCGAAGGGGACAACCTGACGGAGTCGTTTAAAAGCAAAAGTGTCAATGGCAAAGTACCGATGTTGGAACTTGATGATGGCACCACGCTGTGTGAGAGCGTGGCGATTTGCCGTTACTTTGATGAATCGAATCCGAATGACCGTCATCTGTTTGGTCGCGATGCGCTGGATAAGGCGAAAGTTGAAATGTGGCATCGTGTCACCGAGTTTCAGGGACTGTACGCCGGTTTTCAGGCATTTCGTAACCTTACGGGAATCTACAAAGATCGCGAAAACTGCGTATTGGCTTGGGGTGAAGAAAGCAAAGCCCGCGCGGCCAGTTTCCTGCCACTGCTTGATGCGCGCCTGAAGGAATCGAACTTTGTCGCAACAGACTATTTCACGATTGTGGACATTACCGCGTTTATCTTTATCGGTTTTGCGGATAAAGCGTTGGAACTCAGCCCATTAGCGCAATATCCAAACATTGCACGTTGGTTTGAAATGATTCAGCAGCGTCCTGCTTTCCAATAATATCCTGTCTGAGGTTGTAAGGCGTCTTCTACGTCTTATGACCTCGATCAATTAAAGCTCGTCTAAGGTCTGAACTTTCTGTGGGAATAGGCCTACAAGTGAAAATATTTTCTAATAATAACAATTAATTACGATAATTTGTGTCGTAGTGTAAATTTGACATTCTTTCCACAAATCCTATTCTTGCGCCGTCTGAAACCTCCCCAATCGAGACGGCAGTGAAACGTTTACTTATCGCCTTATTTATCTCTGTTTTTCCAATGTCTGCCTACAGCATGAGTCTGCCGGACCTGGCGTTTTCGTTCGGACAGTCCAAAGTGAACTCTTTCACGGTCGCGATGCTACAGCATCAGTTGGATGGTCATGATCCATTGAGAGACATCAATACCGATTACATCGAGGCGTTGGCTCGCGAAATTGGTTTCAAGCCCAAATATAAGATGTTTGCCGATATGAAGTCGTTGATTCTGGCTGTTGAAACGAAGAAGGCCGATATTGCCGTCGGCATCTTTGACTCAGGCAAAACCGACCTCATCTTAAGTCAACCGCTGTATACCAGTTCGACCGCAGTTTGGTTCCGTAATCAGAGCCTGAGTCATTGGGCGGCTGAATCCCTGACCTGGGGCTGCCATAAGGGGGCAGTGTATTGTCAGCAACTGTCGAAGATGGGATTTGCTCATATTGTGGAGCTACCGGATTTTGTCACTCTGCCTGACTACTTGATACAGGGCAAAATCGATGCGGTGCTTGAAAGTTACACCACGTTGCTCACTTCGGTGAAACATCCGATGAATACGTTGGGGCAAGTAGAACTGCCATCTTGGGCGAAACCGCAGCAGGTACGCATCGCCGCCACGCAAGATTTTCGTGCCCTAATTGACGAAATAGATGTGGTATTAAGCCGTCAGAGCGAAACCTCTCGGTTGCGTTCGGCCAACCCTTATCATCAGGTCGATATTGCCGCGCTCAACTATCAAAATTCCGGAATGCAACCGATCAGGTATTCCGCTTGGAATGATGCCTATCCACTTTTCTACCGCAATCGGGACGGCCACCACGGAGGCTATCTGAACGACTTACTCACATTGGTTGAAGCCAGAACTGCTTTCGATTTTGATTATGTTCCGGCAAGTGGAGGGTTAACACCGGTTCAAATGCTGAAGTACGGTGAGATTGACATTCTGCCTTTGGTCGTAAAAGGAGTGAATAACCCGGCTTGGATGTACGTGACAGACACGTTGATGTCTATCACGTACCAACATATCAAGTTGCCTGGCGTGCTGGCGAAATCTGATGCGAAGATCGGCGTGCTGTTCTCAGACAGTCCGACCTATCAATACGTCAAAAACCAGGTGTTTGGCGAAGAACTAACGACTTATACCAGTGTCGTTTCGCTGATCAGTGATCTTGAAAGCGGCAAACTTGGCAGTGCCTATCTGCGCCACGATATTCTGGAATATCTCGCTAAACAGCGTGGCGATGATCGCTATGTCGTGTTGAAGGGGGACGATAAACATATTGAAATCGCAATGGCGGTGCGAGGGGACAACACCGAGTTAAAAGCAATTCTGGCTGGCATTATTGCATCGGTGGATGCCAGCGATATACAGCGCCTGCAAAACAGTTACAGCCCATTCAATATTGTCTACGGGGTGGATAAATCTCTGGTGATGGCCGGCTCTTATATCGGGGCTTCGGTCTTCATACTGCTCGGTTTGATTGGCTTTTTGTGGCACAAAAACCTTAAGTTGAAGGTCTCGATTCAAGAGCGCGAAGCCTTACGCAGCAACGAACGATTGGCGCTGTTGCAACATGTGATTGATGCGCTGCCCAACCGAATTTTTATCCACGACACCAACCACAGACTGTTGCTGACCAATTGTCATCACTGCCAAATCGCAGCGTCCGGCAACGGTAAGGTTTGTCAAATGCGCATTTCATCGTCAGAGCATACCTGTGTAGTTGAGAATCAGGCCGAGTTTGACACTGTTCTGCGTGGCCGGGATGTCAGCGAAAGTGACGTCGATGTGCAGTCTTGTCCTTGTGGGATTCAAACCATCAATTACCACCGCACACCGCTCTCTGGTGCGAACCGTGACGAGAAAATAATACTAACGGTGATTGACGATGTGACCGCGCATAAAGAGCAGGAGCGCAACTTATTGCAGGCTAAAAACGTCGCTCAGCAAGCGGTATTGTCTCGCGAACGATTCCTCGCCAGCATGAGCCATGAACTTCGTACACCAATCGCTGGCATGGTTGGGTTATTAGAGATGCTGAAAACTCGCGAAACCAACCAAGATGTACGTTTGATCCTTAACAACGTGATTTCCTCTGCGGATCATTTGCACCTGCTGGTGAACGACATTCTCGATTTTTCTAAGCTCGAAGCTCAGCAGCTCCAACTGGACCTAGCGGAATGCTGCCTGTTGCGTGAAATCGGAGAATTACTACGGGTGCATTGCAGCGCTGCTCGTGAAAAGTCGCTCGATTTTCAGGTTAACTGGGCGCCGGGAACGGTGAAAACCGTCACTATTGACGCGCTGCGCCTACGCCAGATCCTCAATAACTTATTGTCGAATGCCATCAAGTTCACTCACTCAGGTTTTGTCCGCGTCGACATTAACGTCACCGAAAACGAAGTTCTGATGGTGATCAGCGATTCCGGCGATGGTATGTCTCCGGAGCTTCTGCAAACCGTGTTTAATCCCTTTGTGCAGGCAGATTCCAGTATCGCTCGTCGGTATGGTGGCACCGGGCTCGGGCTTGCCATTGTGCATGATCTGGTCGATGTAATGCGGGGCGAGATTTCGCTTCAGAGCGAACCGGGTAAAGGCACCAGTATTCAGGTGAGCATTCCTGTTCAGGTGGAAAGTCATTTTCTCGAGCCGATTTCACAACAACTGGTGCACTACCACGGGGAAGATCCGGTTATTCAAGCCTGGTTGTCTGTTTGGCGTCTTGACCCATCTTCCGATGAGGCAATGAAAGACGTCCACATTTACGATGGCGACCAACCCATTCCTGACTCTTGTCCGGGAGGAATGACCGTGTTGATGCGCCAGGACATCACCGTATTCAGCCAGCGCTCGAAAGATGTCGTTGAGCTGAGCGTGAGCCCTTTCTTCCCTGATCTGCTTTATGCCGTCCTGACGAACACAGCAGCCAGTGAAGAAGCGACTGACGAGACTAACGAACCGCTTTTCGGACATGTACTGGTTGCAGAGGACAATCCCATTAATCAACTGGTGATCAGCCAGCAACTGACGTCGTTTGGCCTGAGTGTTGAACTGGTGAACAACGGACAAGAAGCTTATGAGCGGCTTCAAAAAGGCGCTGAGCAGTTCGACTTGCTGCTAACCGATTGCCATATGCCCGTGATGGATGGGTATGAACTGGCGACTTTAGTCCGCGAACATCTGCCGCAGTTTTCTAACTACGCCATTATTGGTTGCACCGCGGAAGACTCACGAGTGGCTAATGAGCGAGCAATGTTATCGGGTTTTGATAGCGTGCTTTACAAACCGTATGGTTTGCAGCGCTTATACCAAACCGTCGCACAGTTTGTGTCAAAACGAGCTGAAAACGCTCCGGCTATGTGGTGGCAGAATTATGAAATGCAGGATGCTGAAATGTTGGTTGAAGTGTTTATCACCAGCATGAACGATGACCTGATGGCACTCCAAACCAAGCGAACAGACAGAAATGCGATCCATGATCTGGCTCATCGCATCAAAGGCGGAGCGGGGACAGTCGGCGACCAGAAAATTTGTTTCGCGGCGACCCAGCTGGAAAACCGCAGTAAACAGGGCGAACAAGGCTACGATGCAGAGCTGAAGCAACTCGTTGCGGCCATGACGTTATCAATTCATCGAGCGGAGGTATGGCTGAATGAGCATTGATCCTGCATCGCAACACGTTTTGGTGGTGGACGATTGCAAGTTGCATTGCCGCGTCATCGAAGTCGCACTCAGAACGTTGGGAGTGAGCCATATTTATGTCGCGCACCACGGTAGGGACGCGCTGGCACTGTGTGATCAGTTCACATTTGATTTGATTGTGTTTGATTTGGCCATGCCGGAAATGGATGGACTGGCACTACTCAACGAACTCGCTGCCCGGCAGTATCACAGCCGCTTATGTTTGCTCAGCGGACATGATCAGAACATCCTGTCTCTGGCGACGACCATGTGTCAGAAACTGGGGCTCGATTTAGTGGCCACCTTGTCGAAACCAGTGACGTTCGCGAACCTGAAATCGGCGCTGCACACGGTAGCGTCGTCAAACAGCGGAAAGCATTACGCCAAAACCTTGCCATCTCTGTTCGTTGCTGACTTAGACCGAGCGTTTCAATTGAGGCATTTACGCAACGTTTATCAGCCTCAGCACCGCTTTAATAATGGGATCGCTGATGGGTACGAGGCACTCATTCGTTGGTATCACCCGCAATACGGAGTGATAACCCCATACCTGTTTTTGCCGTTGATTGAACAGGCGAACTGGCACGATCGTCTGTTCTTTTATGTTCTCAAGCAGGCACTTAACGATTTCTCTGATAAGGGGCTTGCTGGCACCGTGTCAGTCAATGCGACTCACACTAATTTTGCCGATCCTGAATTTGCCCGTCGGGTATTGGCGTGCTGTCAGACGCTGGGGTTTGCTCCCTCGCGTTTGATTATCGAACTCACCGAGATGGAGGTATACCAGTACGATTCAGTGATGATTGAAAACTTTGCCCGGTTAAGGCTCAACGGCGTTGAACTCGCGATTGACGATTTTGGAGCCGGTTATTCTTCGTTGTTGAAATTGGCTGATTTGCCGTTTACGGAAATGAAAATAGACCGCGCGCTGATTGTTTCCTGCCATCAGGACCGCCGCAAACGGACCATTCTGGATGTCATTGTTCGAATGGCCAAACAGCTCAACATGCGCCTTGTCGCGGAAGGCGTCGAAGATCGAGAAACATGGAAGTATTTAAGCCTGCTCGGCATGGATCTTTGTCAGGGGTATTACACAGGAAAGCCACGTCCCATTGAACATTTGATGATAGTGAATTAAGTCATGAACAAAAGAACAACATCCGGCCTGACAGCCTTGGTACTCGACGACCATCCTTTGGTATGTATGGCAATCAAAAAGTTAATGGAGCAAAACCCGCGCTTTGGCCAAGTGCTGGTGGAAACTGACACCCAAGCAGGCGTGAAAATGTTACGCGAAGGCCAAATCGATTTTCTGGTATTGGACGTCAATCTGGAAAAGCAGGATGGTTTCGAGGTGCTGCGCCGGCTGAAGCATCATGGGTTTACGGGTAAAACCCTGTTTGTGTCAGGCAACAACAGCCGCCTCTATTCGGAAACGGCGCTGCGTGTGGGTGCCGATGGTTATGTCAGCAAAGCAGAAGATTTGTCTATTTTGCAAGATGCGGTGGAATGCATTCTAAATGGCTACAGCTTTTTTAAAGTCGCAGAAGAGACACAGGCGGTAGATATTCAGCTATCTAAGCAAGAGTTGGCGGTATTTCGTTTTCTGGTAGATGGCAAATCCAACAAAGAGATCGCACAAATACTCAATCTGAGCCCGAAAACCATCAGTACCTACAAAACGCGCATCCTCGATAAATATCAGGTTAACTCTATTGTTGAGCTCATGAGTCTCAACGGCAGCGTGATTGGTCGGGTTGAGTTATGAAAGAGCTGAATAAGAAGTATATCTCGGACATCATCGTACACGGTTTTACCTGCAGCCTGGTGCTATATCTGGTTGCGGTGATTATCTTCTCTGAGTCCTATTTGGATCGCCGCAATCACGAGTTTGAAAACTTCGTTAATGTGATGGAGCAGTACAAACAGACGCTGTTTCTGACCAGTCGAATCCTGGAAAACCGCATTCAGGAAATTGATACCATCAAAAAGAGTGACTTAGGGGCGATCAAGGACATTGAGAAACGCAAATACAATCTGCACAAGAAGCTGAAACCGACCAATATCGACATTGAACTGGCGAACGAATTTCAGTTTTTGGTCTCGACGATGCCGGCTATTCTGCCAAAAGTAGACGTGCTGTATTACCGCTCCTATCTGAGCGACATGACCTCATCAGATAAAGATGAAGTCTCCGTGGTGAAGGATTGCGGCACAGCTTCTGTGTGCACGATTAACGCACCGGAACGACGTCTGGCCGACCGTATTCTGGTGTCCGGCACTTACCGCAAAAATGGTTCGGACGACCTGTATATCACGGTATCAAGCCCTGTTTACTTACACAATATCATTGTGGGCGATCTCAATATCGATGTGGGGTTGGCTCGGTTCTTCGACCTTGGCGCATTGCAGATTCGTACCCGTGAACTCAACGCCAACACCTTCTATGAGATGATTTATGGCAACGCATTGATGGCGCATATCGCGTACACCAAGGAGTATGTTGCCGACAACTCCACGGTCTATGTGTATCAGGTGCCGTTCATTTGGATTGTGTTTAAACTGCTGTGGCTGTTTCTGGTGTTGTGGATTGCGCTTTCGTATGTGATCTATCTGTTCCGCACACTAAAACTCAACCGAACCAAATTGTTTGAAGTTCAATCGAACGTGCAGTTGGACGACCTGACCGGATTGCTCAATCGGAACATCTTCAAAGATCAAAAATTTACTGCGGATCTGGAAAAGTTTGGTGCGGCGATTCTGGCGATCGACGGGAACAAACTTAAACAGATCAATGACAATTATGGTCATCATGTGGGGGATGAAGCAATCAAGCAAATAGCCTATGGTATGCGTCAGGTGTTTAGGGAAAACGACTACCTGATTCGAACCGGCGGCGATGAGTTTGTAGCAGTTCTGCCGGGGTGCAATATCGACAATGCCATCATTCTAGCCGAGCGATTGAAAGAGGCGGTGACGGACACCGCGTTTTCCTCCTACAAACTGACGGTGAGTATCTCCGTCGGAATAACGTTACTGATGAATTCGGAGTCACTCGACGATGCGCTTAAGCGTGCAGATTCCAACCTGTATTCGGAAAAACAGCTGAGTCCTTTATCTCCACGTCCTGGCTTGGTTTAGATTCATTTACATGCACCGAAAATTACCACTGCTTAAAGAGATTAAAGCCTGAACGTTGATAATCGAATTCAGGGGATCGAGCTAGCATATACGCAATATTAATGGCGTTTTTACTGTCCGAAAGTAGCAGTGAAGATGCTCAAAGCGATGGAGGGCGGGGTTCCGGATTCTCTGCTCGCCATGAGCATTCGTGAGCGTATGGTTCGGAACTTCGTTATTGGATACAGCGAAGAGGGGCGTACATCAGCAAATCTGATATTTCTCTTCAACCTTCCGAAGTTCAAACCGCCTGATATCAGGCAAGTTTCTCTTGTTTGATCAGCTCAATCACGGATTTGACGCCGAATTTGGTAAGAATACGTGTTTTGTAGGTACTCACGGTTTTACTGCTGATAGACAACAGTTCCGAGATTTTTTTGTTGGTTAAACCCGCAATCAAATAGTGATAAATCACCGTTTCTCGTTTTGACAACTCAGCGGTTTCACTTATAGCGGCGTGATTCTCGTGCTTAAAGATATTGTATCCACGCATCACGCTGCAGATGGCGTCCTGAATGACAGAAACATGTTCGCTTTTGAGTAGGTAACCGTTGGCACCGAGCTTTTGGGTTGCTTTTGAATACATCGCTTTATCAATTGCGCTGATAAACAAAATTTTTCCGGCGAAGCCTTTAGCGCGCAAACGACGAAGAATGTCGAGTCCACTGGCATCATCAGCTTCAACTTCCAGCATGACAAAAGCGATCGGTTGTTGACTCACAATGCGGTAGGCCTCAGCAGGTGAAACGGCAAAGTGAATGTGTTGAAATTGATTGGTTGATTGAATGATATCTTCCAGAGCGTGTTGCTCTAGCGGATACGGATTGACGACAAGTGCGCGGTTTATAACGTTAGGCATATTAATCCATCCCAGTTATATTCTGTGATTATAGTTGATATGGCACTCCTTCCATTAAGCAAGATATTATCCGTGTGTATGCATACTAATTGGTGCAAAGACAAATGAAAAGTCTCGTATATAAGAATTATATAATTTAGCTGTCGTTTACCGAAAACGTTTGGCTGCATACAATTCGAGCCGTGCAAAGGATTACGTTTATTATTCGCCAGCTGCACGGTACACTAGCGCCAAATGTTGTTGAGACACCTAGAATGAATGAATTTGAGAACCCTCAATGGGAAGATGAAGAAGTTGAAATCGAAGCAATTGGTATCGAAGTCGATGCTCAGCCGATTGAGTTGTACAAAGTATTGAAAATCGCCAACGCAGTCAGCGGTGGTGGTGAAGCAAAGTATGCGATTGCTGAAGGTTATGTTGCGGTCAATGGCGAGCTTGAAATGCGCAAGCGTCGCAAACTCTATGATGGTGACTTGGTTGAATTCAATGAAGAATACTACCTGATCATTTGTGATGCGCCGGTGACTGAAGTGGAAGAGAAACTCAAAGCGGTGACGCCACCACCAGCGCCGAAGAAAAAGCCTTCCAACAAGCCGGCAGCAGGTAAAAAATCGGGCAGTAAAGCGAGTAAGTTGTCCCAGTCAGCCAGCAAAAATAACAAGGCAAAAGCAAAGGCTTCAAAGGAAAGCGAAGACGATCAACCGAAGGACAGCAAAGGTGGCCGTAACGCCATCAGTTTCTTCTGAGTCTGCAAATATGTTGCATAAAAAAGGCCCCGATTGGGGCCTTTTTTTCGTCCTGAGCTTAGCTTTCTGTTACTGCGCGAGTAACAGCAGGGCGGGTAAACAGACTCACACTGCTTACCAATGCTAAAACGATCACAGTCGGCACGATCCAACCAGCATAGTAAGTGTAAAGTGGTAGATGTTGAGACAACGTGGCATCGAATTTCGCTGGCATGCTGCCCAGAATATGCAGCGCATCTAATCCCCCGAAAATCAGTGCTGTTGCGACTGTCGCCAATACACCAGTCATTGAGATGATACGTTTCAACGGCGCGATAAACAGCAACGCAATCGCAATCGGATGCAGCGCGACAACGGCAGGCAAGGTGATCGCCAGCAATTGTTCCAGACCAATATTCGCTACCAGTGCGGCAATGATCATGGTAACGATAACGCTGTTTCGGTAAGAGACTTTGCTAAATGTGCGGCTGTAAAACTCACTGCCTGCGGTTGTAACCCCGATCACTGTTGTTAAACAGGCCAATACCATCACGGCACCAAGCAGTAGCGTACCAAATACGCCGAAATGCTGCGTGGTGAATGTGGTCAGGATGTCACCGCCGTTAGTGAATGTGCCGACGCTGGTGGCACCGATGTAAGCCAGCGAGATATAAACCAGCGCCATGGCTACCGCGTACATCACCGCAGCAATCAAGGTGTATTTGGCAATCGCTTTCGGCTGGCTGACGCCCATGCTTTGAATCGCGCGGAATATAACCCAGCCAAAGCCGATTGAGCCGAGCGCGTCCATCGTCATATAACCTTGAGTGACGCCTTCTGCAAAGGCGCCGTTGACGTACGCGCCAGTCGCTTCAGAGATCCCCTGGCTTGGATACAGCAACGCAACAACCGCCATCACGACAAGAATCGCCAGAAGAGCCGGAGTTAACCATTTGCCTAAAGTGTCAATCAGTTTGCCCGGGTACAAAGAAAACAGCACAGAGACAATACAGAAAACGATAGAAAAAGGAACCAGCGCGTTGTCGCCAAAAAATGGACTGAAACCAAATTGGTATGCGACGGTAATCGCGCGTGGAATCACGAAAGCCGGTCCAATCACGATGAACACCATGATCCAAAACGCGGTTGCGATAGGGCGTGGAAGTACCGATGTCAGGTTATCCGAGCCGCCGACCAGAGCGACAATCACTAAAGCAAAAGCGGGTAGGCCGACACCCGCCAGCAGAAATCCAGCCATACCTTCAAACAGATGTCCACCGGCCTGATAGCCCAGAAAAGGGGGAAAGATAAGGTTGCCGGCGCCCAAGTACATGGCGAAGGTCATAAAGCCTAAAGCGGCGATGTTGCGTGCACTTAACATAGTCTTCCTCAATATTGTCAGTTAGGAAGCGGCTGGTGAGTGAACGTTAAGATGACTCTGCCAGCAACTCTTGACTGACAGAAAATAAAATAGCCTGTCAGCTTCTGTGTAGTAGACCCAGAGAGAGCAGGAGGAGCAGATAAGTCGCAATAGCTTGCTGGCGACGATGCAACAGACAAATTGTGGTAGCGACGAATGACATACTGAGTCCTGGCTGGCAGTAAATTCCGGGGAGTTCATCTCCCCTGTGTGGGCTTGTTATAAACGGATGCCCTATAACGTGGCAACCCTTTGAACAGTGAATAGTGGATATTTCTATATTGATATTAATGTTTGAAATTATATTCCAATTAATAAGCTTATTAGTGAAATGAACGACTTAACACTTTTGCAATATTGGTTACCCAAAGTTCACGTGTTACTTCTGTTTGAGGAAAATAAAAAGGGAGCCAAATTGGCTCCCTTTAGTGCTAACGCCAGTCGTCATCCATAAAGGTGCGACCTTCAAGTGAATAGGGGTCTTCGTCAAATGGATGCTCGATTTTGCCCCGCAGGCGTTCAAGCTTTTGTTCCAACAAGTTGACGGTTTCGTAGTCCCCTTCAGAGCAGGCAATGTAAATTTGTTGCTCTAATGCATCAATGTTCTCTCGAATGTTCATCTCGCACCTCCTGTTCATTAAACGTGAGTTGAGAGTTTTTTATCGGTTCTCAAATCTATTGTAGTCAAGCAGACCAAATTCGATAGGTTGGTCTTGACGGTACCAAGCGTGAACCTTATCGCTGAAAGGCCAGAACTTCGGCGAGCTGCGACGAACAGCAAATCGATCCAGCAGTTGGACGTAATCGTCTTCACTATTTAGTGTCTGTAAACGCTGTACGAGTTCCGGAATATCCTTTTCTCTGAGATTTAGGTACGCAGCCGGGTAGCTACCGATCACTCCACGAACGATCGTGAGATCATCATTTTTATAGTCCCGATTATTCTCTTCATCAAACAAACTCGAGATATTGGTATGGGCGTTTTTGTGCAATAGGGTAAACAGTTGTGATTGCCCCTTATCCGACTCAATCATTAACATGATGATTTGTGGGATAGAACGCAAACCCTCGCCCTTGATATGGCTGATGCTGGCCAGTGCTTTCTCGTATTCCGGCTTAAATCCGGTATCGACAATGTCATAACGCTGAGTCAGGATTGGAGCTACGTGCTCTTTGAGTTTGTCAAACAGCTCTGATTTGTAATCGGTAGTCTGGTACTGAACCTGAGTCGGCTGATCGAACGGCTTAACGTTACGCAGCAGATAGTCGGAAAACTGCGGACTCTGATCCGCGTACCAGCTCGACATCTCTTTGTGGCGTACATCCCGAGGCAGCAGGGCAACAAAGTTACTTTCGCCTTCCATGCGCAGAAAATCCATGAACATGCGCGTGATCAACTGATGGCCGAAGTTACCATACACATCGAATCCAGCTACCAGCAGATAGTGAATCCGTTCCAGCAATGCATAATCAATAACCCAAGCAGTTTTCGGTTTTTCTCCCACCAAACCCTCAACCACAGAGGCACTATCGAAATGGCGGAAAATCGTCAGTGCGGCGGTGTGATTGGTGCCATTACCATCCCAGATCACATCGGTGGATAAGTGGGTGCCGTTTTTAAACCAGTGGTTGATGAAATCCGACTTAGCTTGCAGATAGCGCGCCTGCTGTTTCGAAAAACGAACCCAGTTGGTCAGTGGCAATGTATTACTCTCAAGCTCGCCAGGCAGTTTCAGGTTGTCTGCCTGAGAACGATAAAATTCGTTCACTTCCGGCATGTCGGCTTTATCCGGATCGAGGAAAAACACCCAGAAACGGTCATTAATCACGTTGAGCGCTAACTGGCCACGACATACCGGGCCTTTGATGTACGCCATAATGGTGTTCTGTGCGTTGTCGAGCATGAACTTGAAGCGTGCTTTGACGGGCATCTCGATAAATGCGGTCATCGGGTTGGCGGAAACTTCAGGGTTATAGCTTGGCAATTCATCGACAACGTATTGCGCATCAATAAACCAAGTTTTCCAATCGCGTATGCGTTTCATGTTGAGCGCAAAAGGCATGTGCGTTTTATCGACGATCGTCCCTTGCTCCGGAATCAGACGGTAGTACACGCGCTCTACACCCGGGTCATCGTATGGTCTGCGGGTGGTAATGCGCTGAACGGGTTGTCCGGGCGGAGTAGAAGAACGCACCATAGTAAAGAAGCGCGGACGACCATCGGCGGTTTTGATGTCCGAGAAGTAAAGGTGCGACAAGAACAGGTGTTCATAAATGTAGCGTGCGACCAAACGATTTTTAAGTGCGTCGTGGTTGAACAACGCTTCATACAGATTGACCTCGGACTGCTCTTCTGCGGTCAGTGGCATGTGCGCGTTCATCACCGCACCTTGTTCCAGCCAGGTCATCAGCGTGTTGTATTCAGACTTTGCCAGATTCGGCATGCCGAAGGGCATACCCCAGTTCGGGTAGTTATGCTGATAGGACTCGTACTCTTCAATCGTGACGCACTGTTGTTCGCGATCGATGGAAAAATCAAACCCTTCTAGTTGATCCTGCTGTGGCAGAGGATGTGCTTCTTTCTGCGCCAACAAACGTGCCATTAATCCTGCTTGCAGGTTGGCCTCCGGGGTTTGATCGCGTTCGTTCAACACGGGATGGAAGTTAAACTTGCGCCACTCTTCGGTTAACTGCGCATCTTCAAACAGGCGCGTCGGCGTGGCAGCGGTCAGACGTGTACCCTGATACACCATATCCTTACTGCCTCCGCGGTCGATACCTTCAACGGAGGACATTTTGAGCTGACATGGCGCGTCATAGCAGGCATGACAAACCACGCAACGTTTATCGATGATAGGTTTAACCTGATCCAGAAAGAAATGTGCCTGGGTTGACTCAATAGGAGCCTGACGATCTCGCACTTCTGCTTTGCCAAAGATTTGGTCGAAATTGAGGCTGGCCAATACCGCGCAGCCAGAGAAAAGGGTGACCAAACCAACGACGAATAATTTACGTAATTTCATCCGGTTATCTTATGAATTAAATTTGAGTTAATTAAAGCAAAGAGAACTGAGGATCACCATCTTTTAGACGGTGTGATTCACATAACAGACTGAAAAAGGCACATTTAGCCGCGAAAATTGCTCGATCCAACGCCATTGACTGTCCTGTAACTTATCACCCGGGCCTTTCACCTCAACCCATTCAAACTCTCCGTCTTTAAACAGGATCAAATCCGGCATCCCATTACGATAGAGCTTGAGGTCGCTCAATTGCACCTTAAACAGATCAACCAGCAAAGCGCGCGGAAAAGATTGTTCCGTCAGTTCAAACAAGCTTTCGTCACAGTCGGTCCAGAACACAAAAGGATTGGCGATTGAAAATTTGTTCTGCCAGCGCAGCCAAAGAGGTTTAACACCATCGTTCATCAGTTCCGCTATTGCCGATTCAATATAGCTTTGACGTTTTAACACAAAGTCATCGTGATAGAGATCGAGTGGACGATGCTGATAGCGATTGATAAATGCGCCTTCCACCGGTGCAAAAATGGCGTCCCAGAATGTCAGGCCAAACAGCGTGTTGAGAAATTGGTTCTCAAGATAGTAAACCTGATAACCGAGCTGTTCGAAGTGGCTCTTCACGGCCAGTTCCACACGCTGCTGTGAGAGATCCAGTTCGAGATGCAACGTTTTATGTGCTGGCTTAATCGTGCGTGGGGCTTTTTGCCCCTGCAAACGCAGGACTCGCTGATTGAGTTTTTGCGCGACCTCAAGTTCGGAATGATTGAGCGGGGTATCGAGCATTTCAGTGACAATGTCACGCATTGCCTGGATTTGCTGTTGTTTATCCAGAATACGCGCCTGACGCTCGCGAGTGGGCATAACCTGCGTTTGTCGATAGAGCATCAACGCTGGTGCAAAAGCTTGATGCCGTTCGTAGTCGCGCGCCAGTTGGTTCATGACATGCTGACGTTTACGCTCGATGGAAGGATGTTCACAAGGCTCTGGCAGCAGACGTTGCCACTCATCCAACTCAGTGGGTGTCGGTTTTGGGCAAAGGTCGTAAAGGGATTGAATGTGGGTAAGTTTGCGCAGCACTTCCACTTGCTCTCGGTCTTGAAAGAAACGACGCTCGCGGCTGAGTTGATAGCGTTCAAAATTGTTCAGTCCCAAATCATCGAGGACAAACTGAGAAAAATCCTGATGAGTGTTGGCAAAAAATAGCACCAGCAGCAGCTCAATCATCTCTCCTTGGTTGAGGTAGATCACGCTGAAAGGTAACCCGATTTCCTTCGCGATGATTTGTTGGCTCAGTTGTGCCAATAACGCTTCCTTGCGGCTCTGTTTAGGAAGCGTTGGAAACAGGGCAATAATCTCTGCCTTGGTGAGCAGTTTCTCTGCGAGCGTACTGATGTCTGCGTCGGGATTGAGTGTGATAAATCCCAAAGCGGCCAGTTCGCTTAATGCCTGATGCTGGTCGCCAATTTCCTTATACTCAGCTTTGTCGCTGCGAAACCAGTTTCCTCTGCGTGACAACAGACGCACAAGTAAGCATTGTCCGCCGTGCGACAAGCAATCAAAGTCGGCCAACCAATGGCGCTCTTCGTCAGTGAGTAAATCCGCATACCATTCCAGCGCATGGGAAGTCAGTTTACGAAAGTTAGTCAGATAATAGTCGTCAGGCAGAGTAGGGAGCGGTGGCATAGCTTTATCGATCTCAAAATCTCTTCGCGGTTGAGTGTTACATCTTAACTGGCTTTGAATTGAACTGCACATGGGCCATTGTGCAGACGTAACCACAATGTGGTTTGTGCTAAAGGAAAGATAACAATTTCGAAACTATATGTTTGATTTTGTTAAATAACTATCCGTGTGAGTTATCAGTATGCTGTCAGCTAAATTATACGGCTAGTTTGTATGCAATCGGTCTTTATTCCCTTTGTTTTTATAAGGTTAACCGTATTATTTACCACTGCTTTTTTTAACTGGTGGATATTATGAAACGCAAAACGATTGCAATGGCAGTAGCTCTGACTGTCGGTGTCAGTACATTAACGGGTTGTATGGGGCAAATGGCAACAGCGGGCCTGGTGACAAAATTCAACCTGAAAGTCGTGGATAACCGTTACGGCCGCGAAGGTTTGTTCCTTTTGCTATCTCCAGTTTATGGTATCGCTTCTGTTGCCGACTTGTTCATTTTCAACACGATTGAGTTCTGGACGGGTAAAAACCCTATCTCCGGTAAGTCTCCAGCGGTGGTTGATATTCCGGCTGATTCACTGATCAAAGTGAACGATCAACTCGATAAGTCGATGACACAGGTACCGCTACAAAGCAACAACCGTGATATCGAGTCTGCGACGCTGAAACAAATCGATGACAACACGATGCAAATGGACATCACTTATCTGAGCGGTGAACGGGCGACACTGCGCGGTGAGAAACAAAACGATGAGGTGGCGTTTTACCTCGATGACCAATACGTCACGACCGTTTCAAATCTCGAAATGGAACGTTATTTGGAAACAGCATCGCTTCAATAAATGACAAGCCTCCTTCGGGAGGCTTTTTTGTCTCTTAACTGTCTAATTTATAAGAAAGGTTGCGAACGCTTCAGAAAATCGCACTTTTTTTAATCAAAATCGATCAATGACTTGCATATGTACTAGAGTGTAGGAGGGAAACAACAACGATATCAGTGGTGATAAATATGAAACGTAAATCTCTAGTTATTGCAATGGCCGTCGGCTTGGGTGTCAGTTCTCTTACAGGTTGTATGGGCCAAATGGCAACAACAGGTCTTGTGACTAAATTTAACCTTGAAGTCGTGGATAACCGTTACGGCCGAGAAGGTTTGTTCCTTCTGCTTTCTCCTGTGTATGGTATTGCGTCTATCGTCGACTTATTCATTGTCAACGCCGTTGAATTCTGGACAGGTACCAACCCAATCTCTGGTAAGTCACCCGCTGTGGTTGATAGACCTGCGGACACCATGTTGAAAGTAAACGACAAGTTGGATAGTTCGATGACAGAGACCCCGCTGGGCAACAACTCTGAAATCAAAGATACCAACTGGAAGAAAATTGATGACAACACCATTGAAATGGATGTGACTTACCTGGATGGCCAGCAAAAAACGCTGCGCGGTAAGAAAACTGAAGATGGTGTGGCTTTCTACGTCAACAATGAATACGTAACCACCGTTTCCAATATGGAACTGGAAAACTACGTTCAAACCACTCAACTATAATCCGATTCTTTCGTGGTTCTTCACTAAGCCTCCGTTGTGGAGGCTTTCGTTCTTTATGACTCTGGATTCCTGACGAAATAACTGTGATGTGAGTCAGATTCCTAACTCTCTGATGTTCAATTGTTTATTAACTACTCAAACAGTCGCGTTCAAGTAAAAAAACGGTTTTCTTTTTCTAAAGCTGTGGCATATTAACCCCAGCACTTCGATGCGCGGGCATCGTATAATGGCTATTACCTCAGCCTTCCAAGCTGATGATGCGGGTTCGATTCCCGCTGCCCGCTCCAAATCCTTCTTAAATTACATCTCATATCAAATGTCCTGAACACGCGCTTTGCGTGATTTTTTGTTTCTAACGTATCCCATTTCAAATTAAATTTTGTACCTCGTGTTTCACTCTGTTGACGTTTCGCTGCGCGAGTCCCAGATTTGCTGACTCATTCGCTAAGTGTTTGGTTTATAGTGTTCTTTGTTGACGTTCAGGCAAACGAGTTCTTGTAACCCAAAGGCGGTGTTGATGTTTAAACTGGAAACAGAAAGGTTGCTCCTTCGTGATATGCAGCTCGCTGATGAAGATGCCTTTGTGATGATGTCTCAGGACGCGAAGTATCAACGTTTTTATGATGAAGGCGACTGTAAGCCGGAAAAGTATCGGGAGCTGACCCAGCTGTTTGTCACTCAGGCGATGGAATCCCCGCGTATGTCCTATCAGTTGGCGGTTGAATGTAAAGAGACAGGCCAGTTTATCGGCACAGTTTGCCTACGTTTAGAAGATAACGGGCAAGCCTCGATGGGATGTGCGTTCTCCAGAGCGGCACAAGGGCGTAAGTTAAGCTTTGAAGCGGCACAGGCGTTGGCAAATTTTGGCTTTGCAAACTTAAGTCTCCATCGCATCTACGCCGAGACTATCAGTGAAAACCTGCCCGCAATCCGTCTGTGTCAGTCGCTTGGCATGAGAAAAGAAGCGCATTTTAGAGAACATCGCTACTTCAAAGGAAAATGGTGGGATACCGTGGTACTCGCCGTCCTTCGCAAGGAATGGCTAGCAAGTCTTCCTGTTACCGCGTGAGGAGAGTCGGCTGGGCTCACAATTTGCCAACACGTTTCACCAGTGGTTTGATACCGTTTAATCCTCACGTAAACAACATGTTAAAGGCCTGTGCTCTGGACGATTTTAGTAGCACAGGCGGGATTAGCGTTATTTCTTAAACACAACGCTGTAATGACTAGCGCCTCCAAATAAAGCCTTATAGCACACAGGCGATCCCCATAGTCAGTGTGTGGCCAGTTTCCCTCCTTTTTAAATCTTGGAAGATTAGGCAAACAATTTGGATTATTTGCCTAACACATATTTCACGTATTTCTATAATTAGTAATGCTCAACAAGACTATCCAAAAACTGAGTGCCTCACTATTTTCGACAAAGGAAAAGGAGCGCGCTCTTCATTTATAAAGAGAGCAGGAGAAGCTCCATGTCAGTAACTTTAAATGTGAACGGTGTCGATCGCGAAATCGATGCTACCCCAGATACGCCCATTTTATGGGCCATTCGGGATCATCTGGAAATGACAGGTACTAAGTTTGGATGCGGACTGGCGCAGTGCGGCGCGTGTACGGTGCATCTGAACGGCCAGCCTATTCGTTCTTGCGTTACTCCAATTCAGGCAGCAGTCGGCCAGAAAATTACTACCATCGAAGGTATACAGAGCCGGACCGCGCAAGTCGTTCAGCAAGCGTGGGATGAGTTACAAGTGCCGCAATGTGGATACTGTCAGTCAGGGCAAGTCATGTCTGCGGTTGCGCTGCTCGAACGCAATCCGAATCCAAGCGATGAGGATATTGACGCAGCGATGTCGGGCAATATTTGTCGCTGTGCAACCTATGTTCGTATTCGCAAAGCGATTAAAGATGCAGCCGCTCAGCTGTAACTCGTTGAAGAAAGGAGTGATAAATCATGCGTAGAATGTCCTTTTCGACGGTGGCTGATGAGGTGGTACCCGGTCGCCGAAAATTTCTCAAATTGATGGGTGGTGTGGGAGCCGGATTAACTTTGGGTTTCTCTCTGCCTGTTTCTAATCAGGCGCAGGCTGCGGATATGACCTCGAGTGCTGTGCCATTTGAACCTAACGCGTTTGTTCGCATTGGCTCCGACAATAAGGTGACCGTGATGATCAAACACATAGAGATGGGCCAGGGCACCTATACCGGTCTGACTACCCTAGTGGCTGAAGAACTGGATGCTGACTGGGCACAAATGGTTGCCGAAGGCGCACCGGCAGATGCCAGTCGTTACAACAACACATTCTGGGGCCCGATGCAGGGTACGGGCGGCAGTACCGCAATTGCCAACTCTTACATACAAATGCGTACCGCAGGGGCGGCTGCCAAAGCGATGTTAGTTGCCGCTGCTGCGCAGCGTTGGAATGTGGATGCGAGTCAAATTCAGGTTCGTGCAGGCATTGTGAGTCATGGCAACAAGAAAGCCACCTTTGGCGAACTGGCATTGGACGCGGCGAAGCAACCTGTTCCTGATGAAGCCAGTGTGAAGCTCAAAACGCCGGAGCAGTTTGTGTTTATCGGCAAGCGGAAAGTTAGTCGCAAAGACACGGGCAAAAACAACGGCACCGCAATCTTCACGCAGGATATCAAGTTGCCGGGTATGCTGACGGCGATGGTACTGCATGCGCCTAAATTTGGAGCGAAAGTGAAAACCGTCGATGCGACGCAAGCCAAAGCGTCACCGGGTGTGGTGGATGTGGTCACCATTCCGACGGGCGTGGCTGTGCTGGCGAAAGACTATTGGAGTGCGAAGAAAGGCCGCGACTTGCTCTCAGTCACCTGGGATGAAAGTCAGGCGTTCACCAAGAGCTCCGCGCAAATTATGACGGAGTACAAAACGCTCAGCCAGAAAGAGGGCCTTTCTGCCCGCAATGAAGGCGATGCGGTCTCTGCGCTCAAGCAAGCCGATAGCGTTATCGACAACACTTACGAGTTCCCGTTCTTGTCTCACTCTCCGATGGAGCCGATGAACTGTGTCGCTCAGGTCAGCGATCAGGGATGCGAAATCTGGAATGGCGAGCAATTCCAAACCGTTGATCAGATGAACATTGCTCAGCTGCTGGGCTTGAAACCGGAACAAGTCACGCTGCACATGCTGTTAGCGGGTGGTAGTTTTGGCCGCCGCGCCAACCCACATTCGGATTACCTGATTGAAACGGTCGAAATCGCCAGACAGAAAAAAGGCACGCCAATCAAAATGGTGTGGAGCCGGGAAGATGATACTCAAGTCGGCTATTACCGCCCGGCTTATGTGCATCATATTCAGGCTGGTCTGGATGCGAACGGCAATATTTCCAGTTGGAAGCAGCACATTGTTGGTCAGTCGATTCTGACGGGCACTGCTTTTGAAGCTTTTGCGGTGAAAGAGGGCATTGACGGCACTTCCGTTGAGGGGGCATCGAATATTCCTTACGCGATTCCCAATCTTTCAATTCAACTGACGACGGTCAAGGACGGGCCAACGGTTCAGTGGTGGCGCTCGGTAGGTAGTACACACACCGCATTTGCAGTGGAAACCATGATTGATGAACTGGCCGCAAACGCTGGGAAAGATCCGGTGGAAATGCGCATGCAACTGCTGGCCAAACATCCACGTTGGCAAGGTGTGCTGAAACTGGCCGCCGAAAAAGCCGGATGGGGGAAAACACTGCCTGCCGGAAGCGGCATGGGCGTTGCAGTGCATGAGTCGTTCAATACTTTTGTGGCGCAGGTGGCTCAGGTTTCGGTCAAGAACGGTCAGATCTCGGTGGACAAAGTGGTGTGTGCCGTCGACTGTGGTGTTGCAGTTAACCCGGATGTGATCGCTGCTCAGATGGAAGGGGGAATTGGCTTTGGTCTGTCTCCGACATTAATGAGTGCCATCACGCTCGGCGAAGGCGGCATGGTCGAACAGTCGAATTTCCATAACTATCAGGTGCTGCGAATGAACCAGATGCCGGACGTGGAAGTACACATTGTCCCTTCGGCGGAAGCGCCTTCTGGTGTTGGTGAACCCGGTGTCCCTCCGATTGCACCTGCCGTGGCGAATGCCGTGGCCGCAGCAACGGGTCAGCGCCTGCATACGTTACCATTGAAATTGGCGACGTCGTAGGCCGCCGTTTTCATGATGATGTATGACTTATTCAGCATAACGACTTCAGGTGGTCATGATGTCTAATCATTTGATGTATCTGCTGACTCAGTGGCTTGGTCTTAAAGACCAGGCCAACTGGGTTCTGGGCACTGTCTATAAAACGCAGGGGCCTGCGTATCGAAAATCCGGTGCGATGATGCTGTTTAGCGATGCCGGACATCAACTCGGTATGCTCAGTGGTGGCTGTCTGGAATCGGACATTCACTTACATGCGCGCAAAGTGATGTTGAGTTGTCAGCCTGTCACTCTGACCTACGATGGCAGCGACGAAGATGACCTGGCTTTTCAGCTTGGGATCGGCTGCGGCGGAACGGTTCACATTCTTTTACAACCGTTAACGGCAGAAAATGATTACCTTGGGCTTCCCCAAGTGTTGGACGCGTTACGGAGGCATCAGAAAGGGCACTATTTTCAGAAGATTTCCAATAAAGAAATCTCAGCCCGTTTTATGCCAGAACCAATGAATGAGCAGCATACCGTGCGCGCACAGTTGATGGAACAGGATGATGGCCTATGGCTGTGCACGCCGATAGAAGCGCCACTGCATCTGCTGATTGTCGGCGGTGGTATTGATGCAAGACCCGTTGCTCACTTGTCACATCAGTTAGGCTGGCAGGTGAGCTTGTGGGATCCGCGGCCTGCCAACGGGCGAATGGAATATTTTCCCAATCTGGAGAATAAGCTCAGTGGCGATGCCAGTGAACTTACGCATTACTGCCAGCAACACAGCGTGGAGGCCGTGATTCTGATGAGTCACAACGTCACGTTTGATGCTGTGGCGTTGGCCGCAGTCGCGGGTTTGCCGATGAAATACATCGCCCTTTTAGGGCCGGTCAATCGGCGTGAACGTGTGATCGAGCAATCGGGCATCGAATTGAATCAACTGTCGGTGCCGCTTTCCGGACCCGCTGGCCTGAACATCGGTGCAGACCTGCCAGAAACCATCGCGTTGGCGATGCTGGCAGAATGTCAGGCGGCGGTGACTTGCACCAATGCGCAATCATTGAGTGGTGTTTTGCCGGGTACGATGTCATGAAGATCGCAGTCATGATCATGGCAGCGGGAGAGAGCCGGCGTTTTGGCGAATGTAAGTTGTTAACTGCGGTTAGCCAAACAGAAAACCTGCTCTCTCGTTCGATTCAACAAACGTCTCAGAGCGATGTCGGCCCGGTTTTCGTTATTACCGGGCGCTGGCATCAGGAGATAAAGCTCGCTCAGCAGCAAGGGCAAGTACCCATCGTGCCGCTGATCTATTGCCCCCAATGGTCACAAGGTTTGGGGGCCTCTATTGCTTATGGCGTTCGTCAACTGGCACCGGATTTCGATGCTGTTTTGATTACGTTGGCCGACCAAGTGGCACTGCAAAGTGAAGATTTTCAGCAACTTGTTGAAGCTGCTTCTTCGCAGCAACTTGTTGAAGCTGCTTCTTCGCAGCACATTGTTTGTGCCTACTATAATCAGCGCCGTGGCGTTCCTGCACTGTTTCCGGTCAGTTGCTTTTCTCAATTAACCATGCTCAACGGAGAGCATGGTGCCCGCAGTCTGTTGCGTGGAGACACTACCTCAGTCCGAGAAATCTCACTTCCCAATGCTGCTCTCGATATTGACACGCCTGAAATGCTGATGCGCTGGCGGTACGAATTCGCTAAATGAAAAAGCGAGCGGATATCCGCTCGCTTTTTTGTGTTGAATTCGCTCAGAAGCACGCTTGCAGAATATCCAGTACCTCTTCCTTAGTCAGCGTTTTGTAGCCGTTGCCCAGAATGATGGTGGAATCAGCAATCGCTGGCAGCATCTCTTGGGTCGCCCCCAGAGCTTCCAGAGAAGTCACAATACCACACTCTTTAGTGAAGTTTTCCAGCGCGTCCAGACCTTCTTGGGCAATTTGTTCCTGAGTTTTGCCTGCGGTTGAGATTCCCCAAACCTGAGTGGCAAAGCGAACAAACTTCTCAATGCCGAACTTATAAATCAGGCGGTAATAAGGCAGAGATACTGCCGCCAGTCCCATACCATGTGCACAGTCTGTGTAAGCGCCCAGTTGGTGCTCAATCATATGTACCTGCCAGTCTTGAGTTTTAGACAGGCCAGTTATGGTATTGAGTGCCAGAGTGGCGTTCCACATCAGGTTACTGCGGGCTTCGTAATCGTCTGGCGTGCTGAGCGCCACGCGCAGGTTGTCAATTGACGACTTCAGCAGGCTTTCAATCACATAGTCGGTGGTATTTGCACCTTGATCCGAGAAATACTGCTCCATCAGATGGGACATGGTATCGAACACGCCGCTGACCATTTGATATTGAGAAACACTGTAGGTGTACTCTGGGTTCAAGATCGAGAACTTCGGATACACATGCGCCGGAAATACTCGTCCTGCTTTGTATTTGGTGGCTTCGTGTGTGATCACTGAACCACCGTTCATCTCGGAACCTGTGCCGACCATGGTCAGTATTGAGGCCACTGGCACGACATCGTTGTCAACATCTTTGAATTCCACCCAGTATTTCTGGAATGGATCTGCATCGTGGCAGTGAGCTGATACGGAAATACCTTTGGCGCAGTCAATGACCGAACCGCCACCGACCGCCAGAATCAGGCCGACATTGTGTTCGCGTACCAGCGCTACGCCTTCCATCATCTTGTCGTACGTCGGGTTAGGCATCACACCGGAAAGTTCCACTACGTTTTTGCCCGCAGCGGACAAAATCGCCATCACGTCATCATAAAGACCGTTCGATTTAATTGCATTGCGGCCATACACCAACAGGACGGTTTCACCGTAATGTGGCAGTTCATCGGCAAGTTTAGTCAGAGACTCTTTGCCAAAATGAATAGTGGTTGGATTGTAGTAAGAAAAGTCGAGTTGCATTGTCACATCCTTCTTTTTTCGGCCGCTTACTGAGGCGTTATCGACTCAGTGTTCAATGCGACATTCATAAATCGTCGCTACCTAATAAGTCAGGCAACGTCGTTGAGATGAAGCAAAGTTTACGGCGAGAGGCTGTAATGGTGAATGTCCGATCGTCTTTGAGTCTTGCCTTATCGTCCAATCGTTATTTAGTTGGTATATGAACGCCCCAGAGCGAAAACTAACATTAACTCTTGTAAGGTTTTGTTTTAATTTAGATGTATGCCTTTCGGGATGAATTAATTAACCAAATTAATGAAAAATCATTGCTTAATCTTCTTTCTCGTTGCAGTGGCAGACACAGGAAACAAAAAGCCCGCCTGGTATCGGCGGGCTTGCTATCACACAATGTCGGCTTCGCGCAGCGTTTTAATGTCTTTAGAAGGCGGCGCTCCAAACAGACGACTGTATTCGCGGCTGAATTGGGAAGGGCTTTCGTAGCCAACCCGAAAAGTGGTCGCCATTGCGTCGAGATTTTCGGTCAGCATCAAACGGCGGGCTTCACTTAAGCGCAGTTTCTTCTGAAATTGCAGTGGAGTCATCGATGTCATGGCTCGAAAATGAGTATAAAACGCCGATTTGCTCATCCCGGTGTAGGAGGCAAGTTCACTGACGCTAAGCGGCTTCACAAAATTGTTTTTCAGCCAATCAATCGCTTTGGAAATCTGGTGACTGTGGCTGCCAGCGGTCACGATTTGATTCAAACGTCCACCTTGTTCGGACGTAAGCAGGCGGTAAAAAATTTCGCGTTTAATCACTGGTGCGAGAATCTTGATGCTCGCCGGATCGTCCTGTAACTCCATCAGACGCACAAAAGCATTCAATAGCGGTTCAGACAGTTCGCCAACCGCTATCCCTTTTTGCGCTTCTTTGCTCGGATTGAACGACAGTTCACTGTCGACGATCAACTGCGAGATCTCCTGCAGATCGAGTTCCATCACTAAGCCGAGATACGGTGTTTCTTCACTGGCTTCGATGATGTTGGCAATGATAGGCAAGTCAACAGAAGAAATCAGGAAGTGGTTCGCGTCATAAGTAAAGCTCTCTTCGCCGAGCAGAACACGTTTTTTACCCTGTGCAATCAAGCAGATACTGGATTTATGCGTGTAGCTGGTCGGTGAGGTCGGCGCCGTCCAATGACTCAACCTTACTCCTGGAATCGCAGTCTCAAATTGATTGGTATTGTGAGTCCATTTTTCGATTTGCCTGGCAAACGTTGCGGTGGCTTCTGCTATGGAATTTGAACGTGTCATCGCGGCTCCCTGAGTGACGCAAAGGGTCATTTTGGCTGTGATTAATGTCAGTAGTTATAACAGCAAATCGACGTAAGTAAAGAATATCAGGCAAAGGTAGTTTGAATCCTTGTCTTGCTCAGAGGCAACGACTTAGCTGGTTTTGGGCTAAGAAAATCAACGCGAGTTGAATACGTATTCATTTAAATACAATTAGTTATAGTTACCTTGCAGCTTTCTCTACTTAGTTGGGAACATGGCTTGTTTTTCCTTTCCCTAAAAGATGATTGGAGGAATGGGCAAGAATTAGCGTTGAATAGGCTAACGTAAATTCCCCCCTCAGGCGTAAATTGTTCTCACAGTTTGGCGATTAAGCTCATGCGGCTGATATCAAGATCAAACTGGATCCGTGTTTTCCCGTCCTGCCGGAGATGCTTATGCAAACCCAAAGTGAACAAGCCTTGAATAATAAAGAAATCGCCATTTTGCCTATCGCAGCATTTACTGCCAGCGGGCAAATCGAACGACTGATAACCAGCCTTGAACACGGGCTGGAATCCGGGCTGACGGTAAACACCATCAAATCTGTGTTGGTACAAATGTATGCGTACGCAGGGTTTCCACGCAGCCTGAATGGATTAGGGGCGTTCATGGCTGTGTTGGAAGCGCGTAAACGTCGCGGCATTGTTGACGAGGAAGGCGATGCCGGGCGGGCGATCACTCATGGCGACAGCCTGGAAGTCGGTACTCGAAATCAGACCCTGTTGGTTGGCCAACCAGTGTCTGGCGCGCTATTTGAGTTCGCTCCCGCCATCGATGCGTATCTCAAAGCACACTTGTTTGGCGATATCTTCCAAAGTGAAGTGTTGAGTTGGAAAGAGCGGGAGCTCGCCACCATCGCAGCACTGGCCAATATGAACGGGGTGAACAGCCAACTGCAAGCGCACTATTTGATTGCAATGAACAATGGTGTCACGCCGACTCAATTAAAGAATTTTATCGACGTTATGCGCGAAGAGTGTGGAGAACACATTGCATTAAACGCCGCGGATGTTCTCAACACCGTGCTGAATTGAATCGTTTTCCGCACCATTTGCGAATGACACTAAGAAATCACTGGAGTTTATGATGAGTAATGAACAAAAAACGTTTATCCCGGAAGCGCTGAAAGCGGGCAATTTTAACGGCAAAGGCATTTTTGACTTTGGTGAAGAGAACGTCGCGTATGCCGACTATTTTACCGGAACCAGTTATTTGGCTCTGCTGAATATGCCAGGTCTGATAGTCGCGAATGTGACATTTGAACCCGGTTGCCGCAACTTCTGGCACATTCACCACAAAGGTGGCCAGATCCTGCTGGTGACAGGAGGTCGTGGTTGGTATCAGGAAGCGGGTCAACCAGCACGAGAACTCAACCCCGGCGATGTCGTTCACATTGCGCCGGGCACCAAACACTGGCATGGCGCGGCCAAAGACAGTTGGTTTGCTCATGTGGCGGTTGAAATTCCGGCAGAAGGTTCAAGCAATGAATGGTGTGAGCCGGTTTCGGACGAAGAGTACGATGCACTGAAATAAGCGCGGGTACGACAACGTCTTTGCGCCAGAATCAGTCTGGCGCTTCTCTTTTCTTTTCTCTTCATCGCTAAGCTCAGGTAACTAATGAAAAGCTTTATCCAAACTCAGGAAAAAATCTGCGACCGCTTTTATGAAGGTGAACGTCCTTTGTACGCAGAGAAAAACAAATATCTACACAAAGTCCGCTTCTATCCGGGCGAGTCGGCGATGAAGCACACCAGAAATATGACAGCCATGCAATGTGAATTCATGGGCAAGTATCCGTTTTGGCACAGCAACCATGTGGTATTAGAACAGTGCCTGTTTACCGTTTATGCGCGTGCTGCGATTTGGTACACCGATAATCTGATCATGAAAAACTGTGTGGTGGAGGCGCCGAAGATGTTTCGCCGAGTCTCGCATCTCTATATTGAAAACTCCCGTTTCCCGAACGCAGGTGAAACGTTGTGGAATTGCCACGATGTGACACTCAACAATGTGGAAATGCGTGGTGCTGATTATGTGTTCATGAATGGCGAAAATGTGGATATCGATGGCTTCAAACTACAAGGTAACTACTCGTTTCAGGACGCGAAAAACGTCACGATCCGTAACGCCTATCTCGATTCCAAAGATGCCTTCTGGGGAGCGGAGAATGTCACGGTATATGACAGTGTGCTCGACGGTGAATATCTTGGTTGGCACTCAAAAAATCTGCGTTTGGTTAATTGCACCATTCGCGGCGAACAGCCTTTGTGCTACGCGCAGGACCTGGTGATGGAAAATTGCGTTATGGAAGAGACGGATCTCTGTTTTGAGTATGCAACACTGAATGCTGAGATTATTTCTGACATTATGAGCGTCAAGAATCCACTGTCAGGCTACATCAAGGCGCGCTCGATTGGTGACATCATCATCGACGAAAACAGCCGAGATCCCAATGCCTGCAAGATTGAAACGCAAACCAAGGCAGGCACGCAATGACGCAATTTGATTTCGACCGAATCATCAACCGGCACCAAACCGGCAGTGTGAAATGGGACAGCCCACAAGATGAATCGGTATTACCGATGTGGGTCGCCGACATGGATTTTCGCGCTGCAGAACCGATTATTGACGCGCTGAAGCGCAGAGTGGAGCACGGTGTTTTTGGCTATGCCAGTGTACCGGACGCCTATTTTCAGGCGGTATTGGATTGGTTTGAACGACGTCATCAATTTGCCATGCGGCGTGAATGGATTTTGTATACCTCCGGTGTCGTGCCCGCGCTTTCGGCCATATTAAAAGGTGTGACTGAGCCGGGCGATGGCGTCATTGTGCAAACGCCAGCATACAACTGCTTTTTCAGCTCCGTGCGTAATATGCAGTGTCAGTTGGTGGAAAATCCGCTCGTCAATCGTGATGGCTTTTATGAGATGGATTTTGAACATCTGGAACAAGTAGCGGCGCAACCCCATGTGACAGCGATGATTTTGTGCAATCCACATAATCCGGTCGGCCGAGCATGGAGTGAGCAAGAGTTGCGACGTGTTGGTGAGATCTGCTTTAAACATAGCGTAACGGTGATCAGTGATGAAATTCATTGCGATCTGATGTTTCCGGGGCAAACGCATCAACCGTTTGCGGCGTTAGGTGAAGAGTTCCTGCGTAACAGCGTCACGACCCATTCGCCGAGTAAATCGTTCAATATCGCCGGATTGCAAATCGCCAATATTGTAGCGGCGGATGAAACTCTCAGAGCGAAGATCGAGCGCGCGCTTAATATTCACGAAGTGTGCGATGTGAACCCGTTTGGTGTCACCGCGCTGATTGCGGCCTATAACGACAGTGAAGCCTGGCTGGATGCTCTGACCGGGTATTTACATCAGAACTACTTAGTGGTGAGTGATTTTATCGCCACACATTTACCACAGCTCAAACTGACTCAACAGCAGGCGACCTATCTGGCGTGGATTGACTGCCGAAGCCTGACAATGAACTCTGCTCAACTGACCGACATGCTGCGCCGTGAAGGCAAACTCATGCTCAATGCTGGCACCGTGTATGGCGGCGCGGGAGAAGGGTATTTGCGCCTGAACATGGCGTGCCCACGCGAGCAATTGATAGACGGTTTAAACCGACTTCGCGTAGTGATAAGCAAATTGAACTAGGTGACATTGAATGAGAAAACTCTCACGTTCATTGCGATTTGGGTTGTTTCTACTCAATACATTGATAATCAAAACGGCGAGCGCCAACACTGCGCCCGTCCAAGGAGAACAAACCATGAAGATCCGTTTCGTCTTTGACGATCACACCGTGACTGCAACACTCAGTGATTCACCGTCTACACAGGATTTCCTTCGTCAACTGCCGTTGAGCTTTGAATTGGAAGATTACGCGCGTACGGAAAAAATTGCCTATTTGCCCGCTAAACTAACCAGCCAAGGCGCGCCATCCGGCACCAGCTCAAAAGCGGGTGATATTTCTTATTATGCGCCGTGGGGAAACTTAGTCGTTTTCTACAAAGACTTTGGTTACGCCTCTGGACTGATCAATTTGGGTAAGATTGATGGTGGTTTGGATCGCTTTACCAGCAACGGCTCAATGAGCGTCACTATCGAGCGAGCCGATTAGCAGTGATGCTGCGCTGCGCTTATTCCAGGAACAGTATTCTCGGTAAGCAGCTTGACGCGTATCGGTAAGTTGGTTAAGGTTTCGCCATCATTTCTTTCGGAGTTTACGCCAATATGAACAACTAAACCTGTCATCCATGTTTGATTTTATTTTTGGATATACAGGGTTAGTAGGCGTAGCTCACTTTCCGACATTGTTTGTCATCACGCGCATTGATTCGTGCGCCCAGCTTCATTCAGCTACGGCTATTGCCCCTGTCACACAGGAGGCAAACAATGCCATTTTTACAAGCAACCCAAATCAGTTACCAGTTCGATAACGGCGACACGCTGTTTCATTCCATCACCTGTTCCATGACCCAGCGCCGTGTGGGATTGGTTGGGCGAAACGGAGTGGGAAAATCGCTGCTGGCTGAACTATTGAGCGGCGAACGCCAGCCATCAACAGGCAGCGTCGCGTTACCTAATTCCGTTGCCATTTATCGCCAGCTACCGTCTGAATTGCTGTCAGGAACACGCTCAATCGGTGGGTTTCTGGGTAAGCAGACGATTCTTGATGCGCTCAAACGGATTGAATCGGGTGATTGCTCTCAACATTGGTTTGATATCGTGGGGGATGAGTGGGATCTGCCCGCGAAGCTCAACCAACAGCTGGCCAGCATGCACTTGCCACAAGATCCGGCCTTTTTATGCGCCAAGCTAAGCGGAGGACAACTTGCCCGGCTGCAACTTTGGCAGCTATTTCATCGCAGTACCCAACTGTTGATCCTCGATGAGCCGTCGAATCACCTCGACACCCATGCCAAGCAGTGGCTGATCGAAACCATGCGATCTTTCCAAGGCGCCATTTTACTGATCAGTCACGATCGCCAGTTGCTGCGCGAAATGGACGAAATCTGGGAGCTGTCTGGCCTCGGTTTGCAGGTGTTTGGCGGTAATTATGATGTGTACGCCGAGCAAAAGCGTAGCGAATTGTTGGCGGTAGAGCGTCAGTTAGCTTGTGTCACCAAGCAACAAAAACAACTGGAAGAACAGGCGCAGCGTAATCGTGAAAAAGCGGAGCAAAGAGCGTCGCAAGGAAACAAACTGCGCAGAGCGGGCAGTCAGGCGACCATTTTGCTCGATGGTAAAAAGGATAAAGCTACGGCTCGAGCGACAAACCGCAGTAAGAATGAACAGCTACGGCAAAGCCACTTGCAAGCGAAGGCACAAACCTTGAGCGCGCGAAAGGAGCAACTAAAAGGCCAGAAGTTGTACTTGGCTGGCTCCCTTCTAAATACCCGCAAAGCGATCACGATAACCGAAGCGGTGTTGGCGTTTGGTAATGCAAAACCTAAAACGTTCACGGTGTATGCTCACGAAAAAGTTCACCTGACCGGCAGCAATGGTTGCGGTAAATCGACGTTACTGAAAACCCTATTGGGAGACGTGCCGCTGCCCAGCGGCGAGTTACAACTGAATAGCGCGTTGTATTATCTCGACCAACATTTTGGTGCGGTTCGTGAAGACCGCTCGGTGCTTGAAAACCTACTTCAACAGTGCGCGGGAATGAAAGAACGGGATGCGCGAACCTTGTTGGCTGGCATCGGTTTTCGCCGTGACAGTGTGTTTCGCCAAGGTAAAGCGCTGAGCGGTGGCGAGAAGATGAAACTGACGATGCTTATTGCCAGCCATCAGAACGCACAACCGTTTCTGTTGCTGGATGAGCCGGATAACCATCTCGACCTCGATTCCAAACTCATGTTGGCGCAAGCGCTGCAACAATACCAAGGCGGTTTTATGCTGATCAGCCATGATCCAACATTCGCCGAAGAATCTGGCGTACAACGCGAGATAAATTGGGATGCTGAGTAAGCTAAAAGCCGGGATGTTTCGTTCCGGCTCCTTTGTCTAACATTACAAAATCTGCCGAATATCGGACGAAATGTTGCTGATCATCTCTCTTGCGCTCTCATCACGTAGCTGGACCAGAATGATGAACAGCAAATCGGTGATCACATTCTGAGCGCTGCGCGAAGCAATGGCTGAGCTGCGGTGCTCGGTTTCGTCGGCAATGGTGTCGAACGTCATGTCCGCCAACTGGCGTAGCCGGCTTTTGTTGGGCGAGGTGAGTGCTATGACTTTCGCCCCTTGTTCTTTTGCCGCTTCGGCCGCCACCAAAATCTCTTTTCGGTCGCCGGAAAACGAAATCGCGATTTGTACATCCTGCTCGGTCAGCGTACGCGCGACCGCAATCTGGACATGGCTGTCTTGTTCGGCCAATGCGGTGATGCCGAGTTTGAGCAACTTATAACTGAGATCTTTGGCGGTGAGTGCGGATCCGCCAATGCCCACAATCTGCACTCGGCGCGCGTCGCTTAGCCACTGCACGGCTTGGTGACACGCTTCCATCGACAAGGCGTTGGTGGTGTGAAACATCGCGTCGGTTTTGGCTTTCACCAGCTTTTGCGCGATCACGGCGATGGGGTCATCGGCCAGAATATCGCTGTGTAGCGGCGTATTTTGCATCGCCTGTTTACGGCCAATCTCTTCAGTTAACGCCAGCTTAAACGCGCTGTAGCCCTTAAACCCCAATCGCTGGGTAAATTTCACAATGCTTGACTGACTCACATTCACCGCTTGAGCTAACTCCTGACTGGTTAACTGGGCAGCCTGAGCCGTGTGTTCAACAACCCAATCACCAATCTGGCGACCACTGTGCGATAACTGAGTACGTCTCGATACGATTTTATGGATGACTGACATGTGAAAATCTCAAAAAAGTGAAATAAATTATTCCAATCAATAAATAAAAGTCAAATACGCTAACTTACTCACGCCAAAGATTGTTTGGCCAAATTTCTTCAACTGTAACGCGATTTAACTGGGCATTATTCCAGAGTTTTAGCGTCTAAAGAATAACCTCAAGTGTGATTTTTATCACCTAATTTGAATATTTTATTCCATAGAATCGCCCTCAGTTCAATTCCGTTTAGAGATGTCGTAATGAAAATTGATTTAACCCGTTTGGTCACCGAAAGCCGCAATCCGGCAAGCGCTGCTATAGACACGTTATCGACGGTTGAGATGTTAAAAGTCATCAATCAAGAAGATCAGAAAGTCGCACTGGCGGTGGAGGCGGTGCTACCGAACATTGCGCTGGCAGTGGATGCAATCACCCGCGCTTTTGCTGAAGGTGGACGTTTGATTTACATGGGCGCTGGCACGTCTGGCCGGTTGGGCATTCTTGACGCCAGCGAATGTCCTCCAACGTATGGCACGCCGCACGAACTGGTGGTGGGCCTGATTGCTGGCGGACATCAGGCCATTCTCAAAGCAGTGGAAAATGCAGAAGACAACCGCGAACTGGCCAAGCAAGGCCTTCAATCGCTCAACCTAACCGAACGTGATGTGGTGGTAGGCATCGCCGCCAGCGGACGTACGCCATATGTGCTCGGTGGGCTGGACTACGCCAATGAGGTGGGCGCGATGACGGTTTCTGTGGCTTGCAACCCGGAATGTCCGATGGCTGATGCGGCCAAGATAGCGATTTTGCCCGTTGTCGGGCCCGAAGTGGTGACCGGGTCTTCTCGCATGAAGGCGGGAACGGCGCAAAAACTGGTGCTCAACATGCTGACTTCGGGCGCAATGATTCGCAGCGGAAAAGTATTTGGTAACTTGATGGTGGATGTTGAAGCGACCAACGCCAAGCTGATTCAACGCCAAACCAACATCGTCGTCGAAGCGACAGGTGCTTCGGCCGAAGAAGCGGAATCGGCGTTGAACGCGTGCAATCGTCACTGCAAAACCGCGATTCTGATGATTCTATCCGGGCTTGATGCAAAACAAGCAACGGCCAAATTACAGCAGCACAATGGATTTATTCGCGCTGCACTTAACGACCAATAAAGTATTCAGGTTCTCAAGGAGAGCGTTATGGCAAAGATTAGCCAAACAATGATATCGCAGATTCTGGCGGCAGTCGGGGGGAGCGGTAACGTCAACAAATGTGGCAACTGTATGACCCGGTTGCGCCTGACTCTGGCCAACAATGGGGTGGCGGATCAGGCAACGCTCAAACAAATTCCCGGTGTCATGGGAGTTGTGGAAAGTGATGAGCAGTTTCAGATCATTCTCGGCCCGGGCAAAGCCCAACAAGCGGCGGATCTGATGAATCAACTGATAGAAAGCATCATCAGTGGAAACGCGCAGCCTATTGAGGCCAACGACTCTCAGGATGTCTCTTCTGTGGCGGCAGCGCAGAAAAAACAAATGAAAAGTAAGCAAACCAGCGCGGTACAACGTTTTCTGAGCAAGTTCGCCACCATTTTTACGCCGCTGATCCCAGGCTTTATCGCTGCGGGTTTGCTGCTGGGATTCGCCACGTTGCTGGAACAAATCTACGTGGTCGATCAGACGCCAAGTCAGTTCATGTTGGATTTGATTGCGTACATGAAAGTGTTTGGTAAAGGCCTGTTTGCGTTCCTGAGTATTTTGATTGGCTACAACGCGCAACAGGCGTTTGGTGGCTCAGGTGTGAACGGCGCCATACTCGCGTCTCTGTTCGTGCTTGGCTATAACCCGGATGCGACATCGGGAATCTATTCCGGGATGAGTGAGTTCTTCGGCTACACCATTGACCCGCGCGGGAACATCATTGGTGTATTGCTGGCCGCGATCATTGGTGCGCAGGTAGAACGTAAAGTACGTGAATACATGCCGGATGACCTCGATATGATTCTGACGTCTGTGGTCACGCTGCTCATCATGGGCGTAGTCACTTACGTGGTGATCATGCCAATCGGTGGCGAGCTGTTTAAAGGTATGTCGTGGCTATTCATGAACCTCAACGATAACCCGCTGGGTGCCGCTGTTCTGGCTGGTCTGTTTCTGATTTCCGTCGTATTTGGTATTCACCAGGGGTTTGTACCGGTTTACTTCGCGTTGATGGAAGCGCAAGGTTTTAACTCGCTGTTCCCGATTCTTGCTATGGCGGGTGCCGGACAAGTGGGAGCGTCACTCGCGCTGTACTTTAAAGCCAACAAAGATGCGGTGCTGCGAACTCAGGTGAAAGGGGCCATCATTCCGGGGATTCTCGGTATCGGTGAGCCACTGATTTACGGTGTTACGCTTCCTCGCGTAAAACCATTCGTGACCGCTTGCGTGGGCGGTGCGGCCGGTGGTTTCTTTATCGGTCTGGTTTCTTACCTTGGGTTGCCAGTGGGTCTGAACACCGTCTTTGGTCCATCAGGTATCGTTGCGATCCCACTGATGACCTCAAACAGCGGTATCTTTGCTGGCATGGCGGTATTCGTTACTGGCCTGCTTATCTCTTATGTTGTGGGTTTTATTGCGACTTACTTAGTTGGCAGCAAGAATGTCGATTTAAGCTGATTCATCCTTCCCCCTATAGGAATGAAGTGGCTGCGCCTTTGAGAAATCAAAGGCGCTTTTTTGTGTTTAAAGTATTTCACGAGAGGTTTGCCGTGGGTTCTTTATCAGTCGACTGGTCAATACGATGACCGAACCGAACAGAGCGAGCAAACCATAACCGCTCGCGATTTGTAGCAAGCTGAAGTGGGAAGAGAGCTGGCCAGAGATAAGCGTCGGTATCGCGGCACCCGCGTAGGATGTGGAATAGATAACGGCAAAGACGTTGGCCCGCTCTTCGGGTTGTAAGCCGTTCACCATTGTTCCGATGCTGCCGGTGAGTACCATGCCTTGTGCAATACCCGCACAAATGCTTGCAATCAGAAAGCCAGTTAAAACGCCGTGCTGCAAAGCGAGCAGTACACCCCCCACAAACACACTGAACATCAGCATCCCTGTAAACTGCGCTTTGGCCGCAGTCATTCGTCCTGCCAATGATGCACCAACAGAACTGGGCGCCATGATTGATGCAAAGACCAGAGCCGCCGCGATAGCGCTTTGAGAGTGAAGTTGTTCACGTGCCATCGCAGGACCAAATGCCTGAAAGAACCCACCCAGTGCCCAGGTACAAACAAAGGTACACGCCGCCAGAGGAAACGCTTTTTTGGCTCTGGCAGGTAATTTGAAGTTTGGCCTGAGTGATTTGAGCGAGCCCGGTTTACGCGGCATGGTTTCCTGACTTTTTGCCACCAACAGTAAACAGCCAGCAATAAGAACCAGTGCGGTGACGAAAGGCAATTGGCGTGGATAGGGCGCATATTCGATCAGAAAGCCAGAGCCGACGCCTCCTAGTGTCAGGCCTGTCATTGGCCCGCAACTGATGACAGCAGCAGGAATCCAGCTAGGCACGGAACGCGCGTGATCGACCAGCCAGGAAGCCAAAGCTGTAGACGCCAACCCGCACGACAATCCTTGCAGCAAACGCCCGACAATTAAAGGCGGCGCGCTGTGTACATTCACAAACACCGCGACCGATAGAGCGGCGAGCATGAGTGAGAGCAGAGCCACAGGTTTTCGTCCCCAATGATTGGACAAACGTCCGAGCAGTACTAATGCCGTCACGGCACCAATGAAATACACTACAGAGCTCAGCGAGAGCTGCCAGTAACTGACATGGTCGTACAACTGATAGGTTCCATATAACGGAATCGGAACGGCAGAGGTCACATAGGTGACCATCAGAGCAAGTGAAGCGCTCACAAAAGAAAATCGATTAGTAGTGATTTGCACGCAAGAGTCCTTGAGATGAATAACGGCTGATTCAGCGGATAGCATTATTGTAAAGGTCTGATGCGGTGAGCTCGTTGCCCATTCCTCCTTAAAGTTTGCCAGAAAATATTTATTCGTTTTCGCATCTTAATTTGCTCACTACTTATATCCGTTTTCTCTGATGGAACTTGCTCGCTGCTTTTTATAAACGTCGAATAACTATCCACCAACGGAATATAAAAAATTCCGCCAAATGTTGCTAAATGTAATTTTCTGTTTGGATTGAATTCATCAGAGGCTTTGGATGTTTCTACTCGGAAGAATAGGCAAAAAATAGAAGCTTATAGGCAATGGATGAGGCAAGCAGTCACGCTAGATTAAATCAACCCGTTCAATCAGTTCTCATTCACTAACGGAAGGTAATCAGAATGTCGAAGTTAAAAGCCTATATAAAATCCCTCTCGCTAATATTTGCGATGACATCGTTATTCAGTGCGGCCAGTGCTTGGTCGTCCGAAATCCTAAGCGCGAAAGATCGCGCAATCATTCCTGTTGCCGCTTTTACGGCAAGCGGTGAAAGCGAAAAACTGAAAATCAGCCTGAACGAAGCACTGGATGCCGGCTTAACCATTAACGAACTCAAAGAGGTGTTGGTTCAACTCTACGCCTACGCTGGGTTTCCACGTAGTTTGAATGGCTTGGCAACGTTTATGACCGTGCTGGATGCACGTAAAAGCCAGGGTATTCAGGATGTGTTAGGTCGAGAGTCATCTCCGCTCCCCACAGATAAATCCAGCCTTGAATTTGGTACCGAGAACCAAACCAAGTTGATTGGAGTGGAAGTAAAAGGGGCGCTATTCGATTTCTCTCCTCAGGTTGATGAATACCTGAAAGCACACCTGTTTGGTGACATTTTCGAGCGTGACGTACTGAGCTGGAAACAACGTGAACTGGCGACGATTGCTGCGCTGGCCAATATCCATGGTGTAAACAGCCAGCTGGCTGCCCATTTCAACATCAGCATGAACAACCACATTTCTCCGGCGGAGCTGAAGGCATTCATTTCCGTACTGAAGACGTATTGTGGCGAAGCCATTTCAGTCAATGCCCAGCAGGTGTTGGATCAGGTGCTTGCGAGTAAACAATAGCCTGATGACATCTCATCGGAAAAATCAATCAAATCAGGAGACAATATGATGAAAAATACAAGGTCAATGATGTTGTTGATCGCTGCTGTGAACGGCGTAACGCTAACCCAAGCTCAGGCCGCAGACGGCCAACAAGTGTATCGCGCGCAGGATCTGCAATCTTTCACTGGGCCAGATAACTTATTCACTGGCAGCGTGAACGTCGACATGCTGTTTCCGGAAAACGAGGTCGCCCATTACAGCGCGGCGTACGTGACTTTTCAAGCTGGTGCACGAACTGCCTGGCATTCTCATCCAGCAGGTCAGCACATGATTGTCACTCAGGGCGAGGCTTTAACTGGTACTCGCGACGGCAACGTCATCCATTTCCATGCTGGTGAAAGCGTTTGGTGTCCACCCGGTATTGACCACTGGCACGGAGCGACACCGGATGCGGCCATGACACATCTTGTGGTAACGGCGTCAGCTGAGGGAAAAAACGTCATCTGGAAAGAGAAAGTCACGGACGAGCAGTACCTCAGTGGTCAATGAGAAATTTGGAATATCAGGCAAGAAGTCAAGACTATCGCGCTACCGAATTAGCGGAATAAAAAGCGACAATACGAACATCAAGAAGGCCAGTAAATTCCAACTTTAAACGTCACGTTTATATTTCTTGCTCGGTCAGAAAACGGTATTTGATGGTATTCAGTTGCGATATTTCCTTGTTGTTCTGAATGTTATTTTTTGGAGAAATTGATCATGAAATCACACAGCGAAACGGCTATGGCCGATAACGCAGAAAAAGCGCCAAATGAAGCACGCCGCGACGTACTTAAATTAACGGGCGCAGGTTTAGTTGCATTAGGAGTAGGTACGATGACTTCAAGTAAAGCGATCGCGCAATCGGAACTCAAACTGAGTGACGAGTGGGACAAAACATTTGCCAAGAGCGACAAAATAGACCATCAGAAAGTGACATTTAAGAACCGTTACGGGATCACTCTGGCGGCTGATTTGTACCAACCTAAAAATGCCAGCGGTAAGCTTGCAGCCTTAGTCCTGAGCGGCCCGTTTGGTGCCGTGAAAGAGCAATCTTCCGGCCTTTATGCGCAGACGATGGCTGAACGTGGCTTCGTCACTATCGCATTTGACCCGTCTTACACTGGCGAAAGTGGTGGTGAGCCTCGTAATGTGGCTTCACCGGATATCAACACTGAAGATTTCAGTGCCGCGGTCGATTTTGTTGGCTTGTTGCCAAATGTGGATCGCGAACGTATTGGTGTTATTGGTATTTGTGGCTGGGGTGGTATGGCTCTCAATGCGGTTGCTATCGACAAACGCGTGAAAGCCGTGGTGACCAGCACCATGTATGATATGACACGTGTGATGTCTAAAGGCTACTTCGATAGCGTCACGCTTGAGCAACGTACCGCTGCATTAGAACAGCTTGGCCAACAGCGTTGGGCTGATGCCGAAAAAGGTGAACCCGCTTATGGCCCGGTATCTCTTGAGCTTAAAGGTGGTGAACCTCAGTTTGTGGTGGAGTACGCAGCTTATTATAAATCGCCTGAACGTGGCTTCCATCCTCGCGCGATTAACTCGAATGCATCATGGACAGTCACGACTCCATTGTCGTTCATGAACATGCCCATCCTGACGTACATCGCAGAAATTTCGCCACGCCCGGTGCTGTTTATTCACGGAGAGAAGGCGCATTCGCGTTACTTTAGTGAAACAGCATACGAAGCGGCCGCAGAGCCAAAAGAGCTGATGATTATCCCGGGTGCCAACCACACTGACCTTTACGATCAGATGGATGTCATTCCATTCGACAAAATTACCGCATTTTTTCAGCAGCATCTTGCATAAAAAATAGGTTACACTGTTGCCAGTTGAGCACCTCGACGGTGCCTGCTGGCAACAGAACTCAGATTCTGATTCAATTCTTATAACGATAACGCAATAATTTTTCTAATAAAGTCATTCAAGATTCTACACAAATAGCGAAATTCTCAAATGGTATGATTCGTTGAATCAAACCCTGAAACAACTTTATGAAAAATATGGTTAGTTGAGGTTGCTATTCCCAATGGAAACACCAAACGAAAAAGTTGTCATTAACTCGCGCTTCCTGTTCGATGTGGTAGAGAGAAGCTTAACCGACGCGTATGACGAGAAAATCATCATCGGCACTAATGAAGCACAAATACTTTCACTGTTGGTCAACCATCCCAATTCAGTGCTGAGCAGAGAAGAGATCTACCGGCAGGTATGGACGGAACGAGGCGGTAAAGTGGATGATTCAAGCCTGACTCAGTCTATCTCGTTGCTGCGTAAGATGTTGGGCGATAAGGCAACGACCCCCGAATACATCAAGACCGAGTCGCGCATCGGTTATCGGTTCATTGCACCGGTTGATCCGCTGTATTCTGAGATTCCACTGGACGATCTGGTGGAAACCTCACGAGAGGAGGGAGCAGAGTCTGTTAAGTTGAATGGCGAAGCGCAATCCGGCCATCGTTATATCAATACTAAACATGACCCCGTTGATGAAAACGCTCGGTGTGAGGCTTCAAAGCGCCGTTTATCACAGTTGGTTACGCCGATTATGGCAGTCCTGCTGACATCGTTGCTTCTCATCGACTTTAACGGTTCGCAAGGCATGCTCTCATACCTTTATCGCAGCATTTTAGAGTGAGCGTTTAGCTGGCTCGATAACGCCACGTTAAACAGAGTAAGCCGCAACAAAAAAAAGGGCCTATGGCCCTTTTCACGTTTAAGCGAATTCTTTCACTATTAAGCGGTTCTTGTTGTCACGATTGGTGATCACTTGTTCCCGGTCGTCTATTGCCCCCAGGGTTTTCGCTAAGCGGTCGTACATCACAACATTCACTGTGGCCGCCAGATTCATGCAGCCATGAGTAGGGATGTAAACCACATGATGAGCCTGATCGACCACCTCTTGCGGCAGCGAGCTATCTTCCGGACCAAACAGATAAATGGCGTTTTCCGGATGCTCAAAATGCGGCAGCGCTGTTGCACCAACCACCAACTCAACGCAGACGATCTCCACGTCGCTGCCAAGGCCTGCGGTGAGCTCGTCCATTTCGACTAAATCGATACGTTCCTGCATGTTTTGTGTATCAGTTTGAAATTTCGCTGCGCGATTGTAGCGGGTGCCGTTGTAACGTACCTGAGTGGCGTTATAGCATCCTGCTGCGCGCATGACCGCGCCCACATTGGTCGGGCTTTTCGGGTTATGCAGGCCAATAATGACCGTTGACTGTGTTGTCATTGCTGTTGTTCTACTTCTGTATTGCTAAGAGTTGAGCGTAACACTCACGAATGGCGGGATTATCGCTCTAACACGAGCGAAGTGCTAGGCCGGATAGTGCATTTACCGATACAAACCAAACCATGATTCGAATATCTCGCTTAAACAAATCAATCTGTGATTTGATTATTGGGCATAATCGCATTACATTGTGATTTGAATAACAACGATTTTCGCATCAAGAGTAGCATTATGTGGATCTGGCAGCAGGATAACTGGCCTCACTTTACGTGGGATAAGAACACCATCGAACCCATGGTGAGGCAAACACGCCTCAACCAAGGCATCCTGTTGGGTAAAATCACCAGTCAGTCTCAGGATCAAAAGCAAAGTATGCTTGATACTTTACTGGCGAACATCGTCCATTCCAGCGCTATCGAAGGGGAAACGCTCAATGCGTTTTCGGTGCGCTCGTCGCTGGCGAACCGACTTGGCCTGACGGAAGAAAGACCATTTCCAACCACCGAGCAGACGGACGGTTTAGCCGAAATAATGCTCGACGCTGTTGAGAACCTTGAGACTCCACTGACTCTGGAACGTATTCTCCACTGGCACGACAGGCTTTTTCCTGAAGGTTACACCATGTTTAATCCCGTCATTGGTGGCCAACTGCGTGGTGACGCGCCAATGCAGGTGGTATCTGGCCGTATCGATAAACCGACGATCCACTTTGAAGCGCCGGATCGTGAGCGGCTCGATAACGAACTGGCAATGTTCTTAGAATGGTTCAACACCTCCAAACAAAACGTTTCGCTTGATCCATTGATCAGAGCGGCCATCACCCATTTATGGTTTGTTACGCTGCACCCGCTGGATGATGGTAATGGACGTATCACGCGCTTACTCACCGACTTGGCGCTCGCTCAGGCCGAGCAGCAATCAGTCCGGTTTTACGCTATGTCGGTGTGCATTCTGGCGAACCGCAAAAGCTACTATGAGATCCTCGAACAGACTCAAAAGGGCGATGTAGACATCACGCCCTGGCTGGTTTGGTTTTTTAATACGCTGAATGAAACCTTTGCGGACGTACTGAAAGAGATCGATCAAACCCTATTCAAAACCAACTTCTGGCGTACAGTGGATCAAACCAAACTGACTGCAGAACAGGTTAAGGTCTTGAACCGCATGCTGGATGGTGATTTCGAACAGGGCATCAACACCACGCAATATCATAAAGTAGCCAAAGTCAGTAAACCCACCGCAACCCGCCACTTGGCCGCGCTGGTGGAACTGGGCTGTTTAGTTAAATCCGACGCTGGTGGCCGCAGCACACGATATATGCTGCCGGGCTAGGGGCTGAGTTAGCTTGGTTTTATCGATAATATTCACCTGGTTTAATAATTAAGGCGAAGGCGTATAGTCTTTAGCTTCAACGCAATAAGGAAGTGAGGGTGGTGGGTTATTGAACTAGATATTTATGATGTGTTTATTGGCGAGTCAGCTTCCGGCAATCCTTGTGGCCATGGCAGTCTAGGAGCGACCGCGGGTATTTTGTCTAAATGTGCAGTTCAACATACTCTCCAAGAAACTGCACGATTAACAAAGCAAATTTAAACTCACCAAGGAAAGCACTGACGATGCCTCTAAGAAAAGCCAAAGTTGATGAATTGGATACCATCTACGCAATGGGGTTCGATGTGTGGAATGGTGGCCTTGGTTTTGAACAATACCTGGCTGGTTGCCGCGATAGTGGAAAGTATCGTTCCGGTACCTGGTATGTGTTGGCTCAAGGCGAGCAAATCGTCGCTTCCCTGATAGTGTATTCACGCATGTTTGGCCTGGAAGATGGCTGCTTTGGTATCGGTTCGTTAGCAACGCTTCCTGAGCAGCGCAATAAAGGTTATGGCGCTGAAATAGTGAATTTGGTCAAAGCTGAACTGTTTAATAATCAACAAGCGAAAGCGATTTACTTGCATTGCGACATCGACCATCGCTACTACGAAAAACTCGGTTTTTGCCGGTTACAAGGTTCAGATTGCATGTGTATCTCTACTGACCCGTTGGTTTACGAACGCCCATTACCCGCATACTTCTAACATCGTGCTCCCGTTTCTCTTTTCATGTTCACGCCGCTTACCGTTTAAACAAAGCACAAATTTTCAAACAATTAAGGACGTTTATGATCGATTTTTCTACTTTGCCTGATGAAAACTCAAAGCGATTTATCGCCGTACTGAATAAAAAAGTGGAGATGGGGCGCCTGTTTAACGCGCTGGGTCACATGACCGCGGGGCTGGTCGGTCAAATTGAAGACGTCGATGACCTTTGTTTTCTACAATATAAAGATAAGGATGGCGGCACGCATCCATCCATTTCTCATTATCCATTCATCGTATTGAAAGCGGACAACTCCAATAAAATTAGAAAAGTGCGCGAAGAACTGCTGCAGCGTGGACTTCCCTTTACTGATTTTACTCATACCATGATTGTCGGTTCGTCAGAGGAACAGGTGAATGCGACCGCAGAAACCGCAGAACAAGATCTCGAATACTTTGGTATTTGTATGTTCGGTGATGCCGCTGAGCTGAAAGAGTTCACGGGCAAATTCAGCTTATTTAAGTAACCGTTTCAGAGGAAGAATAAAGTCCGGCATTCGCCGGGCTTTTTTATACTCATGAGTGACTCATTTAATGCGCATGATGCAGCAAACCGGCAGACATCATCGTGTTGGTCGCGATAGCTTAACACTGCGGCGAATTCGCTATTCGCATTAACGTTGACCTGATGCTTCCAATCAGTAACTATGTTATTGATTTAAAGAAAGATATAAAACAGGTTATCGCTTAAGGATATGGCAGATACATTGGTTACAATGTCACGCATGTATCTGGTAGCGAAAACAGGGTGCAAGATTGATCAAAGAGTGAGTAAAGGAATGGCCATTAAATACGAAGAGAAAGTCCCAAGCCCAGCGGAATTCTGCGATATGCGCGTCAAAGCGGGCTTATCGCCTAAGTCATTACAAGCGGCCACGATCGCACTACCGAACAGCTTGTACGGCATCTCAATAAGAGATGGAGAAGAGCTCATTGCCATGGGACGCGTGGTGGGTGATGGTGCGTGCAATTTTGAAATTGTCGATGTTGCCGTCGACCCGCACTATCAGGGAAACGGCTTTGGGCGAGAAATCATGGAGTACATCGACAACTACCTCGCCTCGGTGGTACTGGAAGGGTCATACGTCTCGATGATTGCTGATGAACCAGGCTTCTACGAAAAACTGGGCTATCAACTGGTTGCGCCGGCCAGCCACGGTATGACGAAAAAGTTTAAGCCAAAGAGCGCGTAAATCGTGGTTCATGCGTACTCAACAGGCAAAGAAAAGCCCGGTATAACCGGGCTTTTTTACTCGTTTCGTTTAATCATTACAGCGAACGCAGCACTGAGGTCAGGCGCTCTGCAGCGTCAGCCAAATCTTGTGGCGTGGAGTTGGTGAAGTTCAAACGCAGTGCGGAAGGGGCATTGTCCGGATTCGGGTAGAATACCGGGCTCGGCACGACCGCTACGCCTTTTGCCAGCAGCTGTTTAGCCAGCTCAAAGGTGTCGCATTGAGGAATCGTCATCCACACAAACATGCCGCCTTCAACAGCTTTGAGTTCGCAGCCTTCTGGCAGTTGTTTATTCAGTTCGTTAGACAATACTTCGTAACGAGATTGGTACAGTTCGCGAATGCGCGTCAGGTGCTCCGGAAACTGAGGGTGCGCCAGCAGGGCATGTAACAGAGCTTGCATCGGTACGCTGGAGTGCAAATCTGCGCCTTGTTTTACTTTGATCATCGGCGTCAGGTATTCGCTACGGCCAGAAACTGCACCTAAACGCAGGCCTGGTGATGCAATTTTCGAGAAAGAACGCAGTACGATCGATTTGTTCGGACAGAAATCAGAAACGAGCGGGAAAGCACTGCCTTCAAAACGCAGTTCGCGGTAAGGCACGTCTTCTACCATCACCACATCAAACACTTCACACAACTCCGCCACTTTTTTGCGCGTCTCCAATGCCCAGCTGATGCCTGTTGGGTTATGGAAATCCGGCACCGCGTAGAACATTTTAGGCTTCTGGTGACGGAATACGTCTTCCAGCTCGGCCAAATCCGGACCTTGCGCTGTTTGCGTTACGGTGACAATTTCTGCCTGCACCAAACCAAACACCTGCATCGCACCGAGGTAGCTCGGAGCTTCCATCACAACCTTGTCGCCAGGGTTAATGTAAGCACGGGCAATCAAATCCAGACCTTGCTGAGAACCCGTACACACCATGGCTTCGTGTGTCTGTGGTAAATCAAAGTACTGTTTCAGAAACGCGATCAGTGGCGCGTAACCTGCGGTTGCACCGTATTGAAAAACTTCAGGTCTTTCCGCCAGTTCAGCGAGCGTAGAACGCATCAGATCAATGGGGAATGTTTTTTCATCTGGCAGACCGCCAGCGAGAGAAATGACGTTTGGGTCACTTGCTGCAGCCAAAATTTCGCGAATATAAGAGGATTTGATCTGTTGCAGTGAACGGGCGATTTCCATGTGTGCTTCCTGTATTTATGCTTTTTTTATCTTTCGAATAGTACGACTCGTTGCGTAAATTTGTTTGTCCATTTATGCTCAAATACTTGTCCATTTATGCGATCTACTGAAATGAATCAGCAGCACGTCTCCCGTATTAACGACATTCTGTACTACATCCATCAGGACATCACCAACGATCTGTCGGCAAAACATCTGGCAGACCTTGCTGCGTACTCCGAACAGCACTTTCACAGAGTGTTTAAACAGGTAGTGGGAGAATCGATTCATCAGTACATTCGCCGCACGCGCATGGAGTATGCCGCTAACCAACTGATGTTTGATGGCAACGCATCGGTGATTGATATCGCCAACAAGTGCGGCTTCAGCTCGTTGTCATCATTTTCCAAAGCGTTCAAAGCGACTTTTCATATGGCGCCGGGTAACTGGCGACATGGCGAGCAGCATCTCGATGGCAAACCGTATCTGAAAGATCCGGAAGTCGCCGCCGGTTACAATCGGGTCGCGAATCTTGATTTGCCGACACCGAAAATTGTAGAAACCAAAGAGCGGATTACCGCCTATGTGCGCCACCAAGGCTATAACCGTTCCATTCGTCGCGCCTGGTTAGTTCTTAAAGCGTGGGCCAAAGAAGAAGGGCGCACGTTTGAACAATTGTTTGGTCTGCATCATTCAAACCCGGCATGGGTAGAATTGGATAAGTGTCGTTACGTGGCGTGTCTGGAAATTGATGAGCCGTTGAAAGTACGCGGCGTGGTGAACCAAATGACCATACCCGGCGGGCTGCATGCGGTGTTTCGTCTGCGCGGCGTGTACGGTGAATTACTGCCTCAGGTAAGCAAGATATTTGAAAAATGGCTGCCGAACTCCGGTTATAAGCTGCGTTCAACGCCCGCTTACGTGCATTACCACAAGAACCATTTCCTCAATGAGGATGAACGGTTTGAAATCGACTTCTATCTGCCGATCAGCTTCTTCTGATATCGCGGGTATTCATGTTAAACAGGCAAAAAAAAACACGCCAGGGGGCTGGCGTGTACCTAACAGAAGCGGTGTAAGAAAAGGACATGGACCTTAAATGGAGTAATGCGTAAACAAGACTCGTGTTTAAGCGTTTGTACATTAACCTTGCTGTCTTACAGAATTGTTGCTGATTGAAGAAGATTCTGATCGCAACCCACCGCTAACAACCTGTTATTACTCCTGATTGCGATATTTGTGCAGCAAATCAACCGGAATATGGCAGTAATCATCCGGATGTAGTGTCAGGCGATCCTGATGCTCATCGTCACTTCTGACATAGTTGGTCAGTGGCAACACTTCAACCGCGATTTTGTCGGCGTCCGGACGCTCGGAGATGTACTTTATCGCTCGTTCAAGGTGTGCCGGATTGTCGCTGTAAACACCAGTACGGTATTTAGGGCCGACATCGATACCTTGTTTGTTGATGCTGTATGGGTCGATGATCTCAAACAAGTAATCCATCAACTGCTCAACGCTGACTTGCGCGGGATCGAATTGGGTGCGCACGCACTCGGCGTAGCCGTCATATTCGCTTTGAGTGGTATCAGTGGTGCCATTGGCACGTCCGGCTTCGGTGTGTGTTACGCCCGGCAAATGGCGCATGAATTCCTGAACGCCCCACAGGCAGCCGCCCGCAAAATAAATTTCTTCCATTGTTCACATCTACAACGTCATGAATGTGGTGCGACTCTAGCAAATTGACGCGATGGGAGAAACCCGATCAGACACAATAAAAAGCCTGCTTGAACGCAGGCTTTGGCAGTATGGGAATCTGGCTGATCAGCTTTCGCTGACGGCGGCCACGGATGAATCGGTTTTTTCGGCTGCATCCGTTCGGTTTTGCGGCAGAACCAAAGTCATCACGATGGCAGCAATGCCACTGGTCGTCACCGGAGAGCCAAACACGCTTTGCAGCAACTTAGGCATCTCCTTCATCACATCCGGCACCAGCATCACGCCCAAACCGATCCCGAACGAGACGGCCAGAATCATCAGGTTGCGGCGATCCAAACGCTCACGCGCGATGATTTTAATGCCTGCCGCCGCGACGGTGCCAAACATCACCAAGGTTGCGCCCCCAATCACCGGTTTGGGAATGGTGGTGAGAATCGCGCCAATCAGCGGGAACAAACCCAGTACGCACAGGATTAGCGCGACAAAGTAACCCACGTAGCGACTGGCAATGCCAGTCAGGTGAATCACGCTGTTGTTCTGACTGAACGTGGTGTTTGGAAAAGTGTTGAATATCGCGGCCAGCATTGAATTCACGCCGTCGCCGAGAATGCCGGATTTCACGCGGCTTAAATACGTCGGGCCAGTGACGGGCTGCTTGGTGATCATGCAGTTGGCGGTGATGTCGCCGATCGATTCAATCGCAGTAATCGCATAAATCACGGCAATCGGCACAAAAGCGTACCAGTCGAAGTCAAAGCCATATTTGAATGGCACAGGAATACTGACCAACGGCTGATGAAATGCGTGACCCAGATGCACCATGCCCATGCTGGCGGCGGCCACATAACCCAATACCATGCCGACCAGAATCGAAGAGAGGCGCACCATCAAATGCCGAGAGCGGTTGAGCGCAATGATGGTGACTAACACGACTGCGCCGAGCGCTAAGTTGTGCCATTGGCCAAAATCGGGTGCGTTGACGCCGCCGGCTAAATCCGTCATGCCGACTTTAATCAGGGAAATACCGATGGTGGTGACCACAATGCCCGTGACCATCGGCGTGATGATGCGCCGTAACTTGCCAATGCATTGTGAAAGCACGATTTCTATGAATGCCCCAACGAAACAGACGCCAAAGATCAGCGCCAGAATCTCTTCCGGGCCTCCGCCTTTGGCTTTGGCGATAAAGCCTGCGGCCAGCACTGAGCTCAAAAACGCGAAGCTGGTGCCTTGCACACAGATCATGCCTGCGCCAATTGGCCCAATGCGGCGCGCTTGAATAAACGTCCCGATACCGGACACAATCAGCGCCATACTGATGAGGTAAGGCACATGGTCGCCCAATCCCAACACGCCGCCGATAATCAGCGTAGGCGTAATGATTCCGACAAAACTGGCCAGCACATGTTGTAGGCCTGCGTACAGTGCTGCGCCGGGCGTTGGCTTATCGTCGAGCCCGTAAATCAGGTCGTGACTTTCCTTGTGAGACATTCTGACTTCCTTGTATACAATATTGTTGACATATTTTTCATCAATACAGCAAACACTATGCCAGTAAATTTCTGACCAGTTAGTCAAGGTAATTCAGCGAGTTAGGATATAACGCACGAATATTGGCGCTGAAATGTTGTTCGATTGTGGTGCACTTGCATTAAATTGGGTTGCATAAAAAAACCGCCGGACAGGAAGGGCGTCGCGGCGGTTTGTAAAGACAGAATCAACGGGTTAAGCAGGGTGATGCTCGATCCAGTGACGAGCAATTTGTTCACGAGTCGCCACCCAAACGCCCTCATGCCGCGCGACGTAATCGAGGAATTTCTTTAATGCCATAAAACGACTGGGCTTACCAATGACGCGGCAGTGTAGACCGATCGACATCATTTTAGGTTTCTCGGCACCTTCAGCGTACAAACAGTCAAAGTTCTCCTTGAGATACTGAAAGAATTCCTCCCCGTGGCTAAACCCATAAGGCGAGGAAAACCGCATATCGTTAGTATCCAAGGTGTAGGGCACAATCAGGTGAGGGCGCGTTGAACCGGGATGCTTCTTGTCAGGCACCTGGGTCCAGAACGGCAGATCGTCCCCGTAGTAATCCGAGTCATAAAGCAAACTGTCCTGTTCAGCGACCAATTCGCGGGTGTTGGGAGAATC